>CALWXQ010000009.1 GCA_944385545.1 uncultured Oscillospiraceae bacterium | reverse complement strand
GCGATCCGCTCCGCGCCGCTGCGGACGTTGAAGTTGCTGCTTTTCAGCTCCGGGATATACCGGCGGCGGCCGTAAAGGGTCTGGGTATAGCCCCGGTCTTTGGCCTCCTCCACCACCTGCTTCATATACGCCCGGACGCCCCGGTAGTTGTTCAGATAACTGTCGATATAGTCCCTGGCCTCGTAACGGCTGACGCCGATATCCTCCGCCAGAGAGAATTCCGAAATGCCGTAGACGATGCCGAAGTTCACCGCCTTGGCATGGCGGCGCTGCAAGGCAGTGACCCGCTCCACCGGCACTCCGAACACCTGGGAAGCCGTTGCCGTATGGATATCCGTTCCCGAGCGGAACGCCTGCCGCATGGTCTCGTCCTTGGCAATGTGGGCCAGCACCCGCAGCTCAATCTGGCTGTAATCCGCGTCCACCAGCACATGTCCCGGTTCGGGTACAAACATCTTCCGGATCTCCGCTCCCAGGTCGCTGCGCACAGGAATGTTCTGCAGATTCGGCTCCGTGGAGGACAGCCGTCCGGTAGCCGTCACCAGGTTCTGGAAGGTGGTGTGGATCCGCCCGTCGGATCGGATCTGCTTGATCAGGCCGTCGGCATAGGTGCTTTTCAGCTTGATCAGCAGCCGGTAGTCCATAATGGCAGGAATGATAGGATGCTTTCCCGCCAGCTTTTCCAATACCTCAGCGTTGGTGGAATAGCCGGTCTTGGTCTTCTTCACCGGGGGCAGCCCCAGCTTTTCAAACAGCAGCTGTCCCAGCTGCCGGGTGGAATTGATGTTGAATTCCTCCCCGGAATAAGAGAAGATCACCCGCTCACAATCGGCGATCCGCTGGGTGAGCATGGCGCCGAACTGCTCCAGCTGGCCCCGGTGGATAGAAATGCCCCGGCGCTCCATCCGGTACAAAACCTCACAAAGAGGCAGCTCCATGTCCCAGTACAGGCGTTCCATGCCGTCCTTGCCCAGCTGTTCCGCCAGCACCGGCCGCAGATTCCAAACCGCTTCGGCACAGGCGGCGGCGTCCTGGTCGTCCACGCTGAGCCCCAGGAAGTTGGTTGCCAGCTTGGACACAGGATAGTCCGATTGGGAGGGGTTCAGGTCGTAAGCAGCCAGAGCCGTATCGAAGGCACAGACTCCGAAGCCAATCCCCCGTTCTTCCAGCGCGTGCATCAGCGTCTTGCTGTCGTGAAGGATCAGTTCCTTCCCCGTCAGATCGATGGCGCTCACCTGAACCTCCAGGGGCGTCAGGGCGCAGACACCGTCCTCCCAGGCAAGGCCGATGCTGCCATCCTCCGCCAGATAGACGGCACAGCAGCCGGTCTCCCGGGGCATGGCTTCCCTTCGGGGAAGGGAGACGGCCTTCGCAGCCGGCACAGCCGCTTCCCGTTCCGCGCCCCGCAGGCCGTATTTGTCAATCAGACGGACGAATTCCAGCTTCTGGAACAACTCATACAGCCGCGCCCGGTCGTAGGGCTGCACAATGGCATCCGTGGGTGCGAAGGTAATGGGCGCTTCCGGCCGGATGGTTGCCAGCTCGTAGGACAGATAGGCATTGTCTTTGTCCGCCTCCAGCTTCTCCCGAAGCTTGGGCCGGATGGAAGGATCGTCCAGATGCTCGTAGACCCCGTCCAGGCTGCCGAACTTCGCTAGCAGCTCCTTGGCTGTTTTCGGGCCAACGCCGGCAACGCCGGGGATGTTGTCCGAGGGATCCCCCATAAGGGCCTTCAGATCGATCAGGGTCTTCGGCTCAAAGCCGTATTCCTCCCGGAAGACCTGGGGGGTGTACAAGGTCGCGGTGGTCTGGCCAGGCTTGGCGATGACCAGCTTCACGTGGACATTTTCATTGATGAGCTGGAGGCTGTCCCGGTCGCCGGTGACAATCACGCACTCCCAGTCCGCCTGGGAGCAGATCTTCCCCACAGTGCCGATCACATCGTCGGCTTCCCATCCCTGACACTGGTAAATGGGAATGTTCATAGCCCGGAGGACGTCCTTCATAACCGGCATCTGTTGGGCCAGCTCCTCGGGCATGCCGTGGCGGTTGGCCTTATAGCCGTCATACCGCAGGTGGCGGAAGGTAGGGCCGTGGAGGTCAAAGGCCACGCACACAGCCTCCGGCTGCTCCTCCTTCTCCATCCGCTCCAGGATGTTCAGGAAGCCGTAAATGGCATGGGTGTAAAGCCCCTCCCGATTGGTCAGGGGCTTTACGCCGAAATATGCCCGGTTGATAACGCTGTTTCCGTCAAGAATCAGGAGCTTCATACTTTTCTCCACTTTGTCCCCTGAGGGGTGTCGATAATCTCAATGCCTCTGGCTTTCAGTTCATCCCGAATCCGATCCGCTTCGGCAAAGTTCTTCTCCTTTTTTGCCTGGGTGCGCCGGTGCACCAGGGCGTCAATCTGGGGATCCTGCTGGGCAGCTTCCTCCCGGGTCTGCTTTACCCGCAGCGCCTGGGCGGCAGAAAGCAGGTTCAGGGACAGCACCCGGTCAAAATCCTGCAGCACCGCCAGCTTGGTGGCGTCGCCGCACTTGGCCTTCAGAACATCGTAAAGGGCCGTCACCGCCACGGATGTATTCACATCCCCGTTCAAAGCGTTGACAAAGCGCTGCTTCAGCTGATCGAAGACCTCCTGTTCCACCGGCCCCTCCTCCTTCAGGGCGGCGATCCGGGCAATGAGCTTATCATAGGCCACCGCCGCGTTGTCCAGATTCTCCCAGGAGAACACCAGGTTCCGGCGGTAATGGCTTTGCAGGCAGAACAGCCGGTAGGCCATGGGATCATACCCCTTCTTTTCCAGCAGGGAGACCGTCAAAAACTCCCCCTTGGACTTGGACATTTTTCCGGAGTCCGTATTCAGATGGTGGACGTGGAACCAGTAATGGCACCACGGGTGTCCCAGGAAGCTCTCGGACTGGGCGATCTCATTGGTGTGGTGGGGAAAGGCATTGTCGATGCCGCCGGCATGGATATCCAGATCTTCTCCCAGGTGCTTCATGCAGATGCAGGAGCACTCGATATGCCAGCCGGGATAGCCCACGCCCCAGGGAGAGTCCCATTTCAGGGCCTGATCCTCAAACTTAGACTTGGTAAACCAAAGGACGAAGTCGTTCCTGTTTCTCTTATTGGTATCCTCCTCAACCCCCTCCCGGACGCCCACGGCCAGATCCTCCTCATCGTGGTCGTTGAATACATAGTATTTTTCCAGGGTGGATGTGTCAAAATACACATTTCCTCCAGCCAGGTAGGCGCTTCCCTTCTCCAGCAGGGTCTGCACCATATGGATATATTCGTCGATGCAGTTGGTGGCAGGCTCCACCACGTCAGGCCGCTTGATGTTCAGCTTATCGCAGTCGGAGAAGAAAGCGTCGGTATAATACCGGGCGATCTCCATAACGGTCTTATGCTCCCGCTTGGCGCCCTTGACCATCTTATCCTCGCCGGTATCCGCGTCGGAAGACAGGTGGCCTACGTCAGTGATGTTCATCACCCGCTTGACAGGGTATCCCAGGTAACGCAGGGCCTTCTCCAGCACATCCTCCATAATATACGTGCGCAGGTTGCCGATATGGGCATAGTGGTACACCGTAGGGCCGCAGGTATACATCTTCACAAGGTTGGGATCCTTCGGCACAAACAGTTCCTTTTTATGCGATGCAGAGTTATAAAGATACATAATGCTTTCCTCCTAATAATCATCGTCAGGCATAAGCCGTGACCGGCTCCTTTTCCCGGCCGGGAACTCTCGCCGGTATTCCATACGTCTTAACAGTATATGCAACAAAAAAAGCCTCTCATACCACACATTCTGGCACAAGAGGCGGTCTTTGCCGCGGTTCCACTCTCATTTATCACTTTTTGCCGGCATTCGCTCCCGGACGCACCTTCCCGCCCTTCTCCAATCCCGGCTTCCAGCCTGCGGCCGGGACTCTCTGATGGTTCATACTCTGCGGTACTCTTTCCGTTCAACGCGATATTTGATTCCGCGTTATTTTACCATTTCGGCAGTGGACTTGTCAAGGGAAACTTGGAAAAAAGCACCATGTTTCTTTGATTTTTATTAAGAAATTCTTACAGTATTGACAACGCCCCCTGTTTCCAGTTATAATATGGTCGAGAAATGAGACGAAAGTGAGGTAACGCCATGTATTTCTCCAATGCTAAAAAGCTCCGCAAATCGCTGAGCATAACCCTTGCGATATGCCTTGCATGCACCCTTCTGGCCGGCTGCTTCGGCGGACCCGACGACAGCACAGTCCCCAGCGATGAATCCGACAGTTTCCTGCCGAATCTGTCTGAAACCACCGATCCCACCGCCACTGACCCCGTCGACACCGTACCTGAGGAGACGCAGCTGGTCAACGAGAATACCGGCACCGTTACCCAGCAGGTCGTTATTCGCAGCAACCCCAGCCGGGACGCCTATGCTAAGGGCAACCTGGCCGCCGGCGATCGGGTGGAGATCCTGCAGCAGCAGACCGCGGCGGGCTACACCTGGGGCTACATCACCTCCCCGGAGACCGGCTGGATCGTCATGGACTATGTGGAAATGGATATCCCCTCGGATGATCCCAATGCCAGCGATACCACCACGCCTGCCGGGAGCCAGGAGGGCAGCACCGGCAGTGAGGGCAGTTCTGACAATGAAAGCAGCTCCAACCTGAACCTGAAGGGCGTCGTCACCGGCAACACCCTGAACATCCGCAAAACGCCCTCCGGCGAGATCATCGGCGGCTACAGCAAGGGCGACGTAATCACCATTCTGGAGATCTCCGACGGCTGGGGCCGCACCAGCGACGGCTGGGTCAGTCTGGACTATGTCAACACCAGCGGCTCCACCGGTAGCAGCGGCACCGACAGCGGAGACGATAATACCTCCGGCAACGGCAGCACCTCCGTGATTGCCAAGGGCATCGTCATTGCCAAGGAACTGAACATCCGCGCCGACGCCACCAAGGACAGCGATCGGGTAGGTAGTCTGTCCTACGGCGCCAGAGTCGAAATCTATGAAAAGAGCGGCAACTGGGGCCGGACCAAGGACGGCTGGATCTCCCTGAGCTACGTCTATCAGGACGGCACCACCGGCACCAACACCGCGGCGGGTATTGTCGACGTCTCCACCACCCTGCACATCCGCAGCGGTCCGGGTACCAATTACACTTCCGTTGGCTCCTACGCCGCCGGCGAGCACGTTACCATCCTGGAGCAGTTTACTTACGGCGACGTTACCTGGGGCTGCACCAGTAAGGGCTGGATCTCTATGGACTATGTCCGTCTGGACGGCACCGACAGCGGCGAGAGCAAAACCGGCACCGTCAACGCCGACGAGCTGAACATCCGCAGCGGCCCCGGAACCAACTATTCCTCCGTAGGCGCGCTGTATTTCGGCGATGTTGTGACCATCCTGTACGAAGTAACCGTAGGCGACACCACCTGGGGTAATATCGACGAAGGTTGGATCTCCATGACCTACGTGGATCTGGACTAAGGTACCTGGTCAGCATCTTATGCCAAAGTTCTCGGCATCAGCTCTTGCCGATTTCATCAGAGGTACCCAAACAACAAATATTCTGACTACTGGAGTAATTTTACTTATGATTAAGAAAATTCTCTTGCTGCTTTGCTGCCTGGTGCTTACCGGCTGCAAGGCCCAAGCCCCGGTTTCTGCCACAACCCCTGTAACTACAGAGCCTGCGGCGGTGGAAACCACTGCCGCCCAAACCGAAGTCCCGACCACCATCCCGGAGCAGACCGTAACCGTCTTCTGCCCCAACGCGGATGCCACTGGCTTTGAGCAGATGGATGTGACCGTGTCCGGCATTGACGAAAAGACCATTCTTTCGGCCCTGATCAGCGCCGGTGCCATTCCTTCCGATGTAGAGGTTCTCTCCTTCCGGCAGGAGGATACCCAGCTGTATCTGGATCTGAATAACGCCTTCGGCACCCATCTGCGTTCCACCGGCACCGCCGGCGAAACCATGCTCCTGGGCAGTCTGGTGAACACCTACCTCACCGCCTACGGCGCCGAAGCCATGACCGTCACCGAAAACGGCCAGATCCTGGAATCCGGTCACGCCATTTATGACACGCCTCTGGAGTTCTTCTCTTAAGGATAACCCAACGAAATGACTGCCGCCCTCCCGATTTTTGGGAGGGCGGCAGATTTTTGGTTTCTGCGGTTTCCGATCCAATCCAGCGTGCATGTCAAACACCGGATCGGCGCATACTAGGGAAGATCTGATGAAATCGGCAAGAAGTGAAGGAATCCTGTATGTATTCCCCACTTTTTTAAACTGCGCGGATGGGGCAAAACGATCTGCAGCTCAGCCGCAGACGATTGATTCAGCGTTTCCTTAGCGAAAACAAAAAGAAGGTGCATCTATGGCAAATCGCAAGCGTGGAAGGCAAAGCTTCTCCCTGGAGGTTCCGCCGGTCATCACCACCTGGGCCAGCGTTGCCGGAAAAAAAGAATCCGAAGGCCCCTTGGGGCATACCTTCGATATCAAAAACCGGGACACTTATTTCGGTCAAAAAACCTGGGAACAGGCGGAAAAGTATATGCAGCAGCAGGCTTTGAAAAAGCTGGCGGCAAAGGCCGGTATGGGCATGAAGGAATTCGATCTGGTCTTTTCCGGCGATCTGCTGAACCAGTGCATCGGCTCATCGTTTACGCTGCGGAATCTGGGCGTTCCCCACCTGGGTTTGTACGGCGCCTGCTCCACCATGGCGGAAAGTCTGCTCATGGCCTCCATGGCGGTAGGCGGCGGTTTTGCGGGGAAGGTGGTGGCTATGACCTCCTCCCATTTTGCTTCCTCGGAGCGGCAGTACCGGTTTCCCCTGGGCTACGGCGGCCAGCGGACGCCCACCGCCCAGTGGACTGTCACCGGCTCCGGCGCCGCCTTGGTCTGCGAAAGCGGCAGCGGCCCCCGGATCACCGCCTGCACTGTGGGTACCGTAACCGACCTGGGCATCAAGGACGCCAACAACATGGGCGCCGCCATGGCACCTGCCGCCTATTCTACCATCCGGGCGCACTTTGATGATTTAAAAACCGCGCCGGAGGATTTTGACCTCATCGTCACCGGAGATCTGGGGCAGCTTGGCAAGGAGATGCTCCTGGAGCTTGCCCGTCGGGATGGTGTCAGCCTTGGCGGCAAGCTCACCGACTGCGGTAACCTGGTATTCGACAACACCCAACAGGACGTTCACGCCGGCGGCTCGGGGTGCGGCTGCAGCGCCATCACCTTATGCGGGTATCTTCTGGGAGAATTAAGCGCCGGCAAGTTGAAGAAGATCCTGTTCTGCGGCACCGGCGCTCTGCTCTCTCCCACCTCCACCCAGCAGGGGCTGCCCATTCCCGGCGTATGCCACGCCGTCAGCATTACAGGAGGCCGTTGAGCTATGGACTATATCAAAGCGTTTCTCGTAGGCGGGCTGCTGTGCCTCATCGGCCAGGTGCTCATGGATAAAACCAAGCTGACCCCAGCCAGGATCCTGGTAGGTTATGTGGTGGCCGGAGTGCTTCTGGGAGCCGTCGGGGTTTACGCACCTTTGGTAGAGTTCGCCGGGGCCGGCGCTTCCGTTCCTCTCACCGGCTTCGGCAACACCCTGGCCAAGGGCGTCCGGGAGGCTGTGGCCGAGGACGGCTTCCTGGGGATCTTCACCGGCGGTCTGAAGGCCTCCGCCGGCGGCATCACGGCGGCGATCCTCGCCGGTCTCATCGCCGGCTTTCTTTTCAAAGCCAAGGATAAATCTTGAAAAGCTGGGAAAGCTACTGTAGCGGCAAGGCCGTGAGTAATCATGCGGAGGAAAAGAAAATGAATAACCAGAATCAGAATAAGACTCAGAATAAGACTCAGAACAGCAACCAGACCCAGAATCAGACCCAGAACCAGAATCAGAACAGCAACCAGAACCAGAACGCCAACCAGAACAAGACCAGCCGCTGAACCAAGGAAGCGGGTCTCCCACTGTGGGAGGCCCGCTTCCTTGGTTCTTTCCAAACCGGACGGACGGCTACACTTCCACGAAGCGATCCAGGGCGAAGAAATACAGGTATTGGGCTTTGATGGGCATTTCATAGATCCGGCTCAGGGCTTCGCCGTAGGTGCGCACCTGAACCGCGTATCCCGCCGCCGCCTTCGCCAGCGTCTGTTCCGTCACCGCGTCGGTTTTAAAATCCACTACGGTGATCCCGTCTTCCTCCATCAGGGCGCAATCCACCACGCCCTGCAACAAGACCCGCTCTCCCTCCAAACCGTCGCCGTAATGGCTTCCGTCGTCCAGAATGGAGAACTTAAATTCCCGGACACAAGGCGCTCCCCGACGGAGCTTTCTGCCGATGGGGGTATCGAAAAACCGGGCGATGGCGCCGCAGTCCACCAGATCCCCCTGCTCCCGGGTCAAAAAGCCCTGCTCCACCAGCCGTTCCACTTCCCCGGCCACCTCCTGGACGCTGCCGCAGCACCCGTAGCGCAGATACTGCATGGCGGCGTGGACTGCGCTGCCCCGGGCCTTTCCCCCGGTCTGCCCATCCAGGAAGGCGGGGCGGCGCCAGGCGCGTACCGGATCCTTGGGCGCCTGGGTATCCTCTGCCGCTTCCGCGTCCTTTACCCGGCCCTTGCGTCCGGTGGCCGTCTGCTTGGATGGAGCCTGGGTGGCTGCCTCATGGGGATACCGGAAGGCCAGGGCCTCTTTCAGCATCCCGACGACTCCCTCCGGCATGGCGTCGGCAGGGCCTGTCTGCGTCTGTGCCTGCCCCTCCTCCACCGGCGCCTGGGTGACCCGGATCTTCCAGGGAAAACTTCCCTGTTCTGTCCGGGCGGGACGTCCGCCCAGAGTATGCAGCTCTCCGGCATCCACCCGTCCCATGGCCGCCAGCAGCACCCAATCGCCAAAGCAAACCGCCTCCCGGCACAGCAGTTCTCCGTCATCCGGATCCATGCGCAGGGCGATCTGCTCCAGCTCCGCTTCCAGGCTTCGGGAGGCATAGGTCATGATCAGCCGGTCTTTTGGACGGGTCATGGCTACATACAGCACCCGCATTTCCTCGCAGACGCTTTCCGCCGCCATTTTGACGCCAATGGCCCGTTTTGCCAGGGACGGATACCGGATCCGTGTCTGGGTATCCGCCACAGACAGACCCAGGCCCAGCTCCTTATCGCAAAGGATCTGGCCCCGCAGATCCTCCTGGTTGAATTTTCTGGACAGATTCGCCAGGAACACCACAGGAAATTCCAGTCCCTTGGACTTGTGAATGCTCATAATGCTGACGCACCCGGCATTGGCCGCATCGGTCACCAGGCCGCCGTTTTCCTCCAGGATCCGCAGATGCTCCAGAAATTGGGCAAGATCCCGGGGACTTCCCTTCTCAAAATCCGCCGCCAGCCGGTAAAAGGTCTGCAAATTGGCACGCTTCGCCTCGCCCCCCGGCATAGCGGCATAGACGCTGTCCAGCCGGGTCAGGTTCAGGCACTTTTCCAGCAGCTGGGTCAGGGTGCCCCGGCGGGCCTCCCGGCGCAGCTGTTCAAGCACCGTAAGGAATTCCCGCGCTTTTGGAGAATCCTCCCTGCACAGGGCGTCGTAAATGCTGCCGGTTTTCTGCTCAGCCCGAATGGAGGCCAGCTCGTCGGCGGTAAATCCGAAGACCGGGCTGGCCAGCGCCGCCACCAGTGGGATATCCTGCCGGGGGTTCAGAATGGTCTGCAAAAATGCCAGGAAGGTACCGATCTCCTCCGTTTGCAGCAGGTTCGTACCGCCTCCCGCGGCGCATCGAATGCCTCTGGCCTCCAGCGCCCGCTGGAAGACGGCGCCGGCGCTGCCGGGAGAGCGGAGCAGAATCACAATGTCCTCCGGCTCCACCGGGGCCAGATCCCCGTTTTTCCGCACCAGGGTTCCCTGGGTGAGCATCTTAAGGATCCGCTCCGCCACAAACGCCGCCTCCTCGCCATAGGCGTCCTCCCGAACCTCCAGAGCATACAGCTCCACCGCCGGATCCGGCAGGGGTTGGCGGGCAATCCCCTCCCGCAGCGCCTCCGCCTCTGTATAGGCCAGGCCCCCCACCTGGGGACGCATACAGCGCCGGAAGACGTGGTTGACCGCCTCAATGATCTCCGGGCCGGAACGGAAATTATGGCTCAGAAGCACCTTCCGCCCCTGGCCCGGCAGGGCCTGCTCCGCCGGCAGGAACCGGTGATATTTCTCCAGGAAGATCCCCGGATCCGCCAGGCGGAAGCGATATATGGACTGCTTCACATCCCCCACCAGGAAGCAATTCTGGCGTTTGTCCGTGAGCGCCGTGAAAATGGCGTCCTGCACCGGGTTGGAGTCCTGGTACTCGTCCACCAGGATCTCCCGAAAACGTCCGGCAATCTCCGCAGCCGCCGCCGTGGGGCCGCTGCGGGAGCGGCCCAGAAGCAGCTCCAGCATTTTATGCTCCAGGTCGCCGAAATCCAGGATCCGGTATCCCCGCTTTACGGTTTCGTAAGCTCCGGCAAAGGCTTTGACCAGCGCGACCAAACTTTTGGTGCCGGATGCGGTCCGCGCCAGATCCTCAAGAACCTGGGCAGAGGGATCGGAAAAGCTGCGCAGCTTCTTCTCCAAGGCTTTTTTACAGGCATTCCGGGCCGCTTTCACCCGCTGGCTCAGCCCTTCATCCGGATTCTTCCTGGGGAAGATCAAGCGGCCGTAGTCAATGCTCCCCCACCGCGCCACCTCATCCCAGGTCTTCGCCTGCCGAAGCTCCCGGAGGTCAAGCAGGGTCTGGCGCAGATTCTGCGCGGGCTTCTCCATCCCCTGGCAGGCGTCCAGGTCTTCGGCGCAGCGGCTCAGCACCTGGATATGGCTGTCCAGGCATTGGCGCAGATCCTCCATCAGATAGGCGCCCCAGACCGTTCCGGCGGCGTCGCTGATGGCCTCGGCCCGGGTGTCCTCCAGGCATTTTTCCAGCCAAGCCTCGGGATCCAAATGGCATCTTGCGCTGTCGAATACCTGCTCGATGAGCTGAGGCACCAGCCGGTCGTCCCGGCCCAGCCCCTGGGTATCCACAAAAGCGCAAAATTCCGGATCCTCCCCGGCGGTCTCATAGGCGCGCTCCAGAAGATCTGTCAGCACCCGCTCCCGCAGCTCCCGGCATTCGTTTTCATCCGCCACCCGGAAGTCTGCGGCAATGTCCAACCGGTAGGCGTACTGGCGCAGCACATCCCCGCAGAAGCCGTGAACGGTGGAGATCTTGGTCAGAAACAGCCGCTGCATCTGCTTTTGCAGGTGCCGGTTATCCGGCTCCAGGGCGATGCGCTCCGTGAGCTTGGCGGCGATCTTTCCCCGCAGCTCCGAAGCCGCAGCCTTGGTATAGGTGATGATCAGAAACTCATCCAGATTCGCCGGATCCCCGGGATCGGTCAGGTAGCTTAAAAGCCGATCCACCAATACCTTGGTTTTGCCGGAACCGGCAGCGGCGGATACCAGCAGCTTACCGCCCCGGTTCTCCACCGCCTGGGCTTGTTGGGGCGTCAGTTTATCCGCCATGGCTGTTCATCTCCTTTTCCACTTCCTCCCAGAACCGTTGGGCGGACATGGCTTTGTAATTGCGCCGTCCCTCCACCGTGGCCTCATGGCACACCTGCCCGTAGGGGCAGAAGGCGCAGGCGCTGTGTCTGGTGCCCCGGGTATACGGGTTGGCGTCCACACGGCCGGAGGCGATATCCTCCACTGTTTTGGCTAGGACGTGGAACACATATCCCTCCAGCAGCTTCATCTGATCCCGATCCGCCAGATCTCCCGTGAGACTGCCGTCCTTGGCAATGGTGTAGCTCAGCCGTTTGGGGCGGTCTCCCGGCTCCATGGCCTTCAGCACCGCCTGGTCGGACAGGAGAAGGCCCTTGCGCTTGCGCTCGTCCTTCCTGGCCTCCTCCGCTTCCTCCGGGGTGAGCTTTCCCTCCGCCGAAAGGAAGGGCGCCCGGGCGGGAAAATACTGCACCCCCGCAGGAATGGGGCCCGGGCCCAGGCCCTGGTGGCCGCTGTCGCGCAGGGCGAACAGGTACAGCAGCATTTGCAGCCCCACGCCGTTGAATACATCGCAGTAGTCAAAATCCTTTTTTCCGGTCTTATAATCCACCACCCGGTAATAGACGCTGCCGCCGCCGTTCCAGGTATCCACCCGATCCACAAACCCGCGCAAAATGGCGTTCATGCCCTGATTGGGGATGGGAATGGGAGGCAGGCCCTCCCCGTTCCCGAAATTCACCTCGAAATCCGCCGGTTCGAACAGGGATTCCCGCAGCTCCTGCCATAGCTCCCGCACCACCATATCCAGTTCCCGCACATTCCGGCGGAACAGGTAGCGCATTCGCTGGGACTCCAGCTGACTGAAGCGCTGCCGGGCATATTCGTCGCTGAACCGGTGGGCCAGCTCCAGGGTCTGCTCCAGGGATACCTGATGAAAGCCCCCCAGATCCCGGATACAGCGGGCGGTGTTCTCCAAAACCGCGTGGACATAGGTGCCGAATTCCGCGGGATCCACCGTCGCTTCCTTCCGCTCCTTGGCCCGCAGTCCGTATTTCAGGAAATAGGACAGGCGGCACTCCGCCTGCCGGTCGATCTGTGAGGCAGACAGATTCAGCGTCTGTCCGTATAATCGTCGGATGGTTTCCGGGCGCACCTGGCCCAGGGTATAATCCCGCCGCCTGCGGGTCTGCTCATACCCCTCCAGAACGCCCAGCCGCGCCGCAGCATCCCGGGCCTCCCACCGGGCCAGGAAGGCTCCGGCCTCAAAGCCGTCCGCCCGGGCAAAGCCCAGCTCCGGCTCCGCCTCCGTCTCGCCTCCCGCCATCTGAGCCAGCCGCCGGAACACAAAGGAAGGCTGCTCCCCGGCGCAGTAGACCTGAATGGATTCCTCGGCGCCGCAGAAGACCCCATAGATCTCCGCGAATTCTGCCTGGATGCCCTCCATGGCGCCGCCGGTCAAGGGAACGCCCAATCCTCGCAGGATCGTGCGCTCCTGGTCAGTGAGCACACCGACGGAACCGGTATAGCCGGGAAGACTCCCTTCCTCCGCTCCCAGCAGGATCAGATGCTTCTGCCGGTTGCAGCGCATGGCGCCCACCGGCCCCATTTGCACCGCGTCCAGCACCGGCGGGATGGTGCCCACATCATACTGGCTCAGGAGCAGCCGCAGCAGCCGGGTAAACTGCTCCGGCTCCCAATGGGTCTGGCCCAGTACGTCATACATCTGCTCCAGAGCCGACAGCAGGATCTCCCAAAGCTGGTTCAGAATCTGGGCCTCCCGGTTGTCTCCCGCGGCGTCCAGTTCCCCGGCTATCCGGGCAAGCCGCCGCTCCAGGCCGATCTCCTCCAGAAAGCCATACAGCGCCGTCACCTGCCCCCGCAGGTCCGCCGCCTCCCGGAACCCCTGGCGCAAACGCACCAAGGGCGTGATCGCGGCGTCCCGGGCCTGGTTGAGCTGTCCGAGCAGCTGCCTGTCTTCCTCGCGCCATATGCCTCCCAGGCCCTGGGGGTGATTTTCCCAATCCACTGTCCATTTCTGTCCCCGGATCCCCCAGACAATGGCATAATTCTCTATTTGGTCACAGGTGTCCGGGCTGATGGGAGACAGGGCTGAGCGCAGATAACCCAGGGTCATCCGCTGATCAAAGCCGCTGAACGCCGCGTCCAGGGCCGTTAAAACAGTAGACATAACATTTTTGTGCAAAATTTCCTCCGTACCGGATCGGTACAGCGGGATGTGGAAGCGGTGGAAGATCAGCTCCGCCAGGGGCTGATACACCCCCATATCCGTGCACACCAGGGCGATATCCCGGTAGCGGCATCCTTTGTTCACCAGCTCCAAAACCTGCTGCGCCCCGTGCAGGCACGCCCGGTAGGGGTCTCCGGCACGATAGGCGAACAGCTTCCCCTTTGCCTCTCCCTGGACGATGCTTCCCTGAAAGATCCGTTCCCGGACGCGGGCCGCAGGTGTCTGCCGCTGGGGGACTGTTTCCATGTGGGCCTCCACTCCGGCCCGGCGGGCACACAGCAGCAGCTCCCGGGCGGTCTGGGCCGCTTTCTCAAAGGCCAGCAAAACGGTATCCGGCCGGTCACAGGTAAGGCTCACCGTTACACAAGGCGATACCTTTATCAAATGCTCCAAGATCGCCAGATTCTGCCGGGTAAAGTCCGGGAATCCGTCTATGTAAAACACATGGTCTTCTCCAAAGCTGCCTGCCTCCAGCTGCTCCAGGAGCCAGGTCATCTGATCCCGGGGATCTCGCTTGCCCCGGCTGCACAGGCTGTCATAGCCCTCCATAAGCAGCGACAGCTCCTCCAGCTTCTGCGCCAGGCTGCCCTGGGTCTGGGCCGCGGCCAAGCTCAGATCCCGTCCGGTAATGCAGCAGCGCTTGAACTCATCCACCGCGTCGATCAGGCCGGTGAGAAACTCCGGTCTGGTCTCCACCGCGGCATAGGCCTTCAACCGGCTGCTGAGCTGACGTGCCGTGGCCGCCATGGCCACCACCCGTCCTCCGTTGTCCAGACATTCCCTGGCGGCGCTTCCCATGGTATCCGAAACCCTTCGGGCCAGCCGGGTAAAGGACAGCACCTCCGCATACCGGCTGGCGGTATCACCTCCGGCGGCGCAGAGCAGCCGCTCCGTTTCATGGCTGATCAGCTCCGGAACCATCAGGATCCGGTTTTCCTTCCGCTGGCGGATATCCCCGGCAATGCGGCGAAGGATCTCCTCCCGATTGGCTGTCCAGTCTTTTCCCAGCAGCAGTCGCAGCATAGGGACACCTCCTTTTTCCGCCATCATATCACATTTTCCCCTCCGGCGCAATGCGGCAGTTATTGGCCGAACAGGGAATTCTCCAGCCTGCCCAGCAGATCCAGGAAGTAGAAGCGCACATGATGTTCTTCTTCCCCGGTCAGGGCTCCCCGCAGCGATGGGGAAAAGCCGGCTCCGGCGGCGGCATCGGCAAAGCCTTCCTCCGTCTGGGGCAGACACAATTCCGGAAAGGCCACGCACCACCAGTTATGTCCCTCCCCGCTGCCAATGGTAACGCGCAGCGCGTCGTAGATCCCGGCAGGCAGGGTAAAGGTATCATAGACCCGGGTATCAAAGGCTTCCCGGCACAGGCTCACCGTCACATCCCCGTCAAAGCCCGCTGCCTCCAGCGTCTTCCGTGCCGCGGCGCGGATTACCTGCAGATTCTCTTGCAGATATGCCTTGGCGGCTTCCACGTCGGCGATCCCGGCAAGATCCTCCTGAATGCTTTGCAGCACCGCGTCCCGAACCAGGAGCTTGACCTGCTGATCTTCCCGGCTGTCAGAATTTGCCACCACATGCAGCCGGATCAGCTCCTCATTGAGCCGCTGCCGGTCTGCCAATAGCGTCCCGCACCATACGCCCGCCGCCAGAAGCAGGCATAGCATGAGATTTCTTACCAATTTTCCCATAAAAAACACCGCCCATACTGAATTACCATCAGTATGGGCAGCTTTTGGCAAAATTATACAGGTTTGGCGATATAGACCTGCGGATAGTTCTCCTTGAGCATATTGCACACCACGGCGGCATACTCAAAATTGGGCAGGATCGCGAACACCGCGGAACCGGAGCCAGTCATCTGCTGGGCCAGGGAGCCGTAGCTGTTGCAAATGGACTTGATATAGTTCAGCTCCAGATGCTCCGCCGTGACCACCGGGTCAAATACGTTGTATACCTGCTCCGCCACCGCCCCCAGATCCCCGGCCAGCAGAGCGCTTTCCATGGCCCGGTTGTCCGGACGCATGGGGATGGCCACGGCATCGATCCTGGCATACAGCTCCGGTGTGGAGACGGAGAACTCCGGCTTGCACACCACAAAGACGCAGTCGGGCATATCCGGCAGCTTGCGCAGCCGCTCTCCTCTGCCTTCCACCATAGCCGTACCGCACAGGGTACAGAAGGGCACGTCGCTGCCCACCTGAGCCCCCAGCTCCGCCAGGGCCAGCACAGAAAGGGGCTGCCCGTAGTGCCGGTTCAGCGCCCGAAGCACCGCCGCGGCGTCGGCGCTGCCGCCGCCCATTCCCGCGCCGGAGGGGATGCGCTTGGTAATCCGGATCTCCAGGCCCTGGGGATCCTTCTTCATGGCGTCGCAGTACACCCTTGCCGCCTTCATCGCCAGATTCCTTTCATCGGTGGGAATGCCCTCCATGGAGCACAGAAGCGTCCAATCCTTGCCGGTACCCACGTCAATCTCCACATCGTCCCGAATGGAAATGGTCTGCATCACGCTTTGCAGATCGTGATAGCCGTCCTCCCGTTTTCCCAGAACGTCCAGCGTCAGATTCAGCTTGGCGTAAGCAGGTTCATACAATGTCGTCATAGATGTTCCCTCTCTAATGTTACAAGGTTTTCTGTCATTATAGTCTAAAGCGTTGTTTTTTGCAATCCTGTCCTGATAAAATCGGAAAAGCTGTACATCCTATCCACATCCAAATGTTGAAATGGAGGTTTGTGGATTTATGGATACCCTTGCTTTGATCCTGTCCATCATCGGCTGCGTCAACTGGGGACTGGTAGGAATCTTCCAGTTTGACCTGGTGGCGTGGCTGTTCGGCGGCAGCGGCACACTGTTCAGCCGCCTGATCTACAGCATCGTCGGCCTGGCGGGCCTGTGGTGCATCTCTTTCCTGTTTCGCAGAAAAGCGGTCATCGAAGGTGAATAAACGATACGGCAGCTCTGGAAAAAGAGCTGCCGTATATTTTAGCCGCAACGAACGATGCAGCTGACTTCCTGGTCGCCGTAGGTTGCTTTGATGGATGTGATGCCCTTCTTCAGCGCCTTGACCACACCCTTATCGTCAACGCTGGCAATATGGGGATGCTCCGAAGTCCAGGTGACCGCGTCCTGTTCCAGCTCGCAATCCAGCTTCAGCTGGTACTCATAGTAGACGCCCAGCATAATGTCCGTCTTCTGCAGCTTCAGCTCCACGTTGGGATCAATCTCCACCCCGGTGGTGGCTTCCGTGGCCTCAGTGGTCTGAGCCGTTCCTTCGGTGGGGTCTGTCTCCTGGGGCGCGGTGGTCTGCACAGGGGGCTCGGTCTCCTGGGTGGGCTGGGTCTGGGGGGTGAACCGGCAGACCACGGAGCAGGTCTGCTGGATATTGCCGCAGGTGATGTAGATTACCGTCTCTCCCTCAGAGACAGCGGTGATGCGGCCGCTTTCGCTGACAGTGGCGATGCTCTCGTCGGCGGATGTATAGACGATCTTATCCGTGGTGTTTTCCGGCAGGGCGATCACGTTCAGCAGATGATAATTGCCCTCGTTGGTCAGTTCCGCCTTGCCGCTGGTCAATACCAGGTTGGTGCAGGGGATGGCATATCCCGTGGTGTCGGCTGTCTGCTCCTGGGTTTCGCCCACCGGCATATCCAGGCTCGTATCGCCGCCCATGTTGGGAAGGTAAAAGCGCACCAGCAGAAATCCAGCCGCCAACAGCAGCACCGCGATCAGCACCGTCAGGAAAACCACAGCGCCTGTATTATGCCGGGGCGCCTGAGAATATTCCTCCTCGTCCTCCTCATAGGGGCCATCCTCCTGATCCGGATACCCCGGCTCGGAGTTCGCTTCATCGTAATCGAAAATCTGCTTTTTCTTCTTTGCGGAAAACCGTCCGCCACGTGCTTTGACATCATCTTCCGCGTCAATCAGGCTTTCGCTCAGCAGGGCGCTGGCGGCGTCCCGGGAAAAGCCGCAAATTGGGCAGCACTCCGCCGTATCCTGATAGGTCGTGCCGCAGATGTCACAGATAATCTTGCTCACCAATTCATTCCTCCAATACGGATACCGTGTCGGTATCAATATTTTTGACATTATACCACGCATTACCAAAGATTACAACTACAAAAGTGTTGCTTTTTTTTCCATTTTATTTTATGATAGATGGGTAAAAGGAGGCGATCTGTTTGTCAGATTCTAATCTCATTTCTCCTTTGCTGGACGGGTTCTCCATGGGCCCCCCAATGAGCGAACACAACGGTGTCCGCTGCTGTCCCGCAATAAAGGAAAAATCCGATAAAAAATACATCGTCAAAATCATCACCGTTCCGCCTTCCCAAGCCCAGCTGGACGCGCTGCTGATTGCCGGTGCTTACCGGGATCCTGCGGACGCCATGGACTACTTCCGCAGGCAGGGCGAAGACATTATGAAAGAGGCAGAGCTTTTAAAAACTCTGTCCGCCCTGGACGGCTTCCTTTCCTATGACGGCTGGCAGATGGAGCCCATCACCAAGCGCCGCTTGGGCTACGAGATCTGCCTGGTGGGCAGCTACAAGCGATCTCTGGAGAAGTATGTTCGCCGCAATCCCGTAACCCATCTGGAGGCCATGAACCTGGGACTGGATCTGTGCTCGGCACTGTCCGTATGCCGTCAGGCCGGAGCGCTGTATGTGGATCTGAAGCCCAGCAACATTTTCATGTCCGCAAAGAAGGAGTACCGCATCGGCGACCTGGGCTTCGTCATGCTCGACGCCATGCGCTACACCGCTTTGCCTGACAAGTATCGGAGCCTGTACACCCCGCCGGAGCTTCACGATCCCATGGCCTCCCTGAACCTGACAGTGGATACCTACGCCGTGGGCATGATCCTGTATCAGCTGTACAACGACGGTCAGCTCCCCTTCCAGGGCAAGGCCCCGGATACGCCGCTTCCCTCCCCGGTGAACGCGGATTACGAGCTGGCGGAGATCATTATGAAGGCCATCCATCCGGATCCCGCCCAACGATGGGACGATCCCAAGGATCTGGGCCACGCTCTGGTCAATTACATGCAGCGCAACGCGGTAAACGACGTGCCCATCACCGTCCACATGCCTTTGGATGTGGAGCCGGATATCCCCAGCACCCCCCCGGCGGACGAGCCGGCGCCGGAGGATGCCGGGCCGGAGCAGTTGGCTCCGGCGGAAGCCGTGCAGCCGGTTCCCCCTCCCCAGGACGCTGACGAAGCCACCCCCGTTGAGGAAGCGCCTTCGGACGAGGCGGACGCTGCCGAACCCGAACAGGAGGCGGCGCCTTCCCTGCCTGCCGAGGACGAAACCCTTCCCGGCGAGGAGGACGCCGAGGCCCTCCAGCCCCATGAGATGTCCGACGAACTCTCCCGGATCATGGCAAAGGCCGACGACCTGATCTCTCACGAAACGCCCCAGACTGTGGTCGTGCCCCAGATCCCGGAGATCCCGGAACCCACGGATCCCTTCGCCTTCATCAAAGAGGATGAGCCTGAGGATGCGGACACGCTTTTGGATCTGCCTCCGGAGGAGCCTGCGCAGCCGGAGCCTGAGCCGAAAAAAAAGAAAAAAGGTCGTAAGGGCTTTGTTTCCGATAAGGCAAAGAAACGGTCGAAAAAGATTCTGAGCACCCTGCTGACGCTGCTGATCCTGGCAGGGATCGGCGCCGGCGCCTTCTGGCTCTATCAAAATCTCTACTTACAGCGCATTGACAGCATCTCCATTGTAGGCGAACGAAACCAGCTGACGGTGAACATTGATACGCAAACGGACAACGCCCTGCTGTCCGTTACCTGCGCGGACAACTACGGCAATGTCTCCACCCAGCAGGTGGTGGCCAATCAGGCGGTGTTCACCGGCCTTCAGCCCAACACCATGTACAAAATTGAGCTGCACATCGACGGTTTCCACGCCCTGGTAGGGCAGACCTCCGAAGTCTTCACCACCGACACCACCACCAGCATCGTCACCTTCACCGCCGTAGCCGGCCAAGAGGACGGCTCGGTGATGCTGAACTTCACGGTGGACGGCGAGGAACCGGAGGAATGGGCCTTGATCTGCCAGGCCGAGGGTGAGGAAGCCCAGCGCAAAACCTTTACCGGCCACTCCATTACCTTGGAGGATCTGAATGTGGGCAAGGTCTACACCTTCACCCTGGACGCCGGAGAAGACCTGTCCCTGAGCGGAATCACCTCCCTGGAGTACATGGTCACCCGGCTGATTCTGGCCCAGGATCTGACCATCGTCTCCAACGGCGGCAGCGACCTGACCATCCGCTGGAATTCTCCCGGCGACATTGTGGTGGACAGCTGGACCGTTCGCTGCTACAACGCAGACGGCTACGAGGAGCAGCTCACCGTCCACGATACGGAGGTGCTGCTGACCGGCATTGACTCCACCGTCAGCTACACAGTGGAGGTCACTGCCGCGGGCATGACCCAGCCCGCCCGGGCCAGCATCACCGCCAACCCCATCAGCATCACGGCCTTCCACGCCGACACCTCTGACGTGTCTTCTCTGGGAATCCAGTGGGAGTTCACCGGCACCGCTCCGGCCTCCGGCTGGCTGCTGATGTACACCGTTGACGGCAGCAGCAGCGAAAACGTCATGAAATGCGCGGAGGCTTCCGCCACCATTTCCCCAAAACTGCCCGGCGCCAACTATCAGTTCACCATTCAGACGGCAGACGCGGTTTCCATCTTCAACAATCTCCAGACCTATACCTGTCCCGAAGGCCCGGCCTTTGAAGGCAACGGTCTGACCGCCCAGGACATTACGGCAAGCCTGCTGAAGCGGCCTGAGGAGGAGAATTGGCGCTTTGACAGTGTGGGAAGCGACGCCGTCACCAACAGCTTCCACTCCGGCGAAGCCATTTCCATCGGTCTGAAAACCGACACCAACTTCTACCTTCCCGGCACCCAAATGGAAGCTCTGTACGTAATCCGGGACGGCTACGGCAACGTGCTTCCCTCCCTGGCCTCTCAGGAAAAGCTGATCTGGAAGGACATCTGGTACGGCGGCAATAACCACTATGGCGAGTTGAATCTTCCCCAAGCCCCCACGACCCCAGGCAATTACAATGTAAGCGTCTATTTTGACGGCAGCCTGGTCACTTCCCTGGACTTCACCATTACCGAATGATCCCCCGGAGGCGTATCCGGCCCTGTGCCGGATACGCCTCCTTGTTATTTTTTACAAATGCCGCCCTCCCTCAGGCGTAAAGGTTATGCGTATCTCCGATTTCTTCTGTTGTTCACACATTTCTCTGAAAAATGTGCTATAATCCCGGGGAAATACCAACGACAAGGAGCAAATTCATGCGCGGAAAAAGCCATCAATGTCTGGGAAAATACCTGGTGCAGCATTACATGAGCCATGTATCTCGTCGCAATCAGCAAGCCTTTTTGCTCGGATGCATCGAGCCGGACAGAAATCCCGCTACATACCTCAAAGGTTCCATTCGTCACCAATGGCTGCGGGGGCACAATTACAAAAACGCCCGCCGTTTTATGCGCCGCATCTCCAGCCGTCTGGAGCACCGCAGCAACCTCCACCTGTTTGATTACTATACCTTGGGAAAGCTCATCCATTATACCGCGGATGCCTTCACCTCCGCCCACAACGACACCTTCGGCACCGACCTGAACGAGCATCGGGAATATGAAGCCGCCATGCAGCACCATTTCCTGCGCTACCTTCAGGAGGATCCCCAAATCAATCCCGAAACAGCCCGAACCGTTATGGAGGCCATTTACAACTACCACCGGGAGTATCAGACCCGGCCCGCGGATATCCGCACCGATACCCAGTTCATTCTGTCCGCGTGCTGCTGCGTTCTGGCGGTTTTGTTTGCCAAGCCTATTTGATTGGAGTGTGCCACAATGGCCAGAATGTACATCATGTTCCTGGAAGCCGCCATTGCTTCCCTGGTGCTGCTCCCCCTGATCTGGGCGCTGGACAAAACCCGCTTTCATAACCCCCGGCGGTCGGCCCTGTATTTCCTGTTTGCAGTGTACCTGTCCGGCGTTTACACCGTGGTGGGACTGCCGGATATCCGGTATATCCGGTTTGATCTGCGCATCAACCTGGTTCCCTTCGCCTATATGTTCTCTGACTACATGAACAGCCTTTTGAACGTGCTTCTGTTCGTTCCCCTGGGGGTTTTCCTACCGGTTTTGTGGCGGCGGTTTCAAAAACTTCTCTGGACGCTGTTATTTGGTCTGATGTTTTCCCTGTTGATTGAGGTCCTGCAGATCTTTACCTACCGGGCCACGGATATCAATGACCTGATGACCAATACCGTCGGAGCTCTGGCCGGATGGTGCGTAGGCCGGATCATAGTCTGCTTCCAGCCGGTGGTGCCCGCCCAGGAGAACACACGGGAGGTCTTCCTCATTGGAGGGGTCACCTTCGGGGTGATGTTTTTATTACAACCGTTTTTGTCCCCTCTGGTGTGGGCCATCGTCTCCTAAACCGGCGCCCCGCCGTCTCCGCCGCGTTCGCGGCTTATTTTCTGCCGTATCATGTTTGCCCAGCCGTCAGGCTGGGCAAATTGTTTTCCGGCAGGCGGCGCAATCCCCGCTTTTACAAATAGGTGATGTTTGCCCCGGGGCCGAAGGTTCTGGGGGTCACCACGGAATCGAACTGGACGATGACCCCTTCCCGATCTCTGGGAATGCCGATAACGACGCCCTCGCCGAACACCGGATGTCTCACCCGCCTTCCTGTCAGGTCATCGCCCCGGCCAGCGGCAGTTCGGGGATCTTCCGTCCTGCGGATCTGCTCCAACGCCCGCTCCTCCAGCTCCGGATCCAACGGCACCGCGTATTCCACATGTTCCTTCTCCGCGTTGAACAGGAACCGGCTGGGATAGCGGAAGGAGCCGTCATAATTGCTCCCTGCCGCGTCGGACAGGAACAGCCGGTCCCTGGCCCGGGTGAAGGCCACATAGCACAGCCGCCGCTCCTCCTCCAGCTTTTCTCGGGTGTTGGCCCGTTTCCCAGGGAAGACTCCCTCGGACAGGCCGCACAGGAATACCACCGGGAATTCCAGACCCTTGGCGGCGTGAACGGTCATCAGCTTCACCGCCTGAGCCTTTTCCGTCTGATCCATATTGGTAAATAGGGCGGCGTGATCCAGATAATTCCCCAGGCTGACCTCCTCCCCGGCTTTTCGGGAGAAGTCGTAAATGGCCTGCTTCAGCTCGGCCAGGTTATCCAGGCGTTCTTCCTCCCCGCAGGAGCGTAGCATATCCTCATAGCCGCTTTCGCTGAGGATCCCCGCCAGCAGATCCGTCAGATCCATCCCGTCGTAAATGGCCCGGTACTTTTCCACCAGTCGGACGTATTCCCTGGCCTTGCTCCGCCGGAACAGATCCGTTTCCAGGTTCGCTTCCAGCGCTTCATAGAGGCTGCACCGGTTCATCCCGGCGAATTCCTTCAGCGCCGCGATCCGGGTGCGTCCCACCCCCCGGCGGGGCTCGTTGACCGTTCGCAGAAAGCTGATGTCGTCCCCGGAGTAGATCATCCGCAGATAGCACAACACATCCTTGATTTCCTTGCGCTTGTAAAATTCCACACCGGAATAGAGCACATAGGGGATCTTATTGCGGATCAGGGACTCTTCCACCGTCCGGGAAACATAATGGGCCCGGTACAGCACGCCCATGGCGTTGTAGGGCATGCCGCCTTCATGAAGGGCGCGCATATTGGCAGTGATCCAGTCCGCTTCCAGCTGGCCGGTCTTTCCGTGGAAATACAGGGGCTTCCGGGCATCCGGCCGAACAGATATGAGCCGCTTTTTCAGCCTGTCCCGATTCTTGTCGATCAGGGCGTTGGAGGCCGCCAGAATCTGAGGAACGGAGCGGTAATTGGTGTTGAGATAAATGGTCTTCACATTTCTATGGCGGCTGTCAAATTCCAGAATGAATTTCACGTCCGCGCCCCGCCAGGTGTAGATGGTTTGATCCGGATCCCCCACCACAAACAGATTCTTGTGATAGCCGGACAGAATATCCGCCAGGGCATACTGATCCTTGTCAATGTCCTGAAACTCGTCCACCATCACATATTCCAGCCGCTGCTGCCACTTCTCCCGGGTGGGGCCGTCCTGCTGCAAGATGTACAGGGTAAAATAAACCAGGTCGTCAAAGTCCAGCCCGTAGCACTTGCGCTGCTCCCAGAAGTACCGGTACATCACCTTATCCTTCAGGGTAGTCGCGGCGTCCGCCAACCGCCGCAGCTCCTCCGGATCCCCAATCAGAGTCTTTACATAGCCCCGTCCGCCCTTGCGCCAGCCGATGTGATCCACCGCCTCCTTGACGGTCAGCTCCCGGCTGGTGATTCCCAGATCCGCGAAGACGCCCCGGAGCATCGTCTCCTTATCCTCCTCGTCCAGGACGATGAAGGTGGACGGATACTGCACCACATGGCAGTCCTCCTTCAGAAGCCCCACGCAAAAGCCGTGGAAGGTGGTGATCCGCCCCAGATCCTGATCCGGCAGCTGGCGGCGGATCCGTTTTTTCATCTCTGCCGCGGCCTTATTGGTAAAGGTCACGCACAGAATATTGGCCGTAGAGATCCCTAGCTGATCCACCAGATACATGTACCGGGCGGTCAGGGTTTTCGTTTTTCCGGAACCGGCCCCCGCCACCACCCGGATATACCCTTCTGTGGTAACCGCCGCTTCCCGCTGCTGTTCGTTAAGCTGATCCAAATATTCCATAGCTACGCCTCCTGATTCAGTATGCTTCCTTTGCCGGTATCAGCTTATCACAGGTTCCGTCCAATAAACCGGGTACGATTCCCGTTTCCTCAGGAAATTTACGCATTTTTTTGATTTCCTCTTGCAATCATCCACCCACCGTGGTATACTTGTCTATAGTTCCCGTACATGGAGGCATCTTTCATGAAATCGATGCACTGCGCAGCCGTCTTTTTCTTTTACAGCTATTACTTTTTTACCGTAAAAAAGTAATAGCAATTTGTGCTGCAAAGAATGCTCTGGAACTGAAACCGTATTTTTAAGCGCCGCACGAATTGCCCGTGCGGCGCATTTTTTGTTAGGAGATGGAAATCTTATGATCGCAATTCTCAAGCAGGGCACCACTCCCGCCCAAATGCAGCATTTGGTGGATTGGCTCAAGCATATGAATCTGGACGTCCATGTTTCAAAAGGCGCGGAGGTCACCGTCCTGGGTCTTATCGGCGATACCAGCCGGGTGGATATGGAGCTGCTGAAAAGTCTGGAAATGGTGGAAAGCGTAAAGCGCGTCTCTGAGCCGTTTAAGCAAGCCAACCGGAAGTTCCACCCCAAGGACACCATCATTCAGGCAGGCCATGTGCGCATCGGCGGCGGATACTTTGCCATGATCGCCGGCCCCTGCTCCGTGGAATCTGAGGAGCAGATCATTGCCGTGGCCCAGTCTGTGAAGGAATCCGGGGCCAACCTCCTCCGGGGCGGCGCTTTCAAGCCCCGCACCTCACCTTACGCCTTCCAGGGCATGAAGGGCGAGGGCATCCGGCTGCTGTTGGAGGCCAAAAAGGCCACGGGACTTCCCATCGTCACAGAAATCATGAACATCAATACCCTGGACTTGTTCGCCGATGTGGACATTATCCAGGTAGGCGCCAGAAATATGCAGAACTTCGACCTGCTGAAGGAGTTGGGCAAAACCCAGAAGCCGATCCTTCTCAAGCGCGGTCTGGCCAACACCCTCCAGGAGCTGCTGATGAGCGCGGAATACATCATGAGCGAGGGCAACGAACAAGTGATCCTCTGCGAACGGGGCATCCGCACCTTTGAGACCACCACCCGGAACACCTTGGATCTGTCCGCGGTTTCCGTGCTGCACAAGCTGAGCCATCTGCCGGTGGTGGTGGATCCCAGCCATGCCACCGGCAAAGCCGAGCTGGTGCCCCCCATGGCCTACGCCGCCACCGCCGCCGGTGCGGACGGCATCATGATCGAGGTACACAACAATCCCGCCTGCGCTCTGTGCGACGGCGCCCAGTCCCTGACCCCCCATCAGTTCCATGAGGTGTGCCACAAGGTGCGTAAGATCCGGGAGGCCATCGTATGAATGTGGGCATCCTGGGCCTGGGGCTTATCGGCGGCTCCCTGGCCAGAGCCTATGCCATGGCAGGGCACACCGTCTACGCCGCGGAGCAGGATGAGGCCATGCTCAGCTTCGCCATTTTGGCCGGAGCCGTCCACGGGAAGCTGGATGAAACCTCCATTCCCGGGTGCGAGCTGATCCTGCTTGCCATCTACCCCGCCGGCAGCGCCCACTGGCTGGAACGCTGGGCGCCCCTTGTTTCCAGGGACGCTCTGGTTCTGGACTGCTGCGGCACCAAACGGCACATCTGCGCCCGGTGCTTCCCTTTGGCGGAAGCATACGGCTTTACCTTTGTGGGCGGACATCCCATGGCCGGTTCTCATTTCTCCGGCTTCAAGTACAGCCGGGGGGATCTGTTCGCGGGGGCGCCCATGGTGTTGGTGCCGCCGGTGTTCGACGATATGTACCTGCTGGATCGGGTAAAGGAATCTCTGAAGCCCTGCCGCTTCGGCGCCTTCTCCGTGACCACCGCCCAGGAGCATGACCGGATGATCGCCTTTACCTCCCAGATGCCTCATATCCTCAGCAACGCTTTTATCAAGTCCCCTACCGCCCTGGATCACAAGGGCTTCTCTGCCGGAAGCTACCGGGATCTGACCCGGGTGGCCTGGCTGAATCCCCGCATGTGGGCGGAGCTGTTTCTGGAAAACAAGGACAATGTTCTGTTTGAACTGGAGCACTATATCCAAAGTCTGCAAGCCTACCACGGCGCCATTGCAGCCGACGACGAAGCCGCCCTGACGGCGCTGCTGGAGGAAGGAAAGCAAAGAAAGGAGGAGGTGGACGGATGAAAACCGTTGCCGTCAATGCCTCAAGAAGCTATGAAGTCCGCATCGGCCCGGGGCTGCTTTCGACCCTGGGGACGGCAGCAGCCACCCTGGGCAGGGCAGAGAAAGTGTGTATCGTCAGCGACTCCAATGTTTTCCCCCTCTACGGCGCGGCTGCGGAGGAAAGCCTGAACGCCGCTGGTTTTTCCGTAATCAGCTATGTGTTTCCCGCCGGAGAATCCAGCAAAAACGGCAGCGTTTTCCTGGATCTTCTCAACTTTCTGGCCAAAAACGGCCTGACCCGGTCAGATCTGATGGTCGCCCTGGGCGGCGGCGTGGTGGGCGATCTTGCGGGATTTGCCGCCGCCTGCTTCCTGCGGGGTATCCGACTGATCCAGCTCCCCACCACCCTGCTGGCGGCGGTGGACTCCTCGGTGGGCGGCAAGACCGCCATCGATCTGCCTGAAGGGAAAAATCTGGCCGGGGCCTTCTTCCAGCCGTCTTTGGTGTTGTGCGATACGGATCTGCTGGCTTCCCTGCCGCAAACCGTCTTCCGAGACGGCTGCGGCGAGATCATCAAATACAGCATTCTCTATGATCCGGCCCTGTTTGCCCATTTGGAGGCCCACGGCCCGGATTTTCACCGGGAGAACGTGATCGCCCGATGTGTGGAGCTGAAGCGGGATGTGGTCATGGAGGACGAATTCGACACCGGCGCGCGCATGAAGCTGAACCTGGGCCATACCTTTGGCCACGGTATTGAGGCCGCCAGCGCTTTCTCCGTCTCCCACGGCATGGCCGTGGCAGCGGGCATAGCCATCATTACCAGGGCAGCCGTGAAGCGGGGTCTGTGTCCGGAGGCGGACAGCCGCCGGATCCTGGCATTGTTATCCCGGTTCGACCTTCCTATAAGGATCTGCTTTTCTGCCCGGGAATTGTACGCGTACACCCTCAACGACAAAAAGCGGGCCGGAGGCACCGTGAATCTCATCGTTCCCCGGTGCGTCGGCCGTTGCAGCATCCTGCCCACCCCTGTCGCGCAGGTGCTTTCGTGGATTGAGGAAGGGCTTTGATATGGACATTACCATCACCCCCGGTCTTTTGCAAGGCAGCGTCAGCGCCATCCCCTCCAAGTCTCAGGCCCACCGGCTGCTGATCTGCGCCGCCTTTTCGGAACAGCCCACCGATTTGGTCTGTCCCCAGACCAACCGGGACATCGAAGCCACCTGCGCCTGCCTTCAGGCGCTGGGCGCCCGGATCACCCGTGAGGAAGGCGGCTACTCCGTCACTCCTGTGCAAACCGTACCGGACATGCCGGTGCTTCCCTGTAGGGAAAGCGGTTCCACCCTGCGCTTCCTGCTCCCCATTGCGGGAGCCTTGGGGGCAGACGCTACCTTTACCCTGGAGGGACGGCTTCCCCAGCGGCCATTGTCCCCCTTGTGGGAGGAAATGGAGCGCATGGGCTGTATCCTCTCCCGGCCCACCGCCTATGCCATCCGCTGCCGGGGCCGTCTGCGACCGGGAGACTTCACCCTGGACGCAGGCGTCTCCAGCCAGTTCATCACCGGACTTCTCTTTGCCGCGGCCCTTCTTCCGGACGAAAGCCGCATCCACCTCACCGGGAAGGCAGAATCCCTTCCGTATATCCGCATGACCCAGCGGGCCATGAAGCTTTTCGGTAAAGATACCGACGGTCTGCGCGTCGCCCCCGGCCCCTTCCGTTCTCCGGGACGGCTGGTGGTGGAAGGCGACTGGAGCAACGCCGCCTTCTTCCTGGCCGCCCAGGCAATGGGCAATCCCGTAACCGTGGAAAACCTGTGTCCGGACTCTCCCCAGGGGGATCGGGCGGTGACGGAATTGCTGCCCGGCCTGGAGGCCCCTCTTACCATCTCCGCCGGGGACATCCCGGATCTGGTTCCCATTCTGGCTGTGGTCGCCGCCTGCCGCCGCGGAGCCGTGTTTACGGATATCCGCCGTCTGCGGCTGAAAGAGTCCGACCGGGTGGCCTCGGTGATCGCCATGCTGGAAGCCTTGGGCGGAACGGCGGAGGCTGACGAGAACACTCTGACCGTCCGAGGCACCGGACTGCGGGGCGGGATCGTGGACAGCGCCAACGACCACCGCATCGCCATGTCCGCTGCCATCGCCGCCACGGTGTGCCGTGAGGCGGTGACCATTCTGGGCGTGGAATGCATTGAAAAATCCTATCCCCATTTCCTCGGGGAATACCGACGGTTAGGAGGACGCTATGAGCAGTACCTACGGTGAATCGTTAAAGCTATCCATTTTCGGCCAGTCCCACGGCCCTGCCATCGGCATGACCCTGGACGGCATCCCGGCGGGACTGCCGGTAGACCAAGAGGCCCTGCAAGGCTTCCTCAACCGCCGCGCACCGGGGCAAGGGGATTGGGCCACCCCCCGGCGGGAGGAAGACCGGCCGGAATTCCTCAGCGGTCTGCTGGAGGGCTATACCTGCGGCGCGCCCATTGCCGCCGTGATCCGCAATCATAACACCCGCTCCGGAGACTATGCCAATCTGAAAGACTGCCCACGCCCCGGTCACGCCGACTTCACCGCCCAGGTTAAGTACGGCGGCTACCAGGACGCGGCTGGCGGCGGTCATTTTTCCGGCCGGCTCACCGCCCCGCTGTGCATCGCCGGCGGACTGTGCAAGCAGTGGCTGGCCCTGGAGGGCATCGGCATCGGCGCCCACATCGCCCAGATTGGCGGCATTCCCGACGGGGAGAGCTTTCACCCCCTAGCCCCTCAGCTGGAGCAGGTGGGATCCCCCTTCCCCACCCTGTCCCCGGAAGCCGGAGCCGCCATGGCCCGGCGGATTGCCCAGGCAAAGGCTCAGGGCGACAGCCTCGGCGGCGTGATCCAATGCGCCGTCACCGGCCTTCCCGCCGGATTGGGAGAGCCTATGTTCGGCGGGATCGAGAGCCGCATCGCCGCCATTGTCTATGGCATTCCCGCTGTGAAGGGGATCGAGTTTGGCGCCGGTTTCCGGACGGCACTCATGAGCGGAAGCCAATGCAACGACCCCTTTACTCTGGAGGGCGGAAGGATCCGTACCCAAACCAACAACGCCGGAGGCATCCTAGGCGGCATCAGCACCGGCATGCCGGTGCTGTTTCAGGTGGCCGTCAAACCCACCCCCTCTGTCTCCGTCCCCCAGCAGAGCGTCAGCCTCAGCCAAATGACCGCCCAGCCCCTTGTGGTGAAGGGCCGTCACGATCCCTGCATCGTCCCCAGGGCTGTCCCCGTGGTGGAAGCCGCGGCAGCCATTGCCGTCTTTGACATGATACTGGGAAACACCCAGACAAACAGGAGGAAATAACCATGGATCTGAAGGAACTTCGTCAGGAAATGGACAGCATTGACGATCAACTGGTGCGGCTGTTTGATCAGCGCATGGAAGTTGCCGCCAGAATTGCCGACTACAAGAAAGCCCACCGGCTGCCGATCTACCACCCGGTACGGGAGCGGGAAAAGCTTCAGGATGTGGCAAAGAAAGCCGGCCCGGAAATGGCCAACTACACCCGTGTTCTGTATTCCATGCTCTTTGAGCTCAGCCGCAGCTACCAAAGCAAGCGCAGCCAGACCATCAGTCCCCTGTACCGGCAGATCACCCAGGCCATTGAAACCACGCCCAACCTGTTCCCCCAGGCGCCCATGGTAGCCTGCCAGGGCGTCGAGGGCGCTTATTCCCAGATCGCCTGCGAGAAGATCTTCAAAAATCCCTTCATCCTCTACTTCAAGAATTTTGAAGCGGTGTTCTCCGCCATTGAACAGGGGATGTGTCAGTACGGCATCCTGCCCATTGAGAACTCCACCGCCGGTTCTGTGAAAAAGGTCTATGATCTGATGATCCACCACAGCTTCTCCATCGTCCGTACCTTCCGGCTGAAGGTGGATCACAACCTGTTGGTCAATCCCGGTACCAAGCTGTCTGATATTAAGGAAATCTACTCCCACGAGCAGGCCATCAGCCAGTGCGGAGATTTCCTTTCCCAGCTCCAGGGTGTCAACATCATCCCTGTGGGCAATACCGCCATTGCCGCGGAAATGGTGGCCGAATCCGGCCGCAGCGACGTGGCCGCCCTGAGCAGCCGTTCCTGTGCCGAGCTGTACGGTCTGGAATGTCTGGCCGCCTCCATCCAGGACAAAGGCAACAACCGTACTCGGTTTATCTGCATCAGCAAGAACCTGGAGATCTATCCCGGCTCCGACAAGACCAGCATTATGATGGTTCTGAGCCACAAGCCCGGTTCCCTGGCGAAAGTCCTGACCCGGCTTTACACGCTGGGAATCAACGTTACCAAGCTGGAGTCCCGCCCCATACCCGAGCGGGAGTTTGAATTCATGTTCTACTTTGATCTGGAGACCTCCATCTACTCCGAGGAATTTGTGCAGCTGATGTGCGAGCTGGACGAGCTGTGCGAGGAATTCAAATATCTAGGCAGCTACTCCGAGGTGGTCTGATGCGGTGCGGACTGCTAGGCAGGAAGCTGGGACACAGCTATTCCCCTGTGATCCACAGCTTCCTGGGAACTTACGACTACGATTTGTTTGAAAAAGAGCCGGAAGAATTGGCAGATTTCTTAAAAAACGGGGATTTCACCGGCTTGAACGTGACCATGCCCTATAAAAAAGCGGTCATTCCCTGCCTGGACGAGCTCTCCCCCACCGCGCGGAAAATGGGCTGCGTCAATACCATCGTCCGCAGGCCGGACGGGAGTCTGTTCGGCCATAACACCGACTATTTCGGCTTTATCACCATGGTAAAGAAAAGCGGCATCCAAGTGACCGGGAAAAAGGCCCTGGTCTTAGGCAGCGGCGGAGCCTCCTGCGCCGCCAGAAACGGGTTATTGGATCTTGGGGCGGAGGTGGTAATCATCTCCCGCAGCGGCGAGAACAATTACCAAAACCTGTCCCGCCACGCCGACGCCGCCGTTATCGTCAACACCACCCCGGTGGGCATGTATCCCAACACCGGCCTGTCGCCGGTGGATCTTCGGGGGTTCCCGCGGCTGGAGGGGGTTCTGGATGTGGTCTACAACCCCTCCCGAACCCGACTGCTTCTGGACGCGCAGAGCATGGGCCTTCCCTGGGAGAACGGTCTTTGGATGCTGGTAGCCCAAGCCAAGGAGGCCTCGGAGTGCTTCACCGGCGCCGCCCTGGACGACGGGCTCATCGCCGCCATCCACCGCAGGATGTCGATTCTGGTGGGGAACGTGGTACTGATCGGCATGCCCGGCTGCGGCAAAACCACCGTGGGGCAGTTTCTTGCCCAGGCCATGCACCGTTCATTCGCGGACGCCGACGCCGAGATCGTCCGTCTGGCCGGAATGTCCATCCCGGAGATCTTTGCCCGGGATGGGGAGGCCGGCTTCCGGCAGCTGGAAACCCGGGTGCTGGGAGAGCTGGGAAAACAGTCGGGTTTGGTCATCGCCACCGGCGGCGGCTGTGTCACCCAGGCAGAAAACCTGTCTCTGCTGCGCCAAAACGGCCGGATCTTCTGGCTGCAGCGGGAGCTTTCTCTGCTGCCCACGGAAGGACGGCCCTTGTCCCAGGCAACTTCCCTGAAGGAGCTGTATAACCGGCGGAAGCCTCTGTACAAAGCCTTCTGTGACCACAGCATCCACAACAACGGCACCGTGGCTGAGGCCGCGGCGGCTATCTTGGCCTGTTTGGAGGGAACACAATGAACATTCTGGTCATCAATGGCCCCAACATCAACATGCTGGGCATTCGGGAGCCGGGAATCTACGGAAAGAGCACCTTCGCGGACCTGCTGAAGCTGCTCCGGGATACCGCCGAGGCCGAGCAGATCCAAATCGAGCAGTACCACTCCAACCACGAAGGGGATCTTGTAGACAAGATCCAATGGGCCTATGGGAAAGTGGATGGCATCGTCATCAATCCAGCCGCCTACACCCACACCTCCGTGGCCATTCTGGACGCCCTGAAGGCGGTGTCCATCCCCGCGGTGGAAGTCCACATCTCCGACGTGGACGCCCGGGAACCCTTCCGCCGGATCTCCTACGCCGGTATGGCCTGCGTGAAAACCATCAAAGGTCATGGTTTAGAAGGGTATCGGGAGGCTGTTTTGTTCCTGAAAGAGACATATGGCTGAAAAAACCGCGGCGACCCTGAGGGCTGCCGCGGTTTTTCCGATGTTTACTTTTTAAATACCAGCAGCTTGCTGCCGATGTAATTCAGCACCACCACCAGAACGCTGGTGATGAGCTTCCAGATATTCCCATCCCAGTGCAGGGTATCCACCGTCAGAAGCAGAATCGCCGTCTCCGACAAGCCGGAAGCCACCCGGCATCCGACAAACTTGGTAAGCTCAGGGATCACCGTTTTTGCCGACCAATCATGGCTTTTAAACACGAAGGGCTTATTGGTCAGGTAGGCAAACGCCACCGCCACCACCCAGGCGATCACGTTGCTGACCGAAGCGGAAAGCCCGGACAGGTTATACAGGGGCATATACACCAGATAATTGACTGCCGTTGTCAGCACCCCGAAAAACAGATAGGAAATAATGTCATAGTATTTTTCAATCAACCCACGGAGCTTGCGCATTTGGAACCTTCCTTTGCGAGGATCTGCCCATCCGGTTCCGCCCAAAAGGCCGGAACTACCCGAGCGTGTCCCACTATATCATATTCTGCCCGCTCTGGCAAGGGATTTTCCCACTTTTCCGCTCAGAATCCCAGGTTCTCTCCCACCAGGATGAACTTGATTCTGCCCGCGGGACGGCAGTGCCGGGTAATGAGGATCTGGTTGCAGATGCATTCTTCGCTCTTGCAGTCGGCGCAGGTGCCGGTAACTTCGCAGGGTGTCTGATTGGGGAAGCGCATTTTGTTCATAGGCGCCGCCACCGTCCTGGCCCGGGTCACCGCGTCCTCCAGGCAGTCCGTCACCTTGTTCATGCCGGCGATCACCAGGATGGTCTTCGGGCCGTAGGCAATGGCGGAAAGGCGGTTACCCATGCCGTCGATGTTCACCATCTGACCGTCCAGACTCATGGCGTTAGCCCCGGTGACAAACACATCCGCCAGCAGCGTCTGCCGCATCAGCTGCTCCCGCTCCGCCGGGGAAGCGGCGCTGTCCCGGTCAATGGCCCGGTAGTCCCCGGCCTTCACCGCCTCCATCAGGCCGATCTGCTGGGCAGAGAGCGCGCCGCCCCAGCCCACGCTGGCTCCCCGGGGGATCAGCTCCAGAGCCTTTTCCAGGGCCGTCTCCCGATCCGGGCAGTAATGGGCCTCAAAATGGCGGCCGCGAAGGTTCTTGACCAGCGCCTGTCCCCGCTTTTCATAGTATTTGCGTTCCTGTTCCGTCATGGCAGACCACTCCTTTTTTCTTTTATCCTACCACGCTTTTAGCGGGATGTAAAGAGGTTTCCCCGGATCTTCCGATTCCCGGCAGATCTGGCGGCAGACTCCTATTGACAAACGCTTCTCCCGGGGACTATAATTTGAATATCCATTATTCTGACTGTTTGGAGGAAAGAACCATGCCCAATATTTATACATCTGCAGAACAGTTGATCGGCAACACCCCTTTGCTGGAGCTTTGCCATGTGGAGCGGGCGCAGGGTCTGAAGGCAAGACTGCTGGTCAAGCTGGAAGCCTTCAACCCCGCGGGCTCGGCCAAGGATCGGGTGGCAAAAGCCATGATCGACGCCGCCGAAGCCCAGGGAAAGTTGCGCCCCGGCAGTGTGATCATTGAGCCCACTTCCGGAAATACAGGCATCGGTCTGGCATCCGTAGCCGCCGCCCGGGGCTACCGCACCATCATCGTCATGCCCGACACCATGAGCATGGAACGGCGGCTTCTGATGACTGCCTACGGAGCGGAGCTAGTACTCAGCGACGGCGCCCAGGGTATGGGCGGCGCCATCGCCAAGGCGGAGGAGCTGGCGTCCCGGATCCCCGGCAGTTTCATCCCCGGCCAGTTCGTCAACCCGGCCAACGCTCAAGCCCACTATGAGACCACCGGCCCGGAGATCTGGCGGGATACCCAGGGTCAGGTGGATATCTTCGTTGCCGGGGTAGGTACCGGCGGCACGATCACCGGCACCGGCCGGTATCTGAAGGAGAAGAATCCAGATATCACCGTAGTTGCTGTGGAACCGGCTTCCTCCTGCGTCCTCAGCGGCGGCAAGCCCGGCCCCCACGGGCTTCAGGGCATCGGCGCCGGCTTCATCCCTCAGGTTCTGGACGTGACGGTTTATGACCGGGTGATCCCCGTCACCGATGAAGCCGCCTACGAAGCCGGACGCATGCTGGGCAAAACCGAAGGGATTCTGGCAGGGATCTCCTCCGGCGCCGCCCTTTGGGCCGCCATGGAGCTGGCCAGACAGCCCGAAAACCAGGGCAAAACCATCGTTGCCCTGCTGCCGGACACCGGCGACCGGTACCTGTCCACCAAGCTTTTCTCCGAATAACCGACCACACACATAGGCGCAGGACCAATCGTCCTGCGCCTATGCGTTTTCTTCCGGTATGGGTGCGTAGCTGCCGTTTTCGATCCGGTAGCCTCGTCCGTTTTCCGGCTGCCACTGATAGCGATTCTTCCCCTCCCCGGGGAACAAATGCGCCATGATGGCGGCGATCACTCCGCCGTGGGTGACGATCAGCGTATCCTCCCCGGTATCCAGCACCGCCTCCAGGGCAGCGATGACCCGCTTCCTCATCTGAACACCGCTCTCCCCGCCGGGGGGCACGTTGGTTTCATTGTCCCCGGCGAGCCAGGTTTGGTAGACGGGATCCTCTTTCAGCTCCTCATAGGTTTTCATTTCAAAGCAGCCGAAATCCATCTCCCGGAATCCCGGATCGACGCCATGAGGCACCGGGCCGAACAGCGCTTCCAGGGTCTGCTCCGTCCGGGCCATGCCGCTGGTGAGAAGCCTGGCCCGGGGCAGTTCATAGCCCAAGCCGGTCAGCTCCGCCATTCCCCGCTGGGATAAAGGCAGATCGGTGCTGCCGCAGTAGCGGTGTTCTTCGTTGGCCCTGGTTTTTCCGTGGCGGATCAGGTACAGCCTCATTTCAGCCGCTGCTCCAATCCGCAGAAGATCCGGCTGACCTGGGTGGCCTCCCCTGCCAGATACTGGCAGAGTCTGGCCGTCGCCTGACGCCACTCCCGGCAGGTGGCGTCTACCGGTACCACCCCACCGAAAATATCCCGGCAGATCAGAACACTGTCCTGCCATTGCGCCCGGTGGGCCTGAAAATAGTCCTTCGGCTCCACGCCCTTCTCCACACAAGCCAGGCAAGCCTGTTCCATGTGCCAGATGCAGCGTTTGGAAAAATCCACCGGTTCGCGCTGGCAGTCGCACACCTGTTCCCGGGAAATACCCAGGACTTCCATGGCGTAAGTCAGCTTTCCCTGATACGCCCCGCCAATGATCAAAATCATAGCCATCCTCCTGCTGTCACCACATATGTCCCAATGCCGCAAAGCTCCCCAATGGTCAGAGCGTATCCGGCAATGTCTCCGTTCATGCCACCCAAGGATCGATATCCCCGCCTCAGGGCAAGGCCGTAGCCCGCCGCGCAGCCCGCCAGGGCCAATGCCTCCGCACCCAGGAGCAAAGCCCCCACGCCCAACAGCAGCGCCAGCAGGATCCCCAGCAGCCAAAGCCGGGCTCGGGACGGATTTTGGGCGGCATATTGGCTGGTGGGCATAGGCTTCAGGCCGGTAATGGCCAGGGCGGAACAGCAGCGGCTGACCGCCGGCAGAAGGAGCAACACACCGCCGGCGTCTTCCGCCGCCGAGACGAGCAGGGCGAACTGGCTCAGCAGCACCAGGCCCAGGCCAATCACCGCGAAGGAGCCTACGTGCGGATCCTTCAGAATCTCCCGGCGGCGCTCGGCGCAGCGGCAGGAACCCACCGCGTCGCATACGTCCATGAACCCATCCAGGTGGATGGATCCCGTGATCACATAGGGAAAAGCGCAGAGCAAAAGCCCTCTCACCGGCCCCGGCAGGCCCAAATACGCCGTCAGCCAGGCCAGTGCCGCCCACAGAGCGCCGATCTCCAGACCCACCCAGGGCAGCGCCAGCAGCATTTTGTCCCTGGCCTTCTCGTCCCACAGCTTCCAGGGGCAGGGAATGGCGCAGAACATGCTTTGGCACATGGCGAAGGCGTGAAGATATGATTTCACCCAGGAAGCACCCCCTTGTGCAGGATCACCTGTCCGGCGGCAACCTCCGCCACCACATCACTGACCGCGGCCAAGGCCCGGTCGATCCCCGCCAGACCCCGGCGATATTGCTCCGTCATGGCGTCATATTCCTCCGCGCCGTCATAAATATAGTCGCTGACGATCACCGCATTGCGGACAGACCGGGCAAATTCCACCAGCTCCCGTTTACACCGCTCCGCAGCCCCGGGATCCAGCGCATAGCTGCGCTCCACGGGAAACAGTTCGTTCATCAGCAGCGCCGTAGCGCTGTCCAGAAGAAAGGTTCCCTCCCGATCCGCCTGATCCAGGCAGGACAGGATATTTTTCCCACATTCGATGGTCTCAAACTCCATGCCCTCCCGGTCGGCAATGTGCCGCCGGATCCGCTCCCGGTCTTCTTCATCCACCGGGATCATGGTGGCAATATAATAGCGCTTCCCGCCCCGGGATAAGGCTGCCGCCAAATTCTGGGCCAGGGTGGACTTTCCGTTCTTCGCCCCGCCGGAAATAAAACAGATCATGTACGCTCCCCCACAGTAAACGAATCTCCCCGGCGGATGGGCTCCAGATATCCGTCGTCAATCCCCGCCTGGTCGAAAGTGGCCATGTCATTCATCACGGCGCAAGCTCCCTCCAGCACCGAAAAGGCCAGAGGGCATCCACTGCCCTCTCCCAGGCGCATATCCAGCAGAAGCATAGGCCGAAGCCCCAAAGCCTCCATAGCCAACCGATACCCGATCTCGTAAGAGGCGTGGCTGGGCACAAGATATCCTTGAGCCGGCGGGCAGAGCCGAACCGCGCACAGCGCCGCCACCGCAGAGATAAAACCGTCGATCACCACCGGACGGCGGGCGGCGGCAGCGCCCAGGAAGGCCCCGCACATGGCGGCGATATCCAGTCCGCCCACCTTGGTCAATACATCCACCACATCCGCCGGATCCGGCCTGTTGCCCGCAATGGCCTGACTAATCACCGCCTTCTTTTTCCGGAAGCTCTCGTCAGTGATCCCGCCGCCCCGGCCGGTCACCGTCTCCACCGGAGCGTCCAGCAGCACAGCCAGCACCGCAGAGGAGGTGGTGGTATTGCCGATGCCCATTTCTCCGATCCCCAGCACATCGGCCCGGGATTCTTTGGCCAGCTCCGCCCCGGTGAGAATGGCCCGGAGGGCCTGTTCCCGGGTCATCGCCGGGCCTTTGGCGATGTTGCGGGTGCCATAGGCGATCTTTCGATTCAGCACCGCCGGTTCCCGGATGTCGGCGTTAACGCCTACATCGCAGACCGTCACATCGCAGCCGAAGTGCTTGGCCAAAACGCTGGCCCCGGTTTTGGCTCGGGTCAGATTGATCGTCTGCTGCAGGGTAACGGACTGCGGCGCACTGGAAACTCCCTCTGCCACGACTCCGTTATCCGCGGCAAAAACCAGCAGCTGCCGCTTTCGCACCGTATTGAACACGTTCCCGGTGATCCCCGCCATCTGGACGGACAGTTCCTCCAGCCGTCCCAGGCTTCCCGGCGGCTTCGCCAGCCGGGCCTGCCTGGCCCGGGCCGCCGCCATGGCGTCCTGATCCAGAGGCGTAACGGATCGGATCAGAGATCTCAGCGTTTCTTCCATGGTCATTCCTCCAGCAGTAAGCGTACTGACGGCTGGGCATCCGTCAGCTCCAGTGTATAGCTTGCTTCCGGACAAAGGGTCCGGCTTCGGGCCAGCAGCTCCCCTATGGGGATGGTGCCTTGATCCAAGGGGCAATGGCTGTCCCAAGCCCCCGCATTGTTATGGATATGGAAATGGCTGATCCACGGCCCCCAGGCTTCCAGCCAGTCCGTCACCGGGATTCCGGAATATACGTGGGCGTGGCCCACGTCCAGGCACAGCCGCAGCCGGGGATCGTCAACGGCCCGAACAATCCCCAGCTGCATCTGCGGCGTGTCCTCCAGCACATTCTCCAGGACGATCTGCAGATCCTGGGGCACCTGCTCCAAGAAATCCCGCCAGAAGGTTACGGACTCCTGAACATACCAGTCCGGATAATACACATTGGGCAGGAAGCCGCCGTGGATGACCACCTTTCGGCAGCCATAGTCCCGGGCCAGCTCCACCGCCCGGGCATACCGGCTCCGGGCCAATTGGCGGGCCTTCGGGTCGATGGCGCAGGGGTGCAGCTCATTGAAGGGGGCATGCAAAATTCTCCTGGGAATACCGGAAATGGTCTTGCGCACCTGCGCGTCCACGCGGGGCAGCGCCTCGTCCATATTCCAGGCGGTGCAGTATTCCGCGATCTCCACCCCCAAGCCGTATTTCCGGGCTACCTCTCCGGCCCGTTCGTCAATGGTGGACAGATACCAATTCTCTCTGTCCATGATCTACCTCTCCTTCCGGGCATCCATCATGCCGTATTTTTTCACCAGCCGCTCCAGCTTCTCCAGCAGGGGCTTTCCTGCCAGGAGCATGGTAACGGCACAGGCCAGGGCATGCTTCAGGTTGTAGAAGAATCCCAGGCTGAATACCGTGGCGGCAAAGCGCCAGGTCAGGCGGCTTCCGGTGGTAAACAGGGTGCAGCAGTCCAGCAGCGGCCCTACCACCAGCAGGATCATGAAAAACCCGTACACCGCCAACAGCACCGGCTTGGGCCGCTTTTTCCCGTGGAACACGATCCCTGCCAGAAAACCGCCGAAGCCGTAGGCCATCATCTGCCAGGGCGTCCAGGGGCCTTGCCCGAAGAAGAAGTTGCTGGCAAACGCGCCGATGGCGCCGGTCATAAAGCCGGCCTCCGGCCCCAGAGCAATGCCGGTCAGCATGATAATCGCCGTGGTTGGCTTGAAATTGGGGATCAGCACCACCACCCGGGACGCCACCGCCAGGGCGCACATCACCGCAAGGAGCACCAGCTCCCTGGCCTGGGGTTTCCGGGTCTCAAAGGCCAGGAAGAAGGGGAGCATGGTCTCGATGATGACCAGGGTGCAGGTCAGATAATACCAGCGCCCTTCCAGCCGCATCCCCAGCCACAAGGTAGCCGGAATGGCCGCAAGGAAAATCAGAAGGCTCACGGCTTTGGATCGTCTCATCTGCGTCCCTCCTGATTCTTCCGATACAGCCGGGCCACATCCTCCGTGGTCACCGCGTTTTGGAACAGGCACCGGCTCATGCGGTTGGCCGCGGTGGTGTAGAAGCTGTTCTGCCCGAAAAATTTTCTGGGAGTATGGGTTGCCAGAATCTGGCCGTCAAAGAACATGCTCACCAGATCCGCATATTCCGCGCAGAACTCCACATCGTGGGAGACCAGGATCACCGTCATTCCCTGGGCCTTCAGCTCCGCCAGGGTCTGCGCCAGCTGTTTTTTGTAAAAGCTGTCCAGTCCCTTGGTAGGCTCGTCCAGCAGCAGGATCTGCGGCTGGGTGAGCAGCACCTTTGCCAGGGCGGCCCGCTGCTGCTCTCCGCCGGACAGATCATAGGGATGGGCTTCCAGCAGGTGGGTCACTCCGCAGATCCGGGCGATCCCGGCGATCTGATCCCGGTCGCCGGTCATTTCTTCCAGATCCTCCCCCACCGTCGCCTTGACAAACAGGCTCTTGGGATCCTGGGGGAGCATGGCCAGGCACCGGCGGTACAGCTGTCCCGGTTGATAGGACTTCAGCGGCCTTCCCAGCACCTCCACCGTGCCCCGGTAAGGCTTGCAGACCCCGCACAGGGCCTTTAAGGTGGTGGATTTTCCCGCTCCGTTGCCGCCCACAATGGCAAACAGGCTGCCCTTGGGCACGGTCAGGCTCACACCTCTGAGAACGTCCTCCTCATTTCGTTCATAGCGGAACCAAAGCTCCTTGGCTATCAGCGCAGGGGGCGCGTCCTCCCACTGGCCCTCCTCCCCGTCCGTCTCCAGGCAGGTCAGCTGCCGGTTTTCAAAAGACCGGGTCAGCCAGCGACGTCCCTCCCGGACGGTCAGAGGGCACTCCCCTTCTCCCTCAGCCGCGTAAAACACATGCACCGGCGTAGGCAGCGCCGCGAACATAGGATGGGACTGCTGCCACAGCAGCTTCCCTACCTTCCTGGGTTCCGCATTGGCGATCACTTTTCCCTCGTCCATCACCACAACCCGATCCGCCCGGTGGTAGATATCCTCCAGCCGGTGCTCGGTAATGATAATCGTGGTACCCAATTCCGTATTGATCTTGGCAACGGTATTTAGAAAGTCGGAGGCGGCAATGGGATCCAGCTGGCTGGTGGGTTCGTCCAGGATCAGCACCTGGGGCTGCATCGCCATAATGGAGGCCAGATTCAGCAGCTGCTTCTGTCCCCCGGACAGGCTTGCCACATCTCGGTGGAACCAACCTTGGATCCCAAAATAGCTGGCCATTTCCGCCACCCGCAGGCGCATGATCTTCGGTTCCGTCCCCAGGCTCTCCAGACCGAAGGACAGCTCGTGCCAGACCTTGTCCGTGACCAGCTGATCCTCAGGATCCTGCATCACGAAGCCGATCCGTCCCGCCTGCTCCCGCAGATCCATTTCCGCCAGAGGCGCCCCGTCGAAGAGGATCTCACCGCTCCTGCTGCCATGGGGGGTCAGCACGGATTTCAAATGCCGCAGCAGGGTGGTCTTACCGCTTCCGGACTGCCCGCAGACCAGGACGAATTCCCCTTTCTCAATGGTCAGCTCCACACTGTCCAGGGTGGGCCGGTTCTTGTTGGGATATTGAAAGGTCAGATTTTGGATATGGAAATGAACCATTGCAGCGTCTCCTTTCCGTGAAGCATCGACGGCAGCAGCAAATACAGTCCGTAGGCCGCCAGCCCCCAGCCGGGGGCGGCAATGGAAAGCGTCGGCGTATAGGCGGCCTCCGTCCCTCCCGCAAGAATCGTGGCCGCCGCCAACGCGGCAAACGCCGCCATAAGCGCCCAGTCCTGAACGGTCATCCGATAGAGCCGGAAGCTGGTACGCTTCCCGCTGCCGTAGCCCCTGGAGCGCATGGAGTCGCCGGTAACAATGCCGCCCTCCAAGGCCCAGTCAGTCAGCGCGGAGAGAACCCGCATCCCTCCTGCCACCTTTTCCTTCGTGCCGGCGGCGCCGGAGATCCCTTTGCCAATGGCGGCTCGGGCGCCCAGGATCTGTCTGGCCCGGCGCTGGAGATTGGGAATCATCCGCAGCACCATCACCAGCAGCAGGGAGATGGCGGGAATCAGCCGTCCGAACAGGCAAATGAATTTGTCGCTGGTGAGCACCGCGCTGTAGCAGCCGAACCACAGCATCATCGCAGCAAACATTCCCGCAATGGCCATGCCGTAGCACAGGGCCTCCAGGGTATAGGGATTGCCCCATACCGTAAAGAGCACACGCTGCCCGTAGGTATTGAACAGCGGATTCACCAAAGACAGCACGGCGAACACCGGGATCAATCCCAGAACCATCCCCATCCCCCGCCGCCCCTTCAGCAGCAGATAGTAGGTCGCCCCCGCCACGCAGCTGGCGGCAATGTACAGCGGGTGCTGAAGCACCACAGTAAATCCGATCGCTCCGGCAAAGAAAACAGCGTTCGTTGCCGGGTGGCAATTGGAGAAGGCGTCACTGGCCATAAAAAAAGTCCCCTTTCGGGGACGGAAGGATACGCAAAGACCCCCACCGGATGGCAGGCCGCGTAAACAAAGGAACCGCCCGACCGTCCCCAAGAGTCTGGCGTGTTGGAGCAGAGTCCGTATGCCGACTCCGGACGCCGTGTTGCCTACCCCTTCTCAGCTTGCGCCAATGGGATAAGCGGCTTTTCCTGTCCGTCTACGGCGGCTTGGTACCGTTGGGATTTGCCCATTCCAATTAACTCTGACCGTTTCTGTTGGATCAACCGTAGCATACCACATTTTGCGCCGATATGCAATCCGCAATTCGAAAAAGGATTGTTTTTTCTTAGCGGGTATGATATAATGCCCTTGCTGTTGGGGAAACAGGTGCGAATCCTGTGCGAGTCCGTCGCCGTAAGGCATATCCCGGCTGCGTTCACGACTGCCGCGCCGCAGCGGTAGATTTGGTCATTGGCGAATGCTGAGAAGGCCGAACGCAGCTATGCCGAGCCGGAATATCCGGCAGCGCATTACTCCCGCCTGCGAAACCGGGCAAGGGCGTAAAATACCATATTATAAGGAGAATATACTATGATGAACAACAGCATTCGTCGTTTGCTGTGTCTCGTCGGGTGTATGGTGCTGATTGCGGCTACGGCACTTTGTTTCACCGGATGCGATGGCAGCGAAGAAGCCAAGGGCGCTTCCTTCCAGGTGGTGGTTACCGATCTGGAGGGGACGGAAACCACCTTCGACATCACCACCGACAAAGCCACTGTGGGTGAGGCGCTGCTGGCCGAAGGTCTGATCGAAGGTGAGCAGGGCGAGTACGGCCTGTATGTCACCACCGTCAACGGCATCTCCCTGGACTGGGACAAAGATCAGAAATACTGGGCCTTCTACATTGACGGGGAATACGCCCTCACCGGCGTAGACCAGACCGACGTCACGGAGGGCGCCGTATACAGCTTCGTTCCGGAAGGATAATCCATACCCGGCGGGCCATCCGGCCCGCCTTTCTTTTTCTGTTAATACGTTATTGGAACGGATGATGTCCCACCTGATTGGGAAGTCCAGCCGCGTTGCGAAAAAGGATCGATCAAGAAGGTCTGTTTCCTGATCTCCCTGTTTCTCACCCTTAACCGGCTTTGCGTGCGGGAGGAAGCGCCTCCAGACCCTATGCGCATCTGAAGGAGGAAACCATGGATATTGTATTTGTTCCGGTAAAACCGGAGGAAGCGCAGGAGCTGTCTGATCTTCGCCGCCGGGCATGGAGTACCACATACCGGGGTATTTTCCCCGACGAAATGATCGATCACTTTGATTATGCCTTTCACAATGAGCGAAACCGAATGATCCTGCACAGCGAGAACTATGCTGTATATTTTCTTGTTTACGGCACGGAAAACATCGGGCATCTGACCTTGCGGAAGAAAGATCCCCTTCGGCTGCAGTCGCTGTATCTGTTGGAGGAATACCGCAGGAAAGGGATCGGAACAATGGCCTTCCGTTTTGTGCGCGACTATTGCCGGGAGCATAGGATCTCCCAATTCGAGATCCCAGAAAATTCTGTGTAATCGACAAAGTATGACAGTATAAGTTTTCCTGGCAAAGTCAAGAATATCAACA
>CALWXQ010000008.1 GCA_944385545.1 uncultured Oscillospiraceae bacterium | reverse complement strand
GACATACCCTGAACGATGCCGCCGGTAGCCTGCAGCAGTTCCGGATCCGTCACCCGCAGGAGAAAATTCCGGCTGTCCCGGCGTTCCGCCGGATATATTTTCAAAATTTCCACAGAATACTCCTGAACCGCGTCAGACGTTACGGTGCACCGGATAACCGCTTCCCCGGCGCGGATCTGGTCGTAGGAGGCCGTAGGAACCGGCTCCCCTTTCCAGCCCTGCTTGCTCACGCCGAAAACCCCTTGAGGCGTATTACGCAGCAGGGTGCCGCAGATCCGCTCCGGGTCGGCGCTGCCCTTGAGCTGGCCGGGATCGCCGCATTTGCCCCGCTTCACAGACAGCACGCCGGCATCATAGGCATTGCCCCGGGACATGTTCAAAAGTACCCCCTTGGCGTTGCTGACCCCGTGGCCCAAGGCGCCGAAGGCTCCCGTTTGGGGATCGTAAAAAGTCACCGTTCCGATGCCCGCAATGCCCTGGCGCAGATAGATCCCCATCCGCGGCCCCTGATCCGTCTGCTCCGGCGTCAGACGCAGCCGGCACAGCTTCCCGCCCCGGCGCACCGTCAGCTCCACCTGCTCTCCCGCTGTGCTCAGAGCCTGGCGCACATCTTCGGCGCAGGTGACTGCGGATCCGTCGATTTCAACCAATTCATCCCCGATCTTTACGCCGGCCGCTTTGGCGCAGCCGCCAAGGGTATCGTCATAGGCCGCCACCGTCAGGGTGTCGTCCCGCAGCTGCAATCCTACGATCTTTCCCACCGGGATCAATAGCTCCGCCGCCTCCGCATGACAGGGCAGCATGGTAAAAAGAACCATCGAAAAAACGATAGCCTGTATCCGTCGTTTCATAATTCAGCCCTCCTTTTTCTCTGCCCTCTTAATATGACCCAGGCAGCGGAATGTAACCGCTGAAAAAGTCGAAAACTGAGGAACGGTCTGGGACTTTGGGGAATTTTTAACTGTCTGAACCTTATTATATATCAACAAATTCATTTTTTTCCCGCGTCCCCGGAACCAAGGTTTTCCGGGGACACGCCGATTATCGCAGCAGAAAACGCGCCCGGCTCCCATTGCCGGAAAGGGCAATGGAAAAATGGTTGTTGGGCCGCTAATTACCTATTGACAAAGTGGGCAAATAATGGTATTCTTACCTACAGAATTACTAGGTAATACCACAGGAGGTTTTTCCAATATGCGTGTTTATGCGGACAACGCAGCCACCACCGCCATGAGCCAGACGGCCATTGACGCCATGCTGCCCTATTTCCAAACCGTCTACGGCAACCCCTCCTCCCTGCACAGCGTCGGCCAGGAGGCCAAGGAAGCTCTGGACGCCGCCCGGGCCACAGTTGCCAAGTGCCTGGGCTGTGAACCCCGGGAGATCATCTTCACCTCCGGCGGCAGCGAGGCGGACAACCAGGCCATTCTCTCCGCCGCCCGCTACGGCGCCCGGAAGAACAAAAAGCACATCATCTCCACCGCGTTTGAGCATCACGCGGTGCTGCACACCCTGCAAAAGCTGGAGCGGGAGGGCTTTGAAGTCACCTATCTGGACGTGAAGCAGGGGCATACCGTCTCCGCCCGGCAGGTGGCCGAAGCCATTCGTCCCGACACCTGCCTGGTGACCGTCATGTACGCCAACAACGAGATTGGTTCCGTGCTGCCCATTGCCCAGATTGGCGCCATCTGCAAGGAAGCGGGCGTCCCCTTCCACACCGACGCGGTTCAGGCGGTGGGCCATCTGCACATCAACGTCAAAGAGCAGAACATCGACATGCTCAGCCTCTCCGGCCATAAGTTCCACGGCCCCAAGGGCGTAGGCGCTCTGTATGTCCGCCGGGGCTTCCCTCTGGTCAACGTCATCGAAGGCGGTGCCCAGGAGCGGGGCAAGCGGGCCGGTACGGAAAACATGGCCGGTATCTGCGGCATGGCCGCGGCCCTGGAAGAATCCTGCCGGAATATGGACAAGAATATGGCCCATGTGGCCGCCCTGCGGGACAAGCTCATCAACGGTCTCTCCCAGATTCCCCACAGCGCCCTGAACGGCGATCCGCACAACCGCCTCCCCGGCAACGTCAGCTTCTGCTTTGAGGGCATCGAGGGCGAGAGCCTGCTTCTGCTGCTGGACGCCCATGGGATCTGCGCTTCCTCCGGCTCCGCCTGCACCTCCGGCTCCCTGGATCCCAGCCATGTGCTGCTGGCCATCGGTCGGATTCACGACGTGGCCCACGGCTCTCTGCGCCTGTCCCTGAGCGAATACAACACCGACGAGGAAATCGACCACATTCTCAAGGTCGTCCCGGAGGTGGTGGCCTATCTGCGCGGCATCTCCCCGGTCTGGCGGGATCTGCAAACCGGCAAACGGCAATATATTCTGTAAATCATAAAGGAGTCAATATCTATGGCACTGTACAGCGAAAAGGTCATGGACCATTTTATGCATCCGAGAAATGTGGGCGTCATCGAGAACGCCGACGGCGTTGGCGAAGTGGGCAACGCCAAGTGCGGCGACATTATGAAGATCTATCTGAAAATTGATAACGACGTGATCGCGGACGTGAAGTTCGAAACCTTCGGCTGCGGCTCCGCCATCGCCTCCTCCTCCATGGCCACGGAAATGATTAAGGGCAAGTCCATCCACGAGGCTATGGCCCTGACCAACAAAGCGGTGGCCGAGGCCCTGGACGGTCTGCCCGCTCACAAGCTCCACTGCTCCGTTCTTGCGGAGGAAGCCATTAAGAACGCTCTGAAGGACTATTACGACCGCAACGGGCTCCCCTACGACGCCAAGGACTTCCCGGATTGTGAGCACTGCGCTCACTGCCAGTAACCACTATGATCGTATCTACCAAAGGCCGCTACGCCCTGCGGGTGATGGTGCATTTTGCCCAGCGGGGCGGGGAGGATTACATCCCCCTGAAGGAGATCGCCGAGCAGGAAGGCATTTCCCAGAAATATCTGGAATCCATTATGACTACCTTGTCCAAGGGGGGATTCGTAGACGCCGTCCACGGCAAGGGCGGCGGCTACCGGCTCAATCGCAGTCCGGAGGACTACACCGTCGGCAGCATACTCAAGCTGACGGAAGGCGGTCTTGCCGCCGTCTCCTGCACCAGCCAGGGGGCCGCCGCCTGCTCCCGGTCGGAATGCTGCCAGGCGAAGCCTATGTGGGACAAGCTGGATAAAATGATCGACGATTTCTTCGAAGGCATCACCATTGCCGATCTATTGAAGGAAGCCAAATAACGCGTGCTTACTTATCCCCCGTTTCCGAAGCCCGGGTGGGGGATCCTTTTCTCTTCCGGAGGCGCCTATGGAAAGACCCGACAATTATCTTCTGCAAACCCGGCAGGCCAAGAGAACCTTCCTGACCTACGACCAGGATGTCCTGATTCGAAAGCTCCGCCTGGAGGCCGACCGGGATCATCTGTATATTCCCATGCTCCGGGAGACCTACCGGCTGGATCGTCACACCGGGGATCTGTCCCGCAATCACCGGGGGCAGTGGCTGGACGCCAACAGCCATCCGGAGGTGATGACCCTGCTGGATCTGGTCTGCGACTGCCGGGAAGACCGGCATCTTGCCCGCCGGTGGAAGAACATGAACGCCTTCGGCCTGATGTTTCACCAGGAGCTGCTGGAAGGGACGGATCCCTGGGCGGCGTATTTCCAGGAGCATGCCCCGGCTTTCCGGGCGGCATGCATCGCCCTGGGCGGCATTGCGCTGGCAGTGGGGGACATCGCCTACGCCATAGAGCTGTTTGACGGGCTGCCCGTGGCTGTGCAGCTGTGGCTGGGAGACGAGGAATTCCCGCCGAACCTGCGCTTTTTGTGGGATGAGAACGCCCTGATGTACATTCGCTACGAAACCATGTACTTCGCCAAGGCTCTGCTGCTGAGCAGGCTCCGGGAGGAGATGGAGTCTTCCCAATAGCAGAACCGGCGCCGCTTCTCGCGGCGCCGGTATAAGCGCGCGGGCTTGCCCCGGAACAATCGTTCCGAGGCAAGCCCGTTTTCATCATTTCACGGATCGGCGGAGGTTATTCGCCGTAGCCCATGGGGTTCTGGGACTGCCAGCGCCAGGAGTCCCGGCACATGTCCACCAGGTTCCGCTCCGTCTTCCAGCCCAGAATCCGCTCGCTCTTGCCGGGATCGGCATAGCAGATGGGCTGATCGCCGGGACGGCGGGGGGTGATCTGGTAGGGAATGGTCAGATTGTTGGCCTGCTCAAAGGCTTTCACCATCTCCAACACGCTGTAGCCCACACCGGTGCCCAGATTGAAGGCGTCGCAGCCCCGGTTCTCCAGCACATACTTCACCGCCGCCACATGGCCCTTGGCCAGATCCACCACGTGGATGTAATCCCGGACGCCGGTGCCGTCGGGGGTGGGATAGTCGTCGCCGAAAACGCTGAGCTTCTCCCGGCGGCCCACCGCCACCTGGGTGATGTAGGGCATCAAGTTGTTGGGAATCCCCCGGGGATCCTCACCGATGCGGCCGCTTTCATGGGCGCCCACCGGGTTAAAGTACCGCAGCAGCGCAACGCTCCACTCCGGATCCGCGTGGGATATGCCGGAAAGGATCTGCTCCGTCATATATTTCGTCCAGCCGTAGGGGTTGGTACAGCCGCCGGTACGGCTGGTCTCCCGCAGGGGCATCTCCTGATTCTCGGAATAAACCGTAGAGGAAGACGAGAAAATGATCCGTTTTACACCCATATCTCCCATAACCTTGGTCAGCACCAAGGTGGAGTTGAGGTTGTTGTCATAGTACCGCCAGGGCTGGGCCACGGATTCTCCCACTGCCTTCAGGCCGGCAAAGTGGATCACCGCCGCGATCTCATTTTCTTCGAAGATCCGCCGCATCAGCTCCTCATCCCGGACGTCTCCTTGGTAGAACCGCAAATCCTTCCCCGCCAGCTCCCGCACCCGATCCAGGCTCTTGGGGTTTGAGTTGCACAGATTGTCCACGGCGACTACATCATAGCCGCTGTTCAGCAGCTCCAGGCAAGTGTGGGAACCAATATATCCGCTTCCGCCGGTAACCAGTATTTTCATCGTTCTTCCTCCTGACCCTATCTTTTGGCTGATGATTTGTATTGATAGTACCACCCGTGTTCTTTTTTGTCAAGCGCAATCCCGATTGGTATTCCATTGAGGAGGATTCTGTGTTATAATTTAAGCGTCACATCGCTGCGCGGCGGCAAGGAAGCCGCGCAGCGATATCCATCCATACAGAAGGAGCACCTCCATGGACAAAGCGTTTTTGTTCTCCCTGCTGGATCATATGTCTGTTTCCGGCCACGAGATCCCGCTGCAAAAGAAGGTCATCGCCCATATGGCCCCAATCTGCCACGAGATCCGCACCGACTATACCGGTAACGTCCTGAGCATCCTCAATCCTCAGGCCCCCTTCAAGGTGATGCTTGCCGCCCACATTGACGAGATCGGGCTGATCGTGACCCACATTCAGCCCGACGGCCTGCTCCGGGTGGGGAAGTCCGGCGGCATTCACCCTTACCAGTACCCGGGACACCAGGTGGTGATCCACGGGCACAGAGGGCCGGTATACGGCGTGGTGGTGGCCTCCAAGGATACGGAAAAGGGGGATCTGAAGGTCAGCGACCTGTACATCGACATTGGCGCCAGGGACGAGGCCGACGCCCGCCGGTATGTGCAGCAGGGCGATCCCGCCCACATCCATTCCAGTCACCGGGAGCTGTGCGGCGGTCTGCTCTCCGCCCGGGCCATCGACAACCGCGGCTGCGCCTTTATCATCCTGGAAGCGGTGAAGCGGGCCAAGGCCCAAGGCTGCCGGATCGGCGTTTATGCCGCCACCACCGCAGGCGAGGAAACCACCAAGCGGGGCGCTTACTGGGCAGGCAGCGCCGTGGCCCCTGACGTGGCCATTGTGGTGGATGTGACCTACGCCTCGGATTATCCCGGCGTGGATCCCCGGGACTCCGGCGCCGTGGCGCTGGGGAAAGGCCCGGTGCTGTGCAACAGCTCCATCGGCAACCGCAAGCTCAACGAGCTTCTGAAGGACTGCGCCCGGGAGGCGAATATCCCATGGCAGATCGAGTCCTACATGGGCAGCACCTATACCGACGCGGATCAGCTCCACTTCACCGGCAAGGGAATCTCCACCGCCCTGGTATCTCTGCCCCTTCGCTATATGCACGCCCCCAGCGAGGTCTGTTCCCTGGAGGATGTGGAGCATACCATCGCCCTTCTGGCCCGGTTCCTGTGCCGCATTGACGGCAGCACCAATTTGGATCCCTTTTGTGACTGAACCCATTTGAGGATACACCAATGTCCCATCCGGAAGTCCCGGCAACGGCCAGGTAGCCGCTGGGCGCCTAGGGCATTCTGATCTTCCCTCCCATTCCCCGGGATATGATTCGCCGCAGATGATCCCTGTCCATACCCGCACCCGGGAGGCAGACGCTTTGTTTCCCGGAGGATTTGTGACTGACTCAGGCCGTGACAAGGCCGTTACCACCAAAAGGAGTGTTATTGTGAAACGAATATTAGACTGTCAGGCGTCGGATTTTGCCGCCATGAGCAAGCAGGCGCTTCTGGCCGCCATTGCCGGCGCCGAAGGCCGAACCATCGCCTGTGAGACCATCGGCGTTCTGACGCCCATGCTGGGTGATATCACCAACGCCGAGTTCGCCGCCGCCATGGGTGCGGATATCCTGCTGCTGAACATGTTCGACGTCTGTCATCCGGTGATCCAGGGCCTTCCCCAAACGGCGCCGGAGGATGTGATCCGCAAGCTCAAGGCCCTCACCGGCCGCCCTGTGGGCATCAATTTGGAGCCGGCGGAGCAGAGTCTTTCCTCGGAGAATCCGAATATGTGGGCCATTACCGGCGGCCGGAAGGCCACCCTGGAAAACGCCCGCCGGGCGGCGGACATGGGGGTGGACATGGTGCTGCTCACCGGCAATCCGGGAATCGGCGTGACCAACCGGGCCATTGTGCAGACCCTGGAAGTCTACCGCCGGGAGCTGGGCCATCGGCTGATCCTGGCTGCCGGAAAAATGCATGCCTCCGGGATTCTCTCCGAGGGCGGGGAAAGCATCCTCACCAAGGCGGATGTTCTGGCGTTCCAAAACGCCGGCGCGGACATCATTCTGCTGCCCGCACCCGGCACCGTGCCGGGGATCACCCTGGAATATGCCGCGGAGCTCATCGCCTATGCCCACAGTCTGGGGCTGCTGGCCATCACCGCCATCGGCACCTCCCAGGAGGGAGCGGATACCGCCACCATCCGCCAGATCGCCCTGATGTGCAAAATGGCAGGCGCCGATATCCACCACCTGGGCGACACCGGCTACGGCGGCATAGCCCTGCCGGAAAACATTCAGACCTACTCCATCGCTATTCGGGGCGTCCGTCACACCTACCGCCGTATGGCCGCCTCCGTCAACCGCTGAGATTTTCCCGGACTGGCCGGGAAAATCTCCATTGGCGTCATAAACGCCCCGCGCGGGGCATCCGGCGGAAAAAGGGCTTGACGCGAAACTGCGGTTTCGCGCCAAGCCCTTTGATTCTTTTCGAGCCGCTTTCAGGGCAGCCGGAACGCGCCCTCCAGGAGGGTCTGGCCGCTGTCCCGGAGGAACCAGGCGATTTTTCCGGGAGCCAGCCGCTGAACCATGTCTTGATCCCACTGCATCAGGCTCTCCTCAGGAATGGGGATCTCCAGCGTATGGGTCTGCCCGGCCTCCAAATAGACCTTCCGGAAGCCGCACAGCTGGAGCACCCGGCTGGTAACCGCCCCCTGAAGGCGGCGCAGATACAGCTGAGGCACCGCGTACCCGGGGCGCTGCCCGGTATTGGTCACCGCGAAGCGCAGCATCCGCCCGCCGTCCTCCGGCGCCCAAAGCAGACGGTAGGCAAAGGTGGTATATCCGAAGCCGCTGCCGAAGGGGTACTTCGGCCCGGAGGCCCGGTCGTAATAAGCCATGGGCCGGTAGGAATCCTTGTGGTTATAGTAGACCGGCAGCTGGGCAGGGGTGTCCGGCAGCGACGCGGGAAGACGGCCCGCCGGCTCCACCTGGCCGAACAGCACCTTGGCAATGGCCTCGCCGCCGGTGACGCCGGGGTAGAAGCAGTACAGCAGGGCGTCGCAGCACGGGTCGATTCCCTCCATGGCATAGGGCCGTCCGGCAATAACCACGGCGATCACCGGCTTGCCGGTAGCCTTCAGCCGTTCCAGCAGCCGCAGTTGATCCCCGGGAAGCGCCAGGGTGGCATTGTCCACGTTCTCGCCGCAGTCCATGGTCACCGCGCTTTGGGAGCGCAGCGCGCCGTTTGCGTCAAACTCCCCCTGGAGGGCAAACCGGCTGGAGCTGCCCCCCACCGCCGCCAGAATCACATCGCACCCGGAAGCCACTTCCGCCGCCTCCCGGAGCAGCTGCTCCTCGGTGCCGAACTGCGAGCAGCCGGGGTGATACACCAGCTCCACAGCACTTCCCTCCAGCAACCTCTCCAACCCCTGCTTCAAGGTGATCCCGTTGGAAACCGGCGGCGTATAGTCCCCCAGCTGGTTGTAGATCTCCCCGGCGTTGGGGCCGATCAGAGCCAGTCTGCTCCGGCGCACCGTGCTCAGAGGCAGCACCTTCCCCCGGTTCTTCAGCAGCACCGGAGTCTGCTCCGCCAGGCGACGCGCCTGGGGATACGCATCCGGGGTATAGCTACGCCAGTGATCCGACTCCGGCAGATAGGGGTTTTCAAACAGGCCCCGGCGGAATTTCACCGTCAGGATTCGCAGCACCGCCTCGTCGATCCGGGCCTCGTCCACCAGGCCCCGGGCCACCGCCTCCTCCAGCTGTTGAAAGCCGGTGTCCCACAGACCCATATCCACCCCGGCATTCAGGGCCAGGGCGCCGGAAGCGACCCGATCCCCGGTCACCGCGTCCAGCTGGTCAATGGCCACACCGTCGGACATGACGAAGCCGGTAAAACCGTACTCCTCCCGAAGCAGCTGGGTCAGCAGCCATCGGTTGGCGTGGCAGTACACCCCGTCGATCTCATTGTAGGCCGCCATGAAGGAGGACACCCCCACGTCCACACAGGCCTTCACCGGGGGAAGGTGAATCTCTCGCAGCTCCCGGGGGCCGATCCGGGCGGCGCTGGCATTGACGCCGCCGGTGGTCTCCCCCTGGGCGCACAAATGCTTGGCGGTGACATCCACCCCCTGGCTTTGGATTCCGGTGACCACCGCCTCGGCCATGCGGCTGACCAGGTAGGGATCCTCAGAGAAGCATTCCTCACTGCGGCCCCACCGGGGATCCCGCAGCACATCCAGGGCGGAGACCAGGGCCAGATCCACGCCCATTTCCTTCAGCTGCCTGCCGCAGACCTGGGCGGCCTCTTTCAGAAGCGCCGGGTCAAAGGTAGCGCCCACCGCCAGATTCACCGGCAGAAGATACCCGTCCAGGGCCTGATGGCCGTGAGGACACTCGGAGCTGAGGAGCACCGGGATCCCCAGGCGGGAGTGCTCAATGACATACTTTTGCACCTGATTCACGGCGGCGGTGGACAGCGCCCCTTCCAGGCCGGTCTGCTGGGTGCGGTCGGACCAGGGATCCGCCCGGTGCAAGCCGTACAAGGTGCCCAGGCCGGAATAGCGGGTCACCTCGTCCTTCAGCTCCTGGGACAGGTTGATCCCATCTCCCTGCCGGGTATAGCAGGAAAAGCCGTAGAGCCGCTGAGTCAGCTGCCCTACCTTTTCCCGCAGGGTCATCCGGGAGAGCAGATCCTCCGCCCGCTCCTGGGCAGGCAGAGCGGGATTTTTATATGGCATCATGGTATACCTCCCAATGGGTACAGGGCCGGGACTCTCCGGCCCCTGTATGATTCCAGCCGCCGGCGGCGCCGGCGGCTGGTTCGTTGTTTATTGCAGCAGAATGGTCTTGATCTCGTAGGCACCCATGGTGAAGGTGATCTTCCCGTCCTCCACAGGCAGCTCCTCCTGGATCTGTTCCAGCAGATCGGTGACGTATGCCTTGGTGAAGGGGGCGTTGACGGTGAGGGTGGTCTTGGTGCGGCCGTTTTCGCACTCGTACAGACGCAACACCGTACCTTGGCCGTTCTCCGCCTGCTTCACCGTCTCCAGAACCACATTGGACTTGTCCACAGAGGCGAAGCCGTATGCCTTGGGCTCGTCGCCGCCAGATACAGCGTAGGCAGGCTGGTTGAGGTAGTAGGCCTCCTCCACAGTCCGGGCCTGCTTCCAGGTGCCGCCGTGGGGATACAGGGCGTAGGTCACGTGGTGCACTTCCACGTCGGCGTTGGGGTTGGGCTCCACGCCGCACTTAATCAGGGTCAGACCGATGACGCCGTCGCGCACGCTGTGGCCGTACTTGCAGTCGTTGAGCAGGCTGACGCCGTAGTGTCCCTCGGAGAAGTCCATCCACTTCTGGGCGCAGGACTCAAAGCGAGCCTTGTCCCAGCTGGTGTTGGTGTGCACCTTCCGGGTGACGTTGCCGAACTGGATTTCGAAGGTAGCCTCGTCGCTGTGGATGTCCACAGGGAACTCCGCCTTCAGCAGATGCTGATGCTCCTTCCAATCCGCCACAGTCTCAAAGTCGATGCGGCGCTTGTCGGCATAGAAGTGGATCTTCTGGGTAATGGTGGATCTGCTGCACAGCCACTCCAGCTCCAGAGTGGCCCGGACGGGGCCGTCCTCGATCCAGCGCATGGCCTTCAGGTCGTTGACTTCCCAGGACTTCTCTGTGTAGTACATATCCACGTCCCAGTTGTCGAAGTAAATGGGCTTGTCCTCGTAGAGCCGGAGCATGTTGCCCACACAGCCCGGCTTCAGGATCTCCCGGTCGAATTCCTTGTCGTAGATAGAGGTGAAATGACCGTTCTCATCCAGGGCAATGGAATAGAAGGGGGTCTGCAAATGATACTCATCTGCCCGGACGAAGGGATTGGCGGCCTGGTACTGCGCCGGCGCCAGGGTCTGCCAGCCCTTGGCGGGGATGTTCTTCAGGTAGGCCACCGCGCCGTCCTGGGTCTGCTGAACGGGATAGAGGTTGCCCTGGGCATCCCGCAGCGCGGCAGCGTCCACCTGACCCAGGCAGACCACATCATCCCGGTTAAAGCCGGTGGTGTTGACCACGGTAACGCAGTCGCCCTTCCCGGCCAGAGCGGCCAGGCGGCTGGCGATCAGCTCGCCGGCTTCCCGGGCCAGTTGCTCGTACTCCAGCTTGGTCACGTCATAGACCTCGGCAATGGAGCTGCCGGGGAGAATATCGTGGAACTGGTTCAGCAGAACGATGTCCCGCCACAGCCGGGTCAGATCCTCCGCCGGATAATTCCCGGCCAGAACACCCAGCAGCTCCAGATCCATAAGCATCAGCTCGCTTTTACGGTTGCCACGCTTGTTCCGGGCCATGGAGGTGTAGGTACCCCGGTGGTACTCAAAGTACAGCTCGCCTTCCCAGGTTTCCAGACGGCGGTTGCCCCGAACCCTTTCCTCCAGCTCCCGGAAGTAGGTCAGCGCGCCCTCCTGGCGCACCTTGGGAATGCCCTTAACGCCCTTCTGCATCCGCTGGGAAACCTCCAGCATCTGCCGGGTGGGGCCGCCGCCGCCGTCGCCGTAGCCGTAGCAGACCAGGATATCATTGTTGAGCTGTTTGTTCTGGTAACGCTCCCAGCCGCCCATAATGGCATCGGGATGGAGCATGCCGTTGTAGGTGGTGAAGAAGCTCTCCTTGGGATCCTGGCCGATGCCCAGGGTGGTAATCAGGTGGGTCAGCACCTCGGAGCCGTCAATGCCCCGCCACACGAAGGTGTCGTTGGGGATCTTGTTAATCTGGTTCCAGGCCAGCTTGGTGGTCATAAAGTAGTCCACGCCGGACTTTTTCATAATCTGGGGCAGGGCGGCGGAGTATCCGAACACGTCCGGCAGCCACAGAATCCGATTGTCCACCCCGAAGGTCTCCTTGAAAAACCGCTTGCCGTAGACGAACTGGCGAACCAGGGACTCGCCGGAGGTCAGGTTGCAGTCCGCTTCCAGCCACATGCCGCCTTCCGGCTCCCAGCGGCCTTCCTTGACCCTCTCCTTGATCCGCTCCAGAAGCTGCGGATACCGCTGCATCAGGAAGTAATACAGCACCGGCTGGCTGGACATGAACTTATAGTCCGGGTACTCCTCCATGAGCTTGAGCACCGTGGCAAAGGAGCGAACCACTTTTTCCCGGGTCTGGGCCACAGTCCACCACCAAGCCACGTCGATGTGGGTGTGGCCAATGCAGGTGGCGATGATATCCTCATGGCCGCCCATTTTCCGGTACAGGTTCTCATCCAGGTAGGCAGTGGCCTCCCGGACAGAGGCATAGAACGCGTCGCTGTGAGGCAGGCGCATATCCAGCAGGTTGATGGTATCGTTGAGCACGGTCTGAATATCCAGGCGGGTCTTGTCATCCTTGTCCATCCGGGAGAAGGCCCACAGGGGAACCTGCAGGTCATAGTACAGCCGGTTGATTTCCCCGTCCAGCTCGTACAGCTCCGCCAGGAACTGGAATTCCCGGTGCAGGGTGCCGGTATAGGCCTGGATGTCCACGGTCAGCTCCTCGCCGCCCTGGGCAGTCTCCAGCAGACGGATCTCCCGATGGTTCATGTCCGCGCCCTGAACCACCTGGTTATTGATGAAGATCAGGAACTGAGGATTCTTTCCGTCGTCCCACTCCTCGATCTGGGTACGGATCTTCATCCACACGGACCTGCCCCGGAAGCTCTCGGGAACCCGAATATGGCTGCGGAACCAATAGTGCGCCCCCAGAATGCCCTTGAAATCCGTGACCTGTCCCTCAAAGGCGCCTTCAAACTTCTCCGTACCCACGTAGTTGGAGTACCAGCGCATGGTGTAGGTATCGAAGTCTTCCCAGGGCCGGGGGGCGGCGTCCGCCTCCTCAGGCCGGAAATACTGGCCGGGCTTGTACTGCCAGGCAGAAATGTCCTGGCGGTTCTTGAACCGAAGCAGTTGCAGCTGATTGCAAATGACCTGGATCCGTTCGTCAATAAAGTACATAAGTGTTACCTCACAGGCTGTTTTCCTTGATATAGTCCAGAAGAATGTCCACGGTGGTGAAGGCCAGGCCGGTGACCGTGTCGGCGCAGCCGTAGTAGATGGCAATGCGGCCGGTGGCGGCGTCGGTCAGGCAGGCGCAGGGGAAGGTGACGTTAGGCACATCTCCCATCAGCTCATAGGGCTCATAGGGGGCCAGGATATAATCGGCGGAGCGATAGAGCACCTTCCAAGGCTCTTCCAGATCCAGCAGGGCCGCGCCCATGCGGTAGACGTATCCCTGGCAGGTGGTGATGACGCCGTGGTAGATCAGCAGCCAGCCCTCGTCCGTCTCAATGGGGATGGGGCCCGCGCCGATCTTGGTGGACTGCCAGGCAGACTCGTCACCCTTGATAGTAGACATAACATGGCGATGCATGCCCCAGAACTTCATATCCGGGCTCTGGGAGATGAAGATATCGCCGAAGGGGGTGTGGCCGGTGTCCGAGGGACGGGAGAGCATGAGATAGTGGCCGTTGACCTTCCGGGGGAACAATACGCCGTTGCGGTTATAGGGCAGGAAGGCGTTCTCCAACTGATGGAAGGTCTTGAAATCCTCGGTGTAGCCCACGCCGATGGTGGGGCCGTGGTAGCCATTGCACCAGGTGATGTAGTAGCGGCCGTCCATGAAGCACACCCGGGGGTCGTAGCGGTACTCCCGCTTGGTGATCTGGGGATCCCCCTGGAACTGGATGGGGTCGTCGCTGATGTTCCAGTGAATGCCGTCCTGGCTGAAGCCGGGGAAAATATCCATGCTCACACTGCGGCTGTCACACCGGAACACGCCGGCAAAGCCGTCGCCAAAGGGCACCACCGCGCTGTTGAAGACGCTGTTGGAGCGCTTATTGGCATGGCGGCCAATGATGGGATTTTCGCTATAGCGCCAGACGGGCATAAAGTGGCCTTCCGGGCGCTCCTGCCAAGGAATGTTTTTCAATTCTGGTCCAATGATCTTGCTCATACGCATTCTCCTCGCAATCAAAACGTCTGCAATGTTGTGTATGTCCCTATTCACGGGTCACATTGCCCAAAGTCCGCCCCTTCAGGCAGTCCTTGGGCAATCTGACTTGGGAACAGTCTTTCTGGGATTTTATCACAGGTTTTGGGAAAGTCAATATCCTTCTGGGCAATACATTTACAAAAACAAATTCTGTCCCTCAGGGACCTCTGATCCAATCGGCAAGAACTGACGCAGTGAGATTTTGCCACAGCCGAAGGTTCAAAAAGGGAGGAATCCTGTGTGGACTTCCCACTTTTTGCAAGGAACGGACGGGGCAAAAAATCCGGTGCTCCGCCACGAACGATTGATTCAGAAATTCCCTTAAAATGTGGGGCTATTGCGGTTGCAATAGCCCCACAGTCCGTTATGGAATATGGATGTTATAGAGTATCCAAATTATTGCTCAGCCAGCCAGGCATCCAGCTGCGCCTGAACCTCGGCCTGGATCTCATCGAAGCCGGAGTCACGCATAGCTTCCATCATTTCGGGAATGACGGTGTCGGGGTCGCCGGTGCCGGTGTTGATCAGAGACTTGTACTCCTCGAAGATGGCCTTACAAGCAGCGATCTGGTCGGCAATGTTCGTGGTGTCACAGATGAAGCCCATGGCGGGAGAAGCGATGGCATTCTCGTTCTGCACCTTGACTTCGTCAACATAGTAGTTGCCCACGGAGCCGGTGGTCAGAGACATGTTGAAGAAGGTACCCTGGGTGTAGGCAGCCAGCGTCCAGTCGTTGTTCAGCTTCTCGACCCGCTGATAGCCGTTCTCTTCCACGTAGTTGAAGTTGACGCCTTCCTCACCGTAGGCCAGCGCGTCACGCAGCCAGGTGTCGGTGTTCACCAGCTCCAGCAGCTTCAGAGCCTCCAGCTTGTAGTTGGAGGAAGCGGAGATGCAGGTCATGGAGCCCTGAACGGTATCGTTGGACACCACGGTGTCTTCGTACTGAGAAACGACGACCTCAGCGCCACGGCCTTCGCCCCAGCCGCTGGCAGCGGAGGGCCAGCCCTGGGCGATGCCCAGCGCGCACATGCCGGTGGCTTCGGCGCGGACGGCAGCGTCGGAGTTGATCAGGCCTTCATTGAACCAGCCATGGAGAATGCGCAGGTCTTCCAGAACGTCTTCCTGCTCATAGACGGCAACCACCTTGTTGTCGCCGGCGGTGTAGGAGATGCCCAGGCCGATGGAGCCAAGGCCCATAGCGTCGTACTTATTGCCGGTGATGCAGGACACGCCGTCCTGGTTCAGCAGCAGAGGAGCTTCGCCGGTACCTTCCTTGATGGCGCGCAGGCCTTCGGTGATGTCGGCCAGCTCATGGGCGTCGGCGTAGCCGGGGAAGTACTGATCCACATACTCCTTGGTCCAGACGAAGAAGTTGGTCATGGAGGAGTCCTTGTAAGCGGGGATGGCGTACAGTCTGCCGTTGATCTCACAAGCGTTCAGATAGGTCTCGGGGATCACTTCGGTCAGGCCGGGAACCTCCGCCATCAGATCGGTGATGTCGGCGAAGGCGCCCATCTGCACGTCGGAGACATAGGAGCTCATGTCGGTGAACATCAGATCATACGGCTCGTTGGTGGAGACGATAACGCTGCGGCGGTTGCCCCAGTCGCCCCAGGAGACGCACTCGATCTCCAGATGGACGCCGATCTTCTCCTCCAGGTAGGCGTTGACCTTGGTGGACCAGGAATCCATGTTGGCAGGCTGGCCGCCGCCGACCATGTACCACTTCAGAGTGGGGATCCCGCCGTCATCCGCAGGCTGGCTGGCCTGAGCGTCCTGGGCAGGTGCGTCAGTTTCGTCGGTCTCGCTGCTGCCGCAGCCGGCAAACAGGGAAACGACCATCAGTACCGCCAGAAGCAGCGCAAACAGTTTTTTCATTTGTTTTCCTCCTAAATACATTGGTGTTTCTATTGCAGCGGCCTTGCGGGCCGACACAATGACATTGGTTGCTTGCCCGGAGCGTATCTTCAGATCAGCCCTTCACCGCGCCCACAGTCAGGCCGGAGATAAAGTACTTCTGGAAGAAGGGATACACACAGGCAATGGGCACCGCCACCACGAAGGCAATGGCCATACGCACGGACTCCTGGGGCATGGCCCGCTTCAGCTCCGTGGCGCTGGAAAGCATGGCGGTGGGGTTCTTTGTCAGGTACTCAATGTTGTTCTGAATGGAGTTCAGCATGGCCTGCAGAGACTTGAGGCTGTCGTCGCTGATGTACAGCTGGGCCTGGAACCAGTCGTTCCAGTAGCCGAAGGCCAGGAACAGGCCGATGGTAGCCAGCACGGGCTTGGAGATGGGCAGCACGATCCGGAAGAAAATGGTCATCTGGGAGGCGCCGTCGATCTTAGCCGATTCGATGATGGAGTCGGGAATGGTGGAACGGAAGAAGGTACGGGAAATGGTCACGTTCCAGCTGGATACCGCCAGGGGCAGGATCAGCACCCACATGGTATCCTTCAGGTGCAGGAACTGGACGTTGACCACGTAGGAAGCAGCCATACCGCCGCCGAAAACCATGGGAATGAACACCATAATGGTCAGGAAATTGTTCAGCTTATGCTCCGTCCGGGACAGAACGTAGCCCATCAGACAGGTGAGCATCACACCCAGGCAGGTGCCGATGGCCGTTACGTAGATGGAGACCCACAGAGCGTGGAGAATGGTATTGCGCTGAGACCACAGGTAGCTGTACGCGTCCGCGGAGAAGGTCTCGGCGGTGACCCACAGCTGATAGCCCTGGGTACGGATCACATCGTTATCCGTCAGAGAGATGATGAAAATGAAGATAATGGGCAAGAAGCAGGCCAGGGCCAGCACCAGGAACAGGATGTTGAACAGGGTGTTGGTCACCGGATTGATCCTGTTCAGGCGGCTCATATTGTCATTCAACTGTTTATTCTTCGCCATAAATCACACCGCCTTCCATCAAATAAGAGCACTGGACTTATCGAACTTGCGAACCGCGGCGTTGGCTGTCAGGATGGTGATACAGCCTATCACAGACTGGAACAGGGAAGCCGCGGCGGTCTTGCCCAGGCTGACGGAGTCGGAGGTCAGCATCTGATAGACCTTCACGTCGAAGGTGGCCACCACCGGGGTCAGGGGCTGCTTGGCGCCCTGGGTAACCTGGTAGAACAGGCCGAAGTCCGAGGAGAAGATCCGGCCCAGGGCCAGGATGAACATCATAATGATGATCGGCTGCAGAGAGGGCAGAGTGATGTAGCGGGCCTGCTGGGCCTTGGAGGCGCCGTCCAGCACCGCGGCCTCGTACAGGCTGGTATCGATGCCGGTGATAGAGGCCAGGTAAACCACCATGCTGTAGCCGATGACCTTCCAGACGTGCATGATGATCAGAATGGCGGGCCAGTAGTCCGGCTCAAAGTACCAGTTGATGTTCTCACCGCCCAGCATGCGGATCAGACCGTTGAGCAGGCCCTTGTCCGTGACCAGGAAGGCATAGACGAAGTAGCTGACCACGACCCAGGACATGAAGTGAGGCATGAACATCAGCGTCTGATACACCTTGGACTTGCGCTTGGAATAGATGTTGCTGATCATGATCGCCAGAGCCACCGGCAGGACGATGTCCAAGACGATGAACACCAGGTTGTACAGCACCGTGTTGCGCAGGATCATGGGGAAATCCCGCAGGCCGAAGAAGTAGGCAAAGTTCTCGAAGCCCATCCAGTCGCTCTTAATCAGGCTCTCCAGGAATCCGGCTCCTTCCACAATTCGGTAGTCCTTGAATGCCAGGACGATGCCGAACATAGGCAGGTAGCAGAACAGGGCGAACCAAATACTGGTAGGCAGTGCCAGGATCGTTAACTCGGTATCGTCCTTGGTCCACTTGTTCCGTCGGCTGATGCTTTGGTTGGCATGTTTCGTTTTCGCTTTTGTGACAGCCATAGGTGAATCATTCCTTTCCTCATATTTCCGCTATGCTCCTGTGTGAGCAGTTACATGTAATATTATAATTTTCTCAGGCTTTTAAGAAAAGTCCAAAAAGGGAACTTCATAGTGCATAAAAGTAACTTTTTCCTTTACATAAATTTTGTCTGTTTTTACCAATTTCGCAGATGTCGTGTAAAATGCACAATTTAATTGTTCATAAAATATTAAAAACGCCGAATTTTCATTTTTTACCATTTTTCACTTCCATTCTTGCCGGTTTTGTCGGATAATGCAGCTTGGACAAGATCGTCCGGACGCCGGCGCTCCGAGCCATGCTCCCGCACGTCCGCCCCGCAGGACTTTTCCGGGCATCCGGGGGATCCGCGGGCAATCACTTTGAAAAAAACGCACAAGGAGAACAATGTATGTACACCAAGATCACCATCACCGGCCAACCTCCCCAGCGCTGGCCGGAAGCGCTGACCGCCCTGTCCGAGGAACTGCGGTTTACCCTTTCCGATGATGGCATTCCCGTCCACGTTGTGAAAGGCGACTGCCTGAGCGTAGTCAGCGACGGCGCCGCGGTTACTGTCACCTGGTCGAAGACTGTGGAGTTTTACCGGGCTTTGAGCCTGATCCCCCTGCCCCTGGCTCCGTGCAGCATTCGCCAAACCGCCGCTTTCGAAAGCTGCGGCATCATGTTTGACTGCTCCCGCAACGCCGTGCTGAAGCCCGACGCCCTCCAGGGATTCCTGCGGAAGATGGCGCTCATGGGCCTGAACCTGGGCATGATGTACACGGAAGACACCTATGAAGTCCCGGAGCAGCCCTTCTTCGGATATAAGCGGGGCCGCTATTCCTACGACGAGCTGAAGGCGCTGGACGACTACGCCTGTATGCTGGGCATTGAGCTGTGCCCCTGCATCCAGACCCTGGGCCATCTGGATCGGGTGATGCACTGGCCCGCCTATCACCACGTCCGGGAGAACGACGCCGTCATCGAGGCGGATCGGGAGGAAACCTACGTCATCCTGGAGCAGATGATCCGGGCCGCCTGCGCCCCCTACCGCTCCAAGAAGATCCATCTGGGTATGGACGAGGCCTACGGCGTGGGGCTGGGCGCCCACCTGTATCACCACGGCTATGAAAACCCCAACCATATTATGGGCCGCCACCTGAAGCGCCTGCTTCAGATCACCGAGTCCCTGGGCCTGGAGCCTATGATGTGGAGCGACATGTACTTCCAGATCGACGGCATGCACTACCACAGCCCCAACGACCCCTCCCCTGCCGCCATTGCCGCGGTAGATCCGCGGATCCGGCTGGTGTACTGGGACTATTATCAGGATCAGGTGGCGCGCTACGACGAGGCGCTGCGCAAGCACGCCCTATTCCCCGCCCCCACGGTCTTTGCCGGCGGCCTGTGGACCTGGGTAGGCCCCGCCCCCGCCTACGGCAACGCCATTGCCAACACCGTAGCCGGTCTGACCGCCTGTAAGAAGGCGGGAATCCCTCTGGTGCTGGCCACCGCCTGGGGCGACAACGGCCAGGAGTGCAACCTCACCGCCGCTCTGCTGGGCATGCAGCTGTACGGAGAGCTGACCTATCAGGACGCCTACGATCCGGAGCAGCTCTACGCCCGGTTCCGCCGGTGCTGCCACGCCGACGCTCAGGCCTTCCTGGCCCTGTCGGAGATGAACAGCATTCCCGGCATGGTCTCCTACCCCGCCGATCCCACCAACGCCTGCAAAATCTTCCTGTACCAGGATCCCCTGGTGCAGCTGTTTGAAAAGGATATGGAGGGCTACGACGGCGCCGCCCACTATGCCGCCCTGGCCGGGAAATACGCCGCCCTGGCCCGGGAGAATCCGGAATATACCCTGCTGTTTGACTTCTACACCGCTTTGGCCCATGCCCTTTCCCTGAAGTGCCGCTGGCATCAGGAAGCCGCCGGAATCGTCCGGTCGGGAGACCGGGAGCGTGCCGCCCTGCTGGCGGAAGACGTGCCCATGACCATCCAGGCTTTGGAGGCCCTGCGGGCAGTCTGGCGGGAGCTTTGGGAATCCACCAACAAGCCCCACGGCTTTGAGGTCATCGACTTCCGCCTGGGCGGTGTCTGCGCCCGGTTGAGCACCGCCGGCCAGCGCATGGCCGACTTCGCCCGGGGGCAGATCGACGACATTCCCGAGCTGTCCTCCGAGACCCTGATCTACCGCCGCCGTCCGGACAATTCCATCGGCTGCACCAACACCATGGGCGAACTGCTCACCGCCGCCCGAGTGGACTGCTGAGCCCGCAAAAAGGGGTGCCGCTGCCGCGGCACCCCGTCAAATTATGGATCCAAGGAGGCCCCGCCGGGCCTTCCGTCAACGAAACACGGTAACGCTGTCGTTCCCCTCCTCCAGCTCCCGGAATACGGGCCGCAGTAGGTTCGCCCTCAGGTAGGCCACGAAGGCGAAGCCCACGATCAGCCAGAAGATCAGCGTCTGGGTAAATACGCTCAGCGACAGCAGCGCGATCAGCAGCGGCATCAGATCCAAAGCCACCAGCCCCACTGTTCTGGGCAGCTTGATCACCGCCAGCACCACCGCGTTGCCCAGATGCTGGCGCAGGGTGTTCTCATAGCGCACCAGCAGCGGGAGCATATACGCCGACACGCAGCACACCAGGATCGCCAGCGCCGCCAGCAGCACGTACATCACCGTGGCAAGCGTGCCGGTAAAGTAGGTCTTGATCAGCAGGAAGTCGCACACCAGGCTCACCAGAATCACGGCCTCCGCCAGCCACACCGCCGTGGCCTGTTTGAAATTCTGACGAAACGCCTTGAGAAAGGGCTTCCATACCCCCCGGTCATTGTCCAGGATATAGTCCTGGGTCACCTTGGTCAGGGCCGCCTGGGCGGCGCCTATGGTGACCACCGGCAGACAGCACAGCAAAAACAGCACATTTACCAGGATCAGATCCCCTACCCGGGACAGGAATTGAAAAAAAGTGCCATCCAGATCAAGTATACTTTTCACAGGTCATGTCTCCTTTTGCTCTGCCGCCCTTGCGAAGGGCTGTGGGGGATACTCCGAAATAGTTGCGGAAATGGGTGTAGAAATTGTTCAGCTGGGCGTAGCCCACCATGCCGGCGATGGCCGAGATTTTTTCCTCGGTTCCCTGAATCAGATCCCTGGCCTTGCACATCCGGTACCTCATCAGGTACTCGGTAAACCGCATCCCGGTGTCCTTGAGGAAAACCCTGCCTATGTATTTGCTGCTCATGTTCAACCGTTGGGCAATGGCGGTCAGGGACAGCGAAGAGCGGTAGTCGCTTCTCACCACCCGCAGGATCATGCAGGTAACCTTGCTGAAGGCAGCGCAGTCCACCCCCAGCACCGGATCTATCCCGGCGCCGTCCTCCCTCGGCGCAGCCGACGGCTCCTGTACGTCCCTGGCAACAGACCATCGGGCAAACTCCAGAAGATCCCCGCCGCTGACCGGCCTGGGCAGCACGTCCCTGGCCCCGGCCCGCACGGCCTTGCGGATGGCGGAAAGATCCTTCCCGTCCACCACCACGGCAAACACCGCTTTTAACCCAGACATTTGCAGGTATTCCATAAGCCCAATGCCGCAGTCACCGTCCAACCGCGCGGCGATCACAATGGTATGGGGGCGAAGCTCCATGGCTTTGCGCGCAGCCTTGGAAAAAGTATCTGCCAGCTCCACCGTGTCAAAGCCCGCGGCTGCCCAGTCCACAGACCGCAGCAATTCCCTGCCGGTTCCCGCATCGTCAATGATCAGAAGCCTATACATGCCGAACCTCCTTTTGTCTATATGGGTAGTATAGCATTTTCCGCGAAAATATGCAAGGGCGGCTGGGATAGAAACCGGCAAAATCCCGCCCCGGCCAATTGCCCTGCCAGATGGGAAAGGACTTGCTTTCCGGTGAAAAATTGTTTATGATATAGGCAGTAGACCCATTCCGGCTATATTCACCAAATACCAAGGAGGAAATACTATGAAACGCTTCGGCGCTCTGGAAGCCGGCGGAACCAAAATGGTTTGCGCCGTCGGCGACGAGCAAGGCCGCATTCTGGAACGGATCAGCATCCCTACCGGCACCCCTGCCGACACCATGCCCCCCATGATCGCGTTTTTCCGGGACAAGGGCATTTGCGCTCTGGGCATCGGCTGCTTCGGCCCGGTGGATCTGGACAAGAATTCCCCCACCTACGGGCATATCACCTCCACCCCCAAGCTTCCCTGGCAGAATTACCCCATCGTCCAGGAATTCCGGAAGGCTCTGGGCATCCCTGTGGGATTTGATACCGACGTGAACGCCTCCGCTTTGGGCGAGGCCACCTGGGGCTGCACCCGGGATGTAAAGAACAGCATTTACATCACCGTCGGCACCGGCGTGGGCGTGGGCGTCATCATCGACGGCAAGCCCTACCACGGCATGATCCATCCGGAAGGCGGCCACATCCTGCTGCACCGCCATCCCCAGGATCCCATGGAAGGCTCCGGCTGTCCCTTCCACGAAACCTGTCTGGAGGGTCTGGCCGCAGGCCCCTCCCTGGAAAAGCGGTGGGGCGTCAAGGGCGCGGAGCTTTCGGATAACCCGGCGGTCTGGGAGCTGGAGGCCTATTACCTGGGCCAGGCAATCACAAATTACATTATGGTCCTCTCTCCGGAGCGGATCATCTTAGGCGGCGGCGTGATGCATCAGCCCTGTCTGCTGCCCATGGTGCGCCGGGAGGTGGCCCGCCAGATGGCCGGCTACATCCGCGGCAAGGGCATCGAGGATCTGCAGACCTACATCGTCGGCGTCAGCTTGAACGACAATCAGGGCGCCATGGGCGCGGTGAAGCTGGCCATGGAAGCCCTGGCAGAACAGGAGGCAGCGAAATGAGTGGTAAAATTCTGCGAATGCAGCCGATTTTTCAGGAGAAGCTCTGGGGTGGAAACCGGCTGGATACCGTGTTCCATTACCGAATCCCCAGCGATCACACCGGCGAGTGCTGGGCCATTTCCGGCCACCCCGGCGGAGATACCCCCATCGTCGGCATGGACAAGACCCTGGGGCAGCTGTGGAAGGAGGAGCGGCGGCTGTTCGGCAACCTTCCCGGGGACATCTTCCCCCTGCTCATCAAGATCATTGACGCCCGGGATGACCTGAGCATCCAGGTGCACCCCGACGACGCCTATGCCGCCGTCCACGAGAACGGCAGCCTGGGCAAAACCGAATGCTGGTATGTTCTGGACTGTGACCCGGACGCCACCATCATCATCGGCCACAACGCCGCCTCCAGGGAAGAAATGGCCCAAATGGTGGAACAGAACCGCTGGCAGGAGCTGCTGCGGGAGGTGCCCATCCACAAGGGCGACTTTTTCCAGATTGACCCCGGCTGTCTGCATGCCATCAAGGGCGGCACCCTGATCCTGGAGACTCAGCAGAGCAGCGACGTGACCTACCGCTTCTACGACTACGGCCGTCTGGAGAACGGTAAGCCCCGGCAGCTGCATATCGCCCAGAGTCTGGACGTCACCAAAGCCCCCTTCGTCCCCAGCACCCCCAGTCAGGAAACCTACGCCCAAGGCGACGCCCAGGTAACCCACCTGGTGACCTGCCCGTATTACAGCGTCTACCGGGTTTGCCTGGAGGGCAAAGCCCAATGGAATTGGGACAAGCCCTTTGTAAACGTGAGCATTCTCTCCGGCGAGGGCGCCCTGGACGGTGTCCCGGTTAAGAAGGGCGACCATCTGGTGCTCACCGCCAATTACGGGGAAATGACCATGGAAGGCGCCATGGAGCTGATCTATTCCCATCCCTAAGGAACCTCTGAATAAATCGTCTTCGGCTGAATGCCGGATCTTTTGCCCCATCCGTACAGTTCAAAAAGTGGGAAATACATACAGTATTCCTCCACTTTTTGAACTTTCGGCTGTGCCAAAATCTCTCGACATCAGCTCTTGTCGATTTAGTCAGAGGTTCCCTAAGAAACCTCATACGCTGATATACCCCCGGCGCGGCCGCGCCGGGGGTATACGCGTTTGCTTCATTTGGGAATGGTGATGGTGAGCAGGATCATATTCTCCGTCTCCCGGCGCTCGGATACGGCGGGGATCCCGGACAGCTGCATTTTTTGCAGCCCCTGGGTCAGGTTGTTCAGGAAGGCGGTTACATTGGTGCGGCGGGGGCTTCTGGCCTTTTCCGCCAGCAGCTCGTCCAGGTATCGCTCCGTTCGGGCCACGCTCATGCCCTGCCGGGCGATCTCCGCCACCGCCGCCAGCTTTTCTTCCTCCCCGGTCAGCCGCAGCAGCGCCCGGGCATGGCGCTCGCTAAGCCCGTGGCCGCGCAGCGCCTCCAGCACCGCCGGGCTGTGCTTCAGCAGCCGCAGCTTGTTGGCCACGGCGCTTTGGCTCTTTCCCAGCAGCCGGGCCACCTGCTCCTGGCTCATGGACCACTGGGTCACCAGCCGGGAAATGGCCGTGGCCTCCTCCACGAAATCCAGATCCTGCCGCTGGAGGTTCTCCACCATGGCGGCCATTCCGGACTCTTTATCGTCCATGCGCATGATGATGCAGGGAATGTCCGTCACCCCTGCCTGCCGGGCCGCCCGAAGCCGCCGTTCCCCGGCGATGAGCTGATAACCGGCGCCGCAGCGGCGAACGGACAAAGGCTGCAGGATCCCGTGGCAGCGGATGGAGTCCGCCAGCTCGTCCAGGGCCTGGGGATCGAAGACCTTCCTGGGCTGGGATGGATTCGGCTGAATGAGCTGCTCCGGGAGGAAAACCACCCGTCCGGTTTCCATGTAGGTTTTCAGCTTCTGGCATTGCATTGCCCGTCCTCCCTTGATCAAGATGTCCTTATTGTACGGCCCCGGCACCTGGGAAAAGGGGCGAAAACAGCTTGCGCCGTCAGGAAAATCTGCGACAGGATCCGCCCCCGGAACCAGCCGCCAGAATCCTCCGGAGCAAGAACTTTTTTTCAAAATTCTGGCAAAACCTATTTACTTTTTGAGGATTGTCGTGTATAGTATGTCTCGAACAGAGTAGGAGACCTCGCGTTAAGTGCCACCGGGACGGGGAGTTGCCCGGAGGACGAAGGAATTTTTCCACGATGGGGTCACCGCACCCGCTGTTGCATAATAGGAGAGCCTCCTTTATGTAGCAACGATACTCGGTCGGGCGATGGATTCGGCCAGGGCTTTGCCCTGCGTTGCTGCCTTCTCCCACGGGTAACCCATGCTGGATCACAACTCCCTGGCCTTCGGCCGGGGGTTTTTTCTTTCATGGACCGTTGGGGCAGCACGCCGCCGTTGCCTACATTGAAAGGAGGATTTTTGTATGACAGCAACCAAACGATCCACGGCACTGTACCCCCACCCCTTTTCCAAAGCCTATTGGCGTGACGCCGCCGCCGAGCTGAAGGATGTGAAAATGCTGGCCATTACCGCGCTGATGATCGCCCTGCGGGTGGCCCTGAAGCCTCTGGCCATTCCCCTGGGGCCGCAGCTGAGCATTCAGACCGCTATGCTGGCCACCTCCCTGGGGGCCATGATCTACGGCCCGGTGATGGCCATTCCCGCCGCCGTCATTTCCGATACCATCGGATTCCTGATCTATCCCACCGGGGACTACTTCCTGCCCTTCGTGCTGACGGAGATCGCCAGCACCATGATTTACGCCCTTTTCCTCTATCGGGCGAATATCACCCCCACCCGGGTGATGCTCAGCCGGTTCTTCATCTGCTTCTTTGTCAATGTGGTTCTGCAGCAGGTGATCTTCGCCTGGTGGTACGTGTATATCGGCAATCCCGAGCAGGCCAAAAACCAGATTCTGGGCATTATGACCGTGGCCCGGATCTTCAAGAATCTGTGCATGTTCCCCATTGAATCGGTGGTGCTGACCCTGTTCCTGCGCTTCCTGCTGCCGGTAGTCCGGCGGGCCGGACTGACCTGGGCCAGCGCGTCTGAAATGAAATTTCAGAAAAAGCAGCTGATAACCCTGGTCGCCCTGATGCTGGTGGGCACCGTCAGCGCTACCGGATATCTGTTCTACCGGTACGAGAATTCCTCCCGCTCCGCCGACTATACCCAGCAGGAGCGGCGGGATGCTAACCAGGCCATGGCGGAGCTGGTGCTGGAAAACACCGACGATTGGGACAGCGAAACCGTTGTCTGCGTGGTGGACAGCGCCTACCGGGGACTGTTCGAATCCGAGACCGACTACACCGTAGCGGTGTATGTGCTGGACGAAGAAGCCTTCGCCGCTGGTCAGGCCGCGGACAGCGGCTATACCATGGACACCCTCTGGGGCTACAGCAAAAGCGGCCCCGGCAAGGATCCATATCAGTCCCTGGTGAAGGTCGCCAGCGCCCAGGTGGTGAAAAACGAGAAGACCGGCCAGATTCTGGAATTCACCTGCACCCCTGTGGACGCTCAGTCATAACGTCCGGAAGCCATATGCGTTTTTTTCGGGGCCGCGGCCGTTGCCGCGGCCTCCTTTTATTCGCCGCCGCGGGAAGCCGGCGCCGATTCCGAATGAGAAGAATCGTTGATTCTGCACAAAATGCAAGTTTTTTTGCAAAAGGATTTGCATTTTACATATACCCATGATATACTATTTCTGCCTTGATCGCATCCTGGGATTTTGCAAAGAAATTGGCGAAAAGGGAACCAATGAAAGTATGGAAAGGGGTTGTGAGAATGTCTCACAAGTATGTCTATCTGTTCACCGAAGGTAATGGAAAAATGCGCGAGCTTCTGGGTGGCAAAGGCGCCAATCTGGCCGAAATGACCAGGATCGGTTTGCCGGTTCCCCAGGGGTTTACTATTTCTACGGAAGCCTGCACCAAGTATTATGAAGACGGCCGGATGATCAACGACGAGATCAAGGCCCAGATCATGGAATATGTGGAAAAAATGGAAGTCATCACCGGCAAAAAGTTCGGCGATCTGCATAACCCGTTGCTGGTCTCCGTCCGCTCCGGCGCCCGGGCCTCCATGCCCGGTATGATGGATACCATTTTGAACTTGGGCCTGAACGAGGACGTGGTGGAGGTCATGGCCGCCAAGTCCGGCAACCCCCGCTGGGCCTGGGACTGCTACCGCCGGTTCATCCAGATGTACTCCGACGTGGTTATGGAAGTGGGCAAGAAGTATTTCGAGACCCTCATCGACCAGATGAAGGAGCGCAAGGGCGTCACTCAGGACGTGGAACTCACCGCCGAGGATTTGAAGGAGCTGGCCGGCCAGTTCAAGGCCGAGTACAAGGCCAAGCTGGGCATGGACTTCCCCACCGATCCCAAGGAGCAGCTCATGGGCGCCATTCAGGCGGTGTTCCGTTCCTGGGATAACCCCCGGGCCAACGTCTACCGTCGGGAGAACGACATTCCCTACTCCTGGGGCACTGCCGTCAACGTCCAGTCCATGGCCTTCGGCAACATGGGCGACGACTGCGGCACCGGCGTCGCCTTCACCCGCAACCCCGCCACCGGCGAGAAGAAGCTGTTCGGCGAATTCCTGACCAACGCCCAGGGTGAAGACGTGGTGGCCGGCGTCCGGACTCCCATGCCCATCAGCGAGATGGAGCAGAAGTTCCCCGAAGCCTTTGCCCAGTTCACCCAGGTGTGCCGGATCCTGGAGAACCACTACCACGACATGCAGGACATGGAGTTTACTGTGGAAGCCGGCAAGCTTTACATGCTCCAGACCCGTAACGGCAAGCGTACCGCCCCCGCCGCTCTGAAGATCGCCTGCGATCTGGTGGACGAGGGCATGATCGATGAAAAGCAGGCTGTGGCTATGATCGAGCCGAGAACCCTGGACACCCTGCTCCATCCCCAGTTCGACGCCAAAGCTCTGAAGGCCGCCTCCCCGGTGGGCCGCGCCCTGGCCGCCTCTCCCGGCGCCGCCTGCGGCCGTATCGTCTTCACCGCCGAGGACGCCAAGGCCTGGGCCGATCGTGGCGAGAAGGTGGTTCTGGTGCGTCTGGAGACCTCTCCTGAGGATATCGAAGGCATGATGGCTGCCCAGGGCATCCTGACCGTCCGGGGCGGCATGACCTCCCACGCCGCCGTTGTGGCCCGGGGCATGGGCAGATGCTGCGTCTCCGGCTGCACCGAGATCGCCATGGACGAGGAGAACAAGCAGTTCACCCTGGCCGGCAAGACCTACCACGAAGGCGACTGGCTGAGCCTGGACGGCTCCACCGGCTGCATCTATGACGGCCGGATCCCCACCGTGGACGCGGAGATCGCCGGCGAGTTCGGCCGGATCATGGCCTGGGCGGACAAGTACCGCACTCTGAAGGTGCGCACCAACGCCGATACGCCCCGGGACGCCAAGAAGGCCCGGGAGCTGGGCGCCGAAGGCATCGGCCTGTGCCGTACCGAGCACATGTTCTTTGAAGAAGGCCGTATCGCCTCCTTCCGGGAGATGATCTGTTCCGACACCGTGGAGGAGCGGGAAGCCGCTCTGGCCAAGATCCTGCCTATGCAGCAGGCCGACTTTGAGGCCCTGTATGAGGTGATGGAGAGCTATCCCGTAACCATCCGGTTCCTGGATCCCCCCCTGCACGAGTTCGTTCCCACCACGGAGGAGGAGATTGCCGCGCTGGCCCAGACCCAGGGCAAGACCGTCCAGCAAATCAAGGACATCATCGCCTCCCTCCACGAGTTCAACCCCATGATGGGTCACCGGGGCTGCCGTCTGGCCGTCACCTATCCGGAGATCGCCACCATGCAGACCAGGGCCGTCATTCGGGCCGCTTTGGCTGTCAAGGGCCGCCATCCCCACTGGAACCTGGTGCCTGAAATTATGATCCCCCTGACCGGCGACGTCAAGGAGCTGAAGTACGTCAAGGACGTGGTGGTCAAGGCCGCCGACGAGGAGATCGCCGCCGCCGGCATGGATCTGAAATATGAGGTTGGCACCATGGTCGAAATCCCCCGGGCCTGCCTGGTGGCCGATCAGATGGCCAAGGAAGCCGAATTCTTCTGCTTCGGCACCAACGACCTGACCCAGATGACCTTCGGCTTCAGCCGTGACGACGCGGGCAAGTTCCTGGAGGCTTACTACGCCAACAAGATCTTCGAGAACGATCCCTTCGCCAAGCTGGATCAGACCGGCGTGGGCATGCTCATGGAAATGGCCGTTGAGAAGGGCAAGAAGGTTCGTCCCGCTCTCCACGCCGGCATCTGCGGCGAGCACGGCGGCGATCCCGTCAGCGTGGAGTTCTGCCACAAGATCGGCCTGGACTACGTCTCCTGCTCCCCCTTCCGCGTCCCCATCGCCCGCCTCGCCGCCGCCCAGGCCGCTATCAAGGATGGCAGGAACTAAGGAATTACCGGAAGTTTGCAAGCCTAACCGTGACCTGCGAGGACGCAAAAGCGTACATGTACAGCTTGAGCAGTAAACGTAGAGTCCACAAATGGACTGACATTCAGGTAAATCTTTATATCTAAGCATCACGCCCCCAGTTCTTCGGAACCGGGGGCGTTTTTTCTAAATACAGTGATGCTTAACATACCCGTCCAGTTTTACCAGGAGGAAAAGCCTTGATATATAATAATCTCCATGATACGCTAGTGATGCTTTGGCAACCGCATCAAGAATACGTAACATGGAGATTTTAATCAGTGAACAGCGAAGAAAAAACAACACATTTCTACTATCGGTATAAAAAGGAAAGAGCCCTATGCAGGGCTCTTGTTCCATAAAGGAAGACCGTTTCAGGTTCACGATCAACCAACAACAGGAGCTTATGCAAGCGCCTGCTTAAAGTGTATGAGGTATGATAGCACACTATTCTGAATTTGTCAAGAACTTTTTTCAATTTTTTCAAAGTTTTTCTCAATGTCCGTAAATACGGTTATAGGAAGTGAAGGCCTCCGTATTTGTCATACCGGCAATATGGAATCCAATATTCAGAATGTACTCATCAAATAGTTCGTTCAACTCTGCAGTCTGGAGCGTGTGCTCGTTCGCGGTCAAAATTGCAAAGTAGTCCCCTACCATACCCATGTCAACCACAACTTTCTTGATGCTGTGCATTTCCTCAGTATACCGCCATTCGCCGCTTTTGATCTTCTCAAACACTTCAATTTTTTTCTCGAGTTCCTTAATTCTTTTCTCAATCTCTTTGACCCTTTTCTCTGGTTTTTGGGCACTTTTTGCGGATTCCAGGTTGCCTTCTTCGGCTTCTTTCATGCGGGACAACTTATTTTGGGCTGCAGAGAATGTACTTTTGTTGATTGTCCCCTTGAAATACCCAGTAAGGAACCAGTCGGGGAGTAAACTGACATCGTTCAGATAGGCTTTGAACAACTGGCGGATAATATATCTGGAACGGCTGTCCGATTCGCGAACATCCTCGCTTTGGGCCATCATCTTGGTGATAAATGTCTCCAACTTGCCGTTCCTCTTCTCCATATCTTCTGAAAAGGCGACAACTTTATCACTATACACGTCGTGATAGATGCCATCCATTTTTGCAAAGCAGGGCTTGGCTTTTTCTAGATTTTTCAGAGTGGTATCCACAATGTCATCGATCAGTGTTTCCCGGATGCAGAGCTCCAGCTTGTCTCGGCTACTGACGTTCAGATTGATGGCAAGAATATTTTTTACGATTTCAAAATATCTGGACTCTAGACCATCGCTGATATCTGCCACTCTCTGGGCCACCTCGTCAGCAATGGCTACAATCTGGCCCTCCAGGGTGAGGCTGGGGAGTTTCTTTTTGGTATCGGGAGGAGAAGAAATGATATGGTGCATCTGCAAGAACCGATCACACTTTGTTGGTTTTTCCTTAAAGGGATCATAGGGGTTTTTGTGGAATTCGCAACCATCACCTTTATAAAAAACCTTTGTGTGGCATAGAGCGCCCTCCACAATTCTCCAGTCCTCAATGTTCAGATTTCTAAGAATTCTGTAAGAATTAACGTTATGCTTGAAACGCATGACGTTAATTCCGGTGTCATTGAGCAGGCCACCCAATTTGTCTTTTCTGGACACGATGTCGTTGATTGTTCTTTCGCCAACGTGGCCAAAGGGTGTATGTCCGATATCATGGGCAAGAGCAATTGCATCCACTAAATCCAAATTGATCAACTCGTCAGAAACTCCGTTGTTGATCTTAATGCCAATGTCGCGAGCAATGACCTTGACTTCAATCGTATGTGTCAATCTGGTTCTAACCTGCCTTTTGGGAGCAGAATAAAACAGTTGGGTCTTGTCCTGCATATTGCGAAACTGCGCAGAGGACACAATTTTTTCTATGTAGGAATAATTGATTTTAGAGTTCGACATGTTCAACCTCCAGAAACCACCTATTTTTTACATCGTACTACAAAATGACGCATAAAGTCAACTATAATCACGCAAATTATAGATTTTATGCTTGCATAATTACTATGGTATAATTATCTCTCTGTGTGTTTTGTTCACATATCCTTAGCCGTCTGGGTTTTATCTATGTTTCATCCGAAGGGGTGCCTCTACCCCTTCTCTACCCACTGTGCGTGCATAAATCCCAGGACATCAAGATAAATCTCTATATCTAACATTCATGCCCCGGTTCCGAAGAACCGGGGCATGTTTACGTTGCGGCACATTCGACTCATTTCTGCCGGAGCGGTACAATCATGGTACAAACCAAATAAAGGAGGCTTGACCATGAATATCAATTACAGCCGCTCCGGGGACTACTTCATCCCGGATCTAAAGCTGCAGGAGGAAACCCGGCCCATCGGCAAATGGGGCCGTATGTACCGGGATTACCTCAAAGAACACCACCCAATCCGGTTCAACAACTTGGTTCTGTCCGGCAACCTCTGGACATACCTTGCCGACCTGAATGAGCAGGCCCAACAGCGCATGGAAACCCTGATTTCCCAAATGCAGTCCGCAGAGGGCATCACAGAAGGTCTGAAAGCTGCCGATCCCCTGGGCTGGACCCAGCGCATGAACAACATCACCGCCAGAGCGGAAGAACTCATCTGGGAGGAGCTGATCTACAATGGATAACATCGTCCAACGACTGAGAGCCTATATCGAAGCGCACCCCTTTGATCCCGGCGACAGCGACTGTGAGTCCATCCTGGACCAGCTGTACCAAGTCTATCAGGAATCCCATGAATCTGACCCGCCGGACATCCGGGATGGTTTCCGAGAGTTAGATAACCTTCTGAGGCATTTGCCATTGGAAAATAACAATGCCGTCTTCAACCTCTGTTGCAGCCTCTGTACCGCCTACGAACGTAAAGCATTTCAGGACGGTCTACAATACGGGGCACACCTGATGTTTGAGCTGTTCCGGAAAGAAGCATAATCGACGACTACACCGACATAGTATTTGTTGGTGAAATATTACCTATAAATTTATAGGTTGACTTTCTGATGCTTCGGGATATAATAGTAGCAAAGGAAGGTGTTCTTTATGCAACTTGATACCAAAATGATCGTATCCGTTTCCGAAGCGAATAAAAACTTCTCCCGTGTTGCACGCACAGCAGACAACAATGGCCGCGCTGTGATTTTCAAGAACAATAAACCCAAATATTTACTGATCGATCTGGAGCAGGAATCGCTGATCTACGATCTGACAGATGATGAAAAGCTGGAAATTGCATCCAAGCGAATTATGAAACAGTATAAGCCCGCCTTTGAGGAACTTGCTAAATGATTAAGTTTTCGAAAGAACAGGTGCTCCTTCTCCACCAACTGATCGCCGAAGAAACCGGCGGCAGTATCGGTGTGCGGGATGAGGGACTGCTGGAATCCGCTTTGGAAGCAGCATTCTCAACCTTTGGTGGTAAGGAGCTATATCCGACAAAAGAAGAAAAAGGTGCCCGCATTGGATTCAATCTGATTTCCAACCATGCTTTTGTGGATGGAAACAAGAGAATCGGTATGCATGTCATGCTGACCTTTTTATTGGTCAACGGCATCCGTTTGAATTGCACAAACGAGGATGTTGTTGAAGCTGGACTGGGTGTAGCATCCGGTGCCATGGGCTATGAAGAATTGCTGCAATGGATTAGAATCCACAGAGAAATCTGAACGCGAAACATCTGAACAGGACGCAGAGATCGGTGAGAGATCGATTCTGTGTCCTGTTTTTCTTTGTATATGGATGATACTGACACCTACCTGAATACGAAAAGAGAGGATTGATTATATGATTTACTATACCGGTGATATCCATGGAGATGTGCTCCATATAAGAGATATGGTTACGATGCATGAAATCACCGACCAGGATGTAATCGTCATTCTGGGCGATGTGGGAATGAATTATTACGGAAACAACCATGGCGATCAGCACAGAAAGAAGAAGCTCAATAAGCTGGGGGTTCCTGTGTTTTGTATCCACGGAAATCACGAAATGAGACCAGAAACCATCCCTACCTACCATGAAGAAAAATGGAAAGGCGGCACTGTTTATGTAGAAGATGCTTATCCTAACCTGCTGTTTGCAAAAGACGGTGAAGTATATGATCTGGATGGACAGAGCGCACTTGTTATTGGTGGTGCATACTCTGTTGATAAGTGGTATCGGCTCCGTATGGACATGAACTGGTTTGCGGATGAGCAACCTTCTGATGAGATTAAAAGCAGAGTAATGCAGAAGCTGGAGAATTTGAACCGGAAGGTGGATGCTGTTTTGAGCCACACCTGCCCGGAGCGGTATATTCCTGTAGAAGCTTTTTTGTCCGGCATTGACCAGAGTACCGTGGATAATAGCACAGAAAAATGGCTTGGACAAGTTGAAGCGCAGCTGGAGTATGGTGCTTGGCTCTGCGGCCACTGGCACATCAACAAACGGATCGATAAACTGCAGTTTTTGTATCACGATGTGATCTGCAGCGATGACTTAAAAAGGAGATTACTATGAGCAATAGATTCAAAAATACTCTATACACCGTCGAGGACCTCAAATATCTGAACGGACGGTGGCAATATGTTCGGAGCGAAGATGGTACCCTGTTCTCCGGCCCGTATAGAACCAAGATCAAACCGGAAGATCTTCCAGAGTGGTATGTGTATGGGCGGTACTACAAGCGGTTTGGATATATGTCCACCAAGGGCATTACCGATCTGCTGTATATTCCCAGCCGCTTCAGTAATCACTATCTGAAGGATGATTGCCTGCTGATATCCTATGGTGGGAAAATCCGGGAAGCAGTAATCCCCGAAGGAGGAACCATTTCCGAACGGTATGAGGGATGGGATGAACGGGTCTGGGGCAGTGAGATCGTCAGCATTCTGAAGGGTGCCAGGATACACTCCGGATATGACATAGAACCCTTTATCCAAAAACTGAAATGGAAAAAGGAATGGCTTCAGAAAGAATACCCGGATGAATTTGGTCCTGATCGGTGGAACATAGATGTGGATCGGATGTTTTCCGATGAAGAATAAAAGGAGGACTGCCTAATGGCAAAATATATTCTTGATTTAACGGAAGAACAAGCAAAAACGGTTGCCCAGGCTTGTGAGTTCTTTGCCCGCATCAAAATGGGGCAATTCAACGAAATCCCATACCTGCTCCTTTCCGACGAATTGCCCGGAAACGATTACTGCACCAGGAGAGATACTGCCAACAAGTATCTTCTGGATGCTCGAAAAGCAATTTATCCTGAGCTTCAGGGTGTGGGTCACTCCTACGGCGCAGGAAAGATTGCCGATGCAGACAGAGCATTTGATGTCTATCAGGTTCTTCGTCATGCTCTGGGAGATCCCCGACAACCCTTTCAGTTGGGGAAAACCCGACCCGGCTGCACAAAACTTGAATAGAACCTGACATATTCAAGATTTGGAGGTGGTAAAGATGATCTACTTTACCGCAGATACGCATTTTGACCATGCGAATATCATTCGTTTCTGTAACCGCCCTTTTGCAACGGTGGAAGAAATGAACGAAGCCCTGATTGCCAACTGGAACCGCAAGGTTCATGGCAACGACACAGTGTATATTCTGGGAGACATGTTCTTCCGTACCACAGATCCCGAGCCGATTCTGCGCCAACTGAAGGGTAGAAAGCATCTGATTACCGGCAATCACGACAGCCAATGGATGAAGAAGGTGGATATGGATCGCTGGTTTGCCAGCGTTCAGCCTTATCTGGAAACAAGTGACGGGCAGCACACCCTTACCTTGTGCCACTTTCCTATGGTTAGCTGGAACCATCAGTCCCGGAGCTACATGATTCATGGACACATCCACGAAAATACCGACATGGATTACTGGCCGCTGCTGGTTGCCCGTGAGCGTGTTTTGAACGCAGGCTGCGACATCAATAACTTCGAACCGGTTTCTTTTGAGGAACTAGTGGAAAACAACGCAAAGTTCAAGGCTGCGAGTACTCCTTTGCTGTAGCTATAACGCATATAACAACATGGTTGAGATGCACAATACGGGGCATATATTATGCATGAATTAAGATAAACAAATCCCACCACATGGTGCCTGGTACACACGATGTGGTGGGATCATTCAATTATCCTTTAGGCGGATGGGGATCATTCCCGTACGAGTTTTTCTGACGAATTTCTCCGGTAGTGCGGTGAATCAAACGTTCAGATTGCTGGTTAATTGCAATCCTTCTGGCGATATCGGCAGCTTCCTTTTGAGTGTTGGTAACTGCAGTTGCCTTGGAGTTGCCTGCACCGATTACCTGCCAACGGCCATCGGGGCGAGGGGTAACATGCTGGTTTTTTCCTGCCATATTAAGCTACCTCCTTCGCAAAGCCCGCAACCAAGTGGGACACATGGTCTCCCCAATGCTCCGTGTGATACACTCGTGCTTCCTGGAGTCCTCCGGACAGCACTTCCATCTTGGTCAGCCGGGATGCCTGCTCCCAGTTGCCCCGGAAGGCATAAGTGGCATTGTTGATTCCGTTGGACTCGAAAATATACAGATTAAGCTTCGGGAAACCATATACCACATATCCGAAGAAGTTTTGCGTGCCCATTACGCAGAACTCCGGCTTCATCTTCCACAGATGTTCATGCCGGTTGTGGATTTCTACCTGCTGCGCCTTGGGCTTGCGCTCCACCGTCTTCTTGATGTAGTCCTTCAGCACATCCTCATCCCTCGTACCGGCACGAAGAATTTCCCAAGGAACGCCATATTGTTTTACCGGAGGTAGTGCAGGCGCTTTATCCGCCGTCCACACTTCACAATGGCCAACCATCTCCAAGACGATGTTCATTGCAGCTTTCACTGTGGACATCTCAGCTTCCGTATTGGTCATCAAAGGAGAATAGAGAACTCCATCCTCAACCACGAAGGCAAGCTCGGTCGGCGGAACCAGTTCTCGCGGATAGCACATCCGATGCTGAACATAGCTACCGTAGATGTCATCACCGTGCCAAGATACCAAGTGGTAGGTGCGCACAAACATGCGTTCCTCCTTGGGCTGGTCCCGGTGGACAATCCATCTTCCATCAGCGTTGGCAATCGTTGCAGACCGTCTGGGGATGGGAATCTTCGATTTTCCGTCAGGATTAATGCCATAGTGACGAAGCCGCTGAATGTCATCCTCCGTCAGCGAAGCGGCGATATAGAATTCATCGCCGGGTTGCAGCGCGAAAAGATAGCGCTGCGGATTGAAAATCCGTGTTTTGTTGATATTCATAAAATATCACCTCATAGTGTTTATTTACAAACAAGAAAAGACCGGTGTTTGCCCAAATTGCACAAAAAGTGAAAAATGGGTTTACAAACCGGCTCACGGGTGATATACTGAATTCGTGTGAAGAAAACGGTATTGTATATCTGCCCCTGGGCTGTTTGCAATATCAAACACAGGAGAGTGACATCCTACGAGTACCAGTCGTGGGGTGTCGCTCTTTTTTCTTTTCCTGGTTTGTATCTTATTTAAGATGGTCCTCATCGACGATCACGATCAGTGTCTCTGTTTCTGGATCGAAGTCCGCCATAAACTGCTTGGATTTGGTGAGGAAGTCGATTCCACTGACACGGGACAAATGCTTCATGAAGTCCTTTGCACCAATACGAATCCAATCATTTTTGATACGACGTGCAAATTCATAGGAAGGGGCTGCTGTATTCTCACCCTTTGCCTGAATACCAATGGCGCAGGCTTTGGGGTCAAAGCCGATGATGATCTCTTCCGGGGTGCCAAGAGATTCGATGGCACCCTTATTAAAAGCTATGCCAAATGCGCTCAATGTGACGATGGGACTACCGTTTTTTAAGTAGGTAAAATCAAAATTGTATGCCATATCATTCACCCGATTTCAAACTTAGATTCTGCTATGCAACAAATTATATCACAGAATTAGTGAAAGCGCAAGAGAAAAGTATTTCTGAAATGTAGCGAAAATGCTGTAAAACAAATTAAACACCGCCTATCTCTGCTCATCCTGCAGAGATGGGCGGTGTTTCTGTGCACCTATAATATCAAAGAATAACGAATTGTGCAACCCGTTTTTGCGGTATTTCTTAATAAAATATTGTGAATACTTTGTGAACGACGCTTTTACGCTTTTCTGTTGCAGCGGTACCGTCGCGGAAAATTGGTTTGTACGCATTGTGTACTCATTGTAGTACTTGCTTCAGCAGTTCCAGGGCACTTTCTTCAGTGGGGTCGTTGGTGCCCAGTTCGCCACGGAAGGCGCGAGCGAGGATGGATTTTTTCAGCAGGTCGATCTTCTCCAGCACGACCTCGGCAGCTTCCTTAGACTGCTGTTCTTTGGCGAAGAGGCTGTCGAGAATGCGGACGATTTCATTTTGCTCTAATACAGATGGGAGTGTCATAAATATTGCTCCCAACTCTTTGGAATTAATATTATTGATACCTGCAGAAGACTTTGCTTTTCTGAACATTTGAGATCGCGCATCAGTTGAATTAAGGTACAAAGTTAAATATTCCGCTTTAACGATGTCAGAGGGCTTTATCCGAATCAAAAACGATGCATACGCATGCGGCCGGTCCAATTTTGGAACGAGCACGGACTTGCCAACCAGGTCTCGGCTACCATTTGAACGGATAATCAGGATATCTCCTTCGTGAATCTGGGATTCTTCATCAACATCGCTATGATTCAAATATTTCATATCAGAGAAGTCAACATAGCCATCACCAACATTGGGGATTCTCAGGACAGGCATACCTGTGTTATTGTAATCGCTTTTTTCAGAAGTACCGTATTTGAAGCCACTTACTACTTGTGCCAAGGTGGTACTATTCCAACTCGTCATTCCTACACCATGCTCCGCTCTCCATTTAGCGGTCAGCTCGCCGGTGAAAGCTTTATGAAGGATGGCGGCTTTGCGGGTTTCAAAGCTGTCCAGCACAGACTGAGCTTTTTCTTTTGCTTCGTCCAGTTTGGTAAACAGATACTCGATGCGGTCAACGATTCGCTGCTGCTCAGCCGTTGGTGCGAGTGGTATTGGGCAATCTCCAATAATCTCCAGCGTAAGATTTGGAATGGATGTTACCTTGGTTTTACCAAGTAATAATTCTTGCGCAATAGGATTATCGATTACATTTTTAATATACCTTTCGTCAATAGCTTCTGTTTTGAGCCGAATAAATGCTACTGCCTGATTAGAATTTAACGGAAGATCAGTCTCTTGAACAATACCGGTTTTTCCAAGCGTTCCCGCTATTGACACCAATATATCCCGTTTTTCCAACATGGAGCGTCTAAGGAATCCAGTATGCATTTCCTCAGTTACGCAAGCAATATTGTCATGTGAAATTGTACCGTCATCATTAATATTTTCAACACGAAGGAAGTGAACACCTTCAGGAACGTAGGCAGTTTTGCCACCAGTTGGTGTGGTTCCTTTGGAAATAAGAGAGGAAAGTGATGACAGTTTAACCCAACACCAATTTCTCGGCACCTTATAGGGCTGTTCCCAATCCGGTACCAGCGCCTGCGCCAGTTTTTCTTCCGGCGTTAAGGTGACTTCGTTTTTCTTGCCCCGTGCCATCACTCTACCTCCGGTACTTCCAGAGATTTCAGTTCCTTCACAACACTCATCAGCAGATCAACAGCTTCCTCCAGATTGGCCACAGCTTCTTCGGCACTCTCGATGGGGTCAGGTAGTTCGTTATAGTCCAGCACAGAATCATCCCGGATGAGACCCAGATCCAAAGAATTGCCCTTGGCCTCGATCTGCTCCCGGGTGAATACGCTCCAGCGTTCATCGGATACCGTACGGCGATCCTCAGCGGTATAGGCGGCAACGAAACTATCAAAATGCTCCCGCTTCAGGGGCGTTGTCTTACCAAAAGAGGGCATATTGGTCCGCAGGTCATAGAACCAGACTTCCTTGGTATTTCCCTTGTCGGTTCTGCCACGGGTGAAGAACAGCACATTGGTCTTAACACCCTGGGCATAGAAAATACCGGTGGGCAGACGGAGAACAGTATGCAGATCGCACTTGTCCATCAGGTCAATACGGATACGCTCACCGTCACCGTCTGCAAACAGCACGTTATCCGGCAACACCACAGCGGTGCGGGCTTTGCCGTTGGCCTTCAGACTACGGTAGATATGCTGCAAGAAGTTGAGCTGCTTGTTGCTGGTGGAGAAGGTGAAGTCATCACGGGTGGCACGCTCGCCGCCCTTCTTGGTGCCAAAGGGAGGGTTGGTGAGAACTACATCGAAATCCTTCATGGAGGCGCCCATGCTGGACAGGGTATCGCCCAGCTTGATCTCGCCGTCAATGTCATGGAGCATGGCATTCATCAAAGCCAGACGGTGGGTATCGTGGACAAGCTCACAGCCGGTAAAGGCTTCGTTGCGCTCAAAATCTGCCATGTCCTGACTCAGATCAAAGAAGTCATCAGTGGCTTCCTTCACATGACGATGGGCTGCGATCATAAAGCCGAAGGTACCGCATGCAGGGTCATTGCACCGCTCACCGGGCTGGGGATCCACCAGCTTGGTCATCACATCGATCAGCACACGGGGTGTGAAATACTGACCGGCACCGGACTTCTTCTCGTTGGCGTTCTTCTCCAGTAGACCTTCGTAGAGATTGCCCAATCCTTCTTCCCGGGCGGAATACCAGTCCAGAGCATCAATGCTGGTGATGATCTTTTCCAGATTTTTGGGTTCCTCAATATTTGTGGCAGAGCCCTGGTAGATTTCCCGGACACGACCGGTGCAGTTGTCGCCCAGGTGGGTCAGCAGTGCCTTGTAGAACTTCTTCAGTTCGATGCCGCTCTTGCCGACCAGGTCATCCCAACGGTAGCCAGCAGGGATATTGACACGGACAGAGCCATCCTTATGTTCGATCTCTTCGGTTCCGGTCTCCTTGGCCATCTTCAGGAACAGAATATAGGTAAGCTCCGTGACATACTGGTGATATGTAATGCCATCATCCCGAAGGACGTTGCACAGATTGCAGAGCTTGGAAACAATTTCTTGTGTGGTCATTTTGCCCCTCCATAATTCCATCCGATTTCACTGGCAAGTTTCAAAACCATAGCATCAAAGACTTGTGCGCGATATTCAGGTGATATTTTTTCCTTGTTTTCACATAAATCGTGGATTGCATTAAGTATCTTCTCTTGAGCTTCTCGTTGATCCTGTGGAAGAGGTCGATTATGCTTGCTCTGATTCATGATGGCTTGGTTTACCATTGCAGAGAAAATATTAGTCCAAAGTTCATTTTGATTCATGCGCTTCTGCCTCCATCATCGTACAGGTACTCGTTGAGCTCTAGAACGACGCTTTCCAGTTTGTTTGCAAATACTTTGTTGATCTTTGCGAAGCCACCGTTAGTTTTGAAGCGGCTATCCTCGTCGAAGACACCCACATTCAGAACGGATTCTTCCATCAGGTACTTTTCCATCCGGGCAATCCAGCTCAGTTCCTGTTTGGTGAACTTGTGGGATTTCTTCAGCTTGTCCACCGCACGTCGGATACGGGCTTCATGGCTGATCAGCGCAGAACCAATGGCATAGCGGCGAATCAGGCTGATGATGTCCGCAGCCATTTCTTCGTTGGTTAGTTCGGAGATTGCGGTATTCAGCTGCTGTGTGGTGAAGCCTTCCCGATCCAGCGCCAGCTTCAGATTCTTCAGGCTGGCACGGGTCAGATCCCGGGGGCGGGTGCAGATGATCTTCAGCGCAGCGATCTCATTCATATTGGTGATGACGTACTGGGAGAATGCATCCAGATAATCTTCAGGACGCTGGTCATTCTTGCCGTAACCACGGGTATGGGAGATCAGTTCATCTTCCTTGTCGGAAATCACAACAGGTTTACCGCCATTGGGTTTGTGTGCTTGAAGCAGAGCAAACAGTTCTTCGTTGGTCAATAGGCGGTTCCGGGCATCCTCCACAGGACGTTTCTTAATGTCCGCAATGAACTGTTCGGGGGTCATGCCGCCTGTCATGCTGGCGAAGTGCTCCAGCGTGGTGCTGTCCAGATTCCGCTTCTTGCGCTGCAGTTTGGCAATGATCTGGTTGATCTGGTTCTCTACCTGTTTCTGATCCTCTACAGTTTTCAGACCTTCCAGCAGCTGATCAAAAGTAGCGGTGGGATTTGCCACAACAGGTTTCATGGTATTGACCTCTTCCAGAGAATCATAGACACCGACAGGGTCATGGATCTCAAAGTGGGTCTTCTTGATTTTGGGACACAGGCGGGTCGCACGGCCCAGCATCTGCTCAAAGAGGATACGGGACTTGATCCTGCGCATGAAGACCAGAGTATTGATCTCCGGTACGTCAATACCGGTGGTCAGCAGGTCAACGGTGACAACTACACTGGGGTAATCCTCGTTCTTGAAACGTTTGATGGCTTCCTGGATCTTCTTGGGATCGCCACCACCTGCCTTGCCGGTGATCTTCATAATGGCATTACCATCCACACCGGTTTCTGCATAGATGTTCTTCAGAATATCCACGATCATATCTGCGTGGTCATCGTTGACAGCGAAGATCAGAGTCTTGCCGGATTCCTTGGGATTTTCGGGATCAATACTCCGGGAGATTTCCTCCAGTACTGTCTCATTGAAGGAACGGGTGATGACCTGCCGGTTGAACTGCTCCACATCGAAGTTCAGTTCATCTTCCAGCAGTTCACTGTTGGTGATTTCACCGGTCACAGGGTCAAAGATGGTGACAGTCTGACCGGGGATATAATGGATGCCTTCGCTGCTGAGTTTGGTCTCATAGCGATGAGGGGCATCGTGGTCAACCAGGTAGCCTTCGATGACGGCTTCCCGGTAAGTGTATTTGAAAACTGGCTGACCAAAGATTTCGGTAGTGTGCAGAGCGGGCGTTGCAGTCAGCGCAATCTTGACAGCGTCGAAGTATTCCACCACGCTGCGGTATTTGCTCTGGTAGTCCCTCTGGTCACGGTACAACAGTTCTGCATCGTCCATTTCCTTGTCTAGGATATAGCCACGGTGGGCTTCATCAATGATGATTAGATCAAAATCCGTGACAGATGGCTTGCTGTCGCCATCCTCGGTGTAAAGGATGCGCTTTACCATGCCCTGCACGGTGGCAACCTGGATGCGGGTTTCCTTGTCGATCAACTTATCATCCAGACCCTTTATGTTGTAGATTTCATCCAGAGTCATCAGGTCTTCCAGTTTGACCTCTTTGAAGACATCGTGTGCCTGCTCACCCAGAGCGGTACGGTCAACCAGGAAGAGGATTCTGCGGAAACGGTTGGTAGTCAGGAAACGGTAGATCATGCCCAAAACGGTTCTGGTCTTACCGGTGCCGGTAGCCATGGCCAGTAGGGCAGTTTTCTTGCCTTCCATAACAGCCTTTTCTGCTGCCTGGATTGCCTTTACCTGATAGTCACGCAGATTCAGGCCATCTTTATCCCGCAGCAGATCATAGGACAGATTCTGCAGGGCTTGATTGCCTGCCTGAATATCCTTTTCCAGCTTTTCCATAATGCCATCCGGGCTGATCCAGCCGTGGAGCGCCTTGGGTACATTGTCAGACTGACGCAGATCCAGGAACCAGATGCCGGATTTAGTCTTGTACTGCTCCAGATAAGGACGGCCATTGGTGGCAAAGGTGAAAGGCACCTTATATTCACCCCATGTGCAGATCTGGTACTTGGCATCTTCAGCACGGATATTTCGGGGATAATCCTTGCCCTGGTAGTCCAGAACAGAGGGGATATCTTTGTGTTCTGCCTTGGCTTCAATGATGGCTACCAACTGCAACCCAATGAACAGAGCGTAATCTGCATAGCCTTTCTTGCCAACGGAGGAGTCAGTGGGCCACTCAGCAATGGCCATGTTATGACCCTTTGCAGGACGGCTGCCCTTGGAGTAGCGGATTTCTTCGGTATTGGCTTCCCAGCCAACCTGACGCAGCTGCTCATCGATCATGTAGCGAGTTTCAGCTTCAGACTTCTGCCGCTGGATTGCGGCCTTGCTGGCCTGCTTTTTACGCTCGGAGGCTATAACCGCAGGTGCTGCGGCAGCCACAGCTTCGGCCTGTTTTGTCAGCTGCTCTTCAGCTTCCTGTTCTTTCTTCTTATCAGCAACAGGCACAGTCTTTTCTTCCACCGGCATGACAAAGGGCTGGTTCTGGTAATTCCAATCACCATAGGTCTGCATGAACCATTCACAGAGGCTGTGTGCCATCTGCAGTAGGGACTTGCCATCACTGACAGAAGCATAGTTGTCATGGACTGCCTTGTTACGGGTCTTACGCAGCGCATGCAGAATATCCACCAGATCCTGGGTCAGAAGACCTTCCTGGAACAAGATGGTAATGCGGTTGATAGCGGTATTCTCAACGGGCAGAGCAATTCTGTCATAGGTGAACATTAGGTTCACAATGGTTTCTCCGATCATGCCCAGTTTCATTAAGCAGGAGTTGGAATCAGAATACAGGTATGCTTCCGCCTTCTGACCAAATTGGGCAAGGACAGGAAAATCATTTTGCAAGAAACCAAAATTATTACTCATACAATATCCTTCCTTTCCACAATTTTAATCATGCGGAATCAAATCCATTACATCTCCAATATTAGCATCCAGAACTTTACAAATCTTAATCAGCACCGCCATGGATACTTCTTCATCCCGACGAAGTTTGGTCATAGTATTGGGTGCAATTCCGGTCTTTTCCCGAAGTTCCACAGCAGTCATGTCCTTGTCAATTAGCAGCTTCCACAGCTTTTTATAGGAGATGGCCATAGTCATACCTCCGTATGTAGTAATCTACCTATATCATACATCCTTCAACGCAATTCTGCAAGGGACAATCTTAATTTCTTGCGATTTATTCGTTAGTATCTAATTTTCCATTGTCGGTCTTCGCTCAGTTCTAATGTGATCCTAATTATAATCATGATTATGATTAGGATCGTAATAAGGATGACTCTCAACGTTCTTTCGCCGGGACACGGGTGAGTGTTCCGAAAAATGCGCCGCCGCAGCGGTGCGTGACGCATGAATTTCTCCCGTCCAAATGAGTGCGGCATTGAAAATCCCCACAGTCTTTCCTCTCCTTTTCGGAAGATCGACTGTGGGGATTTTTTGTTTTGGGATATGTAAATACAAACACCGTTTTTTAGGTTTGTATATACAGATTGCAAAACGGGCTGGGATTTCAAAGGGATGGCAGATTCCTTTGATTCTGGGTTTCCAATAGGGGTGAAAGCGCCCTGTTGGCACACGATTTTACTGTGTAAAGTCTAGTGTGTTATACCTTTTGCGACCGCTGTTGCCGGAAAGGGGATGCTGCCTTACTGATCATACCATTTCCGGTGACAGCAGAACAGACGGATTTTGGGTCCCTTCGGGACGGGAAATTTGCGGATTCGCTGACGCGAAATCCGGCTGTTCGGGTGTAGGTGGTGAAGTGAAATGGAGAAAATCTGCGGGGCAGATTTATGGAACTCTAAATGAGCAAATCTGAAAAATAAACAAAAAGCACTCCTTTTATGGTACAATGAGGAAGAACCACCAACCAC
>CALWXQ010000007.1 GCA_944385545.1 uncultured Oscillospiraceae bacterium | reverse complement strand
AAACTCCGGCATGGTGGCGCTGTCCAGGTGCTGGGTCATGACCCGGGTGCGCCGCCCCAGCACCGCCCAGGCCAGCAAGCTTCCCAGAAACGCGTTGCCCAGGCCCGCCCAGGTGGCGGCAATGCCGTATTTCCAGCCGAACTGTCCGGCGTAACCCACAAAGACCACCGCCGAGAAATAGCTGGTGCCATAGGCAAAGGCCGTCAGCCACGGCCCCACCGACCGGTTGCCCAGGACAAAACCGGAAACGTCCGTGGCATGGCGGCGGCAGTAAAGTCCCACCGCTACCATCACCGCGAAAAAGGCAATGAGCATAGAAAGCTTAATGAACAGATCCTGCATAAATAACGCCCCTCTTTCTTCTGAAATCGTCAGCCGATGGTTGTTCCATTAATTGGTGGTCTGCTTCTCCACCAGATAACCGCCGCAATACTGCTCCCGGAGGACGGGCTTTTCGATCTTGCCTGTGGGATTCCGGGGCACCGGAGCGAAGATGACCTTCCGGGGCCGCTTATACCGGGGCAGCTCTTTGCAGAACTGATGAATCTCCTCCTCCGTGCAGCAGACCCCTTCCTTCAGCTGGATAATGGCGGCGGCGATTTCGCCCAGCCGCTTATCCGGCAGGCCGATCACCGCCACATCGCTGATCTTGTCATAGCGGCGCAGGAAATCCTCGATCTGCACCGGATAGAGGTTCTCACCGCCGGAAATGATCACATCCTTCTTCCGATCCACCAGATACAGGAAGCCTTCTTCATCCTGCCGGGCCATATCGCCGGTATAGAGCCAGCCGTCCTTCACCGTCTCGGCGGTGGCTTCCGGGTTTTTATAGTAGCAGAGCATCACCCCCGGGCCTTGGACGATCAGCTCGCCCACCTCTCCTGTGGGCACATCCTTGCCCTGCTCGTCCGCCACCCGGGCAGACCACTGATAGCCGGGCTTTCCGATGGCGCCCACCTTTTCCAGATTCTCCACACCCAGATGGACGCATCCGGGGCCAAGGGACTCAGACAGGCCATAGTTGGTATCATACCGGTGATTGGGGAAAACCTTAATCCACCGGTGGATTAAGCTGGGCGGCACCGGCTGGGCGCCGATATGCATCAGCCGCCACTGCACCAGGTAGTAGTGCTGTAAGTCGATCCTGCCGCTGTCGATGGCGTCCAGCAGATCCTGAGCCCAGGGCACCAGCAGCCAGACGATGGTACACTTCTCCTCGGTAACCGCCCGGAGGATCCACTCCGGCTTCACTCCCCGCAGCAGAACCGCCTTGCTGCCGGAGATCAGCGAGCCGAACCAATGCATTTTCGCCCCGGTATGATACAGCGGCGGGATGCACAGGAACACATCGGATCGGGTCTGGCCGTGATGCCGCTGCTCCGTCTCGCAGGAGGCCACCAGTCCCCGGTGGTTATGTAAAATCGCCTTGGGGAAACCGGTGGTGCCGGAAGAAAAGTAGATGGCGGCATAATCCTCCGGGGCCAGGGCCACCGGTGGGGGGCTGGAGGAGCAGAAGCCCATGAGGCGGCAGCAGTCCTCGGCGTAGGCAGGCCTTCCCTGGCCCACAAAGAACATCATCTTCACCCGGGGCAGCTTGTCCACGATCTCGTCCATGCGGCAGATAAACTCCGGCCCGAACACCAGCACCTCCACATCCGCCAGCTCCAGGCAGTAGCGGATCTCCTCGCCGGAGTAGCGGAAGTTCAGGGGCACCGCCACGCATCCGGCCTTGAGGATGCCGAAATACAGCGGCAGCCATTCCAGGCAGTTCATCAGCAGAATCCCCACCTTTGTCCCCCGCTCCAGTCCCCGGCTCAGCAGCAGATTGGCGATCCGGTTGGCCCGGCGGTCAAAATCCTTCCAGCTCAGCTCCCGGCGGTAGGGGGCGCTGGGGTTCGCGCTTTCAATGAGGCTGAAGTCCCGCCAGGTCACCGCCTGATCCCGCTCGTCGGAGGGATTGATCTCCACCAGCGCCGTTTCGGAGCCGTACATCCGAGCATTTCGTTCCAAAAAATCTGTGATTACCATATATCTGTCCTCTTTTCCCATTGGTTTTTTCGTGAATCCATAAAAAAACGTCCTCTGCAAATCATGCAGAGGACGAGAGTTCTCCCGTGGTACCACCTCTATTTACCGCCGAAGCGGCCTCAGCAGGCATCCAACAATGCCCTGCGCGATAACGGGCGCACCCGTCTGTGCCTACTTTCCCTTCAGCAAGACGCTCGGGAGGGTAATTCAGGTTCAGCTTCCTCACCGCCTCGCACCAACCGGCGGCTCTCTGTCAGGATCGGACTGCACCCTACTTGGCTCCGTCACAGCGTTTGTTCTTACCAGTCACTTTAGCACACTAGCAGCAGAAAGTCAATAGCTTTTTTCCCTTTTATTCCCGGGACGACAGCGGCGGCAGGGCCTGCTCCGGCAGAATATAGCCGTTGACGGTAGCATGGGCCACACAGACACCGGTTTCGTCGGTGACGTCCACGGCGTACAGGCTGGTGTGCCGCCCTTCCTTCAGCCGTTTGGCCTCGGCGATAAGCACCTGGCCCCGGGCCGGGGCCAGGAAGGTGATGGAAACCTGCTGGGACACGGTGACCCGGATGCTGTGTCCGTTGGCCGCCACGGCGAAAGCGAAATCCGCCAGGGTAAAGATCGCGCCCCCCATGGGCTTATGGTTGGCGTTGAGCAGCTCCGGGCGCAGCTCAAGGGCGCACACCGATCTGCCCGGCTCCGCCTCCCGGATCTGTACCCCGGTCACCTCTACAGCGTACCGATCACCGGACATGCAAGCCCGGATCTGTTCCAATGTTGGCATAGGTTCTCCTCCATACAGGATTGTTTTCTTAAGGAAGCTCTCCCGCGCAGCCGCGAGCGGCGGATCCAGAGCTTCCATGGATCGTGTCCGCCGGACAAGCCCCGGGACGCGGCTCAATCTCCCCAAAGGCGGGCGTTTTGAAACGCGGATACCAAGCCACGGCAGTCACACATTCTATTGTACCCGGATTCGGCAAAAATGCAAGATCAAATCCCAAGCCTTGACAAGTTCCCCGAAAAGGCCTATGGTGATCACATCCGAAATTTGTTTTCTTCCCATGCAATGACGGCGCTTTTTTTGCGACCCTACCAGTGAAGGCCTTTTCAAAGCGATACATAAGGAGGGGTTTTATGGACGACAGCAGCATCATCGACCTGTATTGGCAGCGCTCGGAGCAGGCTATCCAGGAAACCGACAGCAAATACGGAGGCTACTGCTTCCGCATCGCCTACAACATTCTGTCCGACCGGGAGAACGCCCGGGAAAGCGTCAGCGATACCTATCTGGCAGCCTGGAACGCCATGCCGCCCCAGCGGCCGGCGGTTTTGGCGGTGTTCCTGGGCAGGATCACCCGCAATCTGTCCGTCAGCCGGTGGCGGAAGCGCTCCTGTGCCAAGCGGGGCGGCGGCGCCGTCCCCCTGGCGCTGGAGGAGCTTTTTGACTGCGCCGACGGCCGGCAAAACGTGGAAGGCGACCTGGAACGCAAGGAGCTGATCCGGTGCCTCAATGCCTTTCTGGCCACGTTGAGCCAGACCGAGCGGGACATTTTTCTGCGGCGATACTGCTTCTGGAATCCTTTGACCAGTATGTATCCCACGTGTATTACCGTGTGGAGCAGGGGGAGCCCGTTCTCGTGGATCACGTGGTCTGGGATGCGGTCTCCCAGCAGGAGGATACCTGGTATCGGGCCATGGAGTTTACGGACAAGCAGCCCCTCAGCGAAGACGCCTATCACGCCGTTCTGGCGGAACACCCCACAGCGGAGCTGATCCTTACCCCGGTAAGCCAGTATGCATTCCCGTAATCATGCCGGCGTCCCGGTTTTGCCGAAGCAAAACCGGGACGCGTCTGATGTATATGCTGTCTGTTATAGGGCGGAATAGCCGTAGCTGTTTACCAAAGCGTCCACCTTCACCCCCGCCTTGCAGTAGGGGCATTCGTGGTAGTCGTAGCTTTCATAGTCCGGCAGATCCGCGATGGAGTAGACCGAGCGCACGGGATATCCGTCGATCTCGTCCACCGCTCGGTAGATGGCGGCGATCCCCGCCACATGGCCACCGTAATACTGGATGGCGCTGATGGCGCTCTTGGCGGTGACGCCGGTGGTGACGGAAGCCATAAGCACCAAAACATGCTTCCCCCGGATCATGGGACGGATGTTGTCCCGGAAGATCATCTGGGACTCGGCGCTGAATTCCGGCTGAACCACATAAATGGTCTGGTGGGCATTGATGGTGCAAAAGCCCGATTTGGTCAGCTCCTCGGCGATGCAGGTGCCCAAAACCGCCGTTCCGTCCAGGCAGAGGATGGTATCCACCGGGGTATCGTTGATGAAATGAGAGACCAACTGGTAAGCGCTGTCCCGGGCCTCGCTGAGCCGGGTCTTCTGATAGGTGATATCAATGTAGTAATTGATATGGGAATGGCTTGTGACAAAATGTCCCTTCGCCAGACGCAACGGCGCCTTTCCTCGCCTTACAGGCAGTTTCACGAGCTCGATCATTCGGTCTTTCCCTCCATGTTCGTAAAAATAAAAAGAAAGCGATTTTCACCCGGCGGAAGCGTTTTCGCCGGGAATGAAAAAACGCTTTTTTTCATTATATCCCGGAATGGAAAAAAAGGCAAGCGGAAACAAAGCCTCCGCTTACCAAAAATCAGCGCCGGAACTTGGGCATGTTGCGCAAACGCAATTGCTTTTCCTGCCGTTTAAACTGACTGCCGATGATCTTGCAGATCTTACCGCTGCGGATCATCCAGCGAACCTTCCCAAAGCTGGCCCACATCACATTGTCCGTTTCCCCGGGCTGCAGCACAACGTCCTTTAAGGACACCTGGCGTTTCAGGCAGTAATGGTCGTAGAAGATGTTTCGATCCCGGTCGGTGTCCAGCAGTTCAAATTCCGCCTCCTCCGCCCGGATCCCCGTCTCCTCAAACAGCTCCCGGGCAATGGCCTGGCGGCTGGTCTCGCCGGCCTGGACGGCGCCGCCGGAGTTCTCCCAGGTGCCGGCAAAGCTTTTGCTCTTGGCCCGCCGGGTCAGAAGGATGTGACCTCTGCCGTCATATACCCAGACGCATACCACCACCCCATATTCCCCGGGCTGCCAGGGCGTTCCCCGTCTGTGCACCCGTCCGGTAAGATTCCGGTTCTCATCATAGATATCATTCCATTCCATCTATGTCTGCCTCCTCTGCCAATTAAGCACCTACACTGTAGCACAACCGGCGAAAAAAGGCAATCCAGAATCCCATAATCCGCCCCTCTTCTGTCTGCGGCGGCAAACCGGGACAAGGCGTTCCCGTTTTTCGCCATCAGTTGAAATATGCAAGAATAAAAGCGCCCCAGGCAAACACTTTCCATTCACCTCAACCGTCACTCTGTCCCGGCTTGGGGATACAGTTTGATGCCGTTAAAGAGTTCTACATAATCCACTTCGTCCAGCGCAATGGGTGAATCGTCGTAGTTGAGCATATAATCACCGCCATCCAGGGGAATCCTGCTGCCGTCTTTCAGTACAACATAGAAAATCCCATATCCTGAAACATCATCTTTCCACATTACTTCCGGCCCTAACCCGCGAAGCTTAAAGGAGGTAATGCTCACTTCCCGTTGGCCGCTGATGGATTGGTCGACAAATATTACCGGCTGGTCAATAAACTCAATGGCACGCGTGTCAGAATCTTCATCAAAGGTAATATCAAATTCCCATACGCCTTCTACGGTTCCCAGAGGCACGATGCCGGAATAGACCCCATCCGGGTACTCGATCCGCTCCAGATAGAGATCCTGAATACGGATCGTCCAATCGCTGCCGGGTTCAAAGCAAACCCGTCCATCTTCATCCCAGGAATAGGTGTTATAGACAACCAGAATGGTATCATCCCTGCCATCGTGATCTTCATGCGCTTCCAGGGTTTCGCCAGAGGCAACCCACCGGTAATCATCTTCCGCCTTGGAAGTGAGAATGTTTAGATTTCCAAAATTGCCGAATCCCACAGAGTATTCACTGTCCGCCTTACAAAGCTCCACGCCTTCCGGCGCCGTCAAGGTCAAAATAACGCGCGCGTTTCGTCCATCGGTGACAGCGGATTTGACTTCCAATGTATAGCCGTTTTGGGTTTGCTTCGTTCCTGGATGGGAAGAAGGCGTTTCTGAGGAAATCGATTGATATGTTTTAGGAACCGCGGAAAAATCAATCATATCCAAAATTTGCGTCACCTCTTGATCCGTCATCGGCTGACGGATCACTTCTTTATCGCTGTACAATTCCCAAATGGTCTCCATCCGCACAGAAACTACGGCATCGTCCCGGGTGCAGAATATCCAGCTTCGCCAGTCCGAAGGGGATCGGAGGATCAGAAGATCATTCCCCGATGCGGTGGTGTAGGTTTCTTCCTCCCAATCCCCGGTGTCGTTGAGTTCAATGATTGCGGGGTTGAAATGATCCTTGGGCGTATAGAAATAGCTGAGCATAGGCAGATAGGGCCAGTCCCTCCCGTCCGTCGGTTGAATGGTAAAATCCGCGGAAAAATACCCATTTTCTGTAGCGGAAACGTTGAGACTGTCCATCGTCGCCGGAGCGTCCGAAGTCAAAAGACTTTCCATTCCCAGAGCGTTCAGCGCGTCCCCGCCACCGTTTTGGACAACCCAAGGGCCCAAGAGCTTTAAGTCATATGTGTTCACGATCTCATCCAGTTTGTCCACCATCTCCTGGGCATAGGGCGCGTAAAAGTCGTAGTCATGGGAGAAATCCCGTTCTTCCGGATCGGCAGTCATTTGCAGCTTTTTATCAGGGTCAAAGGATTGCATAAATTCATACCAGTCCAAAGCCGCTTGATAGTTCGCTGTCCCTTTGATTCCGCTCAGGGTGAGCACTTGCTGATTTACCGTCTGCGTGACCATTCCCGCGTGCTCGCTGTCCCAGCGCTCCTGTGTCACCGTTTGTTCTCCCAGCTTCAGATCCTGCATGGTCAGCACATACACGATGCCGCAGCCCACCAACAGCGCAGTCAGCGCGATCACGGCGGCAATCATCAACGGTCTGCGGATTCTTCCATGGGGATTTTTCTGATTTGCCTGAACCGGGAACTGAGCAGTTTCCGCTTCCTCAATCAAATCCTCGCCCACATACTTCAGCCCCAAGAAAATGTCTCTGCCGTTCATACACGAATTCCCTCCTTTTCCAGGTACGTGCAGAGCTTTGCTCTGGTTCGATTCAGCCTCATCTGAACAGCGCTTTCGCTGATTCCATACCGGGCAGCGATTTCCGCAATGGTATCCACATACCAGTACCGGCGCATAAATACCACACGGTTTTCCGGCGTCAGGGTTCTTAAGAACGCATCCAGAATGTTACCCAGCTCTTTCCCCTCCAGCTTCCGCTCCTGCTCCGAATCGGGAATACACAATTCCATTTCCTGGGTCAAGCTGACAACCTCCGCATTCCGTTTGGCGGCCTTTTTCCAGTCCAGTTTGTCCAGAGCAAAATGTCTGCAAATCTTCGCAATATACGCAAAGAAATATTGGGGCTTGTGGGGAGGAATCGTGTCCCACGCCTTCAGGTAAGTATCGCTGACACTTTCTTCGGCATCCTGACTGTTGTGAACGATGTTGTCCGCCAGATGATAAAGGCGCCGCCCATAGGCGTCATCCGTGTGTTTGATGGCATCTTCGTTTCTGGCAAAGAACAATTCAATGATTTTGCTGTCTTCCATGAAGGTTCACCTCACGTATGTGTTTGCTTCCTCACCCTATTAAACGGAATTTGCAAGGAAAACCTCACACCCCATAATAATTTCTTTTCAAGAAAAGAATGGCAAAGTCATTGACGCCGGGTGCGGGAAATAACCAGCCTCTGCAACGCTATGGGCATACGCCCCGCCAACGTACTCTATGCCATTCCAAACGGAAAAACGGCATGACCGAAATCATGCCGTTACCAGAAACCAATCGGATTGTGTTGGATGCCGTCAGGACAGGAGGTCGTCGATGTGCCGTCCCAGGGTATCGTCGGGAATCGCTCCCAGGAATTGGCCTGCAAGGTTTCCTTCCGCGTCAATAAAGTAGGTCACCGGGATGGCGTTGACGCCGTAGGCCGCCGTGGCCTCTCCCTCCGTATCAAAGTATACCGGGAAGGTATATCCCTGCTCCGTAAGGAAAGCCCGGGCAGAGTCCTCCGTCTCCCGCCAGCCGGTGGCGTTGACCATCAGAAAGTGGATGTCCTCGCCGTAGGCCTCAAAGGCCTGCTGAAATTCCGGCATCTCCGAGGCGCAGGGGCCGCACCAGCTGGCCCAGAAGTTCAGGATCACCGGCTTGCCTTGAAAATCAGACAGCATCCAGGCGTTCCCCTCCCCATCGGTAACCGTAAAATCCGGAGCCGCCTCCGCCGCCTGGGTCGCCTGGGCAGTGGGATCCTGAATCGTAACGGGGACTTGGGAATTCAGCCGGTTATAGAGCACCCAGGCCCCGGCGATCACCACCGCAAAGGCCAGAATCCAAATCAGAAGCTTCAGAACGCGGTATGTCTTTTCCATGGTATCCTCCTTATTGCAGCAATGCCAGAAGCCTGCCCAACAGGCCGGTGCTCATCAAAATGCCCATGATTACCAACAGCCCGCCGCAGACCATATTCACCGCCGCATAGTGGGCTTTGATCCAGGTGAGGGCGGATTTCAGCTTATCCATCAGCACAGCGCTGAACAGGAACGGAATGCCAAGGCCCAGGGAGTAGCACAGCAGCATCAGCGTGCCCTCCAGCACATGGCCCTGCTGGGACGCCAGCATCAGGGCCGAACCCAGGAAAGCTCCCACGCAAGGCGTCCACCCCACGGAGAACACCACGCCGAACAAAACCGCGGAGAAAAAGCCCATATCCCCGCCCACAGGAGCTGTGCCGCCGCCCCGGAACAGGTTCAGCCGGAGCAGCCCCATATAGTTCAGGCCAAAGGCTACGACGATCAGCCCCCCGATCAGGTTCACCCAGGTCTGGTACCGGGTCAGAAAGCTGCCCAGCGTTCCGGCCAGGGCGCCCATGGCTGTGAACACCACCGTAAAGCCCAGCACAAAGCCAATGGCCCCTTTCAGCGTCCTTTGCATAGTACGCTCTCCCCCGCCGGCGAAATACGTCAGATACACCGGCAGCATAGGCAGCAGGCAGGGAGAGATAAAGGTGATGATACCCTCCAGGAAGGAGATGAAATATTGCATAGTGACACTCCTGTGTGATTTATGGAACTAGTATATGATATTTCCCCGGGGTTTACAAGGGCATTTTTCCCAAAAACGCGGCAAGGCAGGACATCGCCCCGCCTTGCCATGGGATCACTCCGCCGCGAAGAAGGCCACGGCTACGGCGCCCGGCCCGGCGTGGGTGCCTACCACGCTGCCTACCACCGCGCTGTCCAGCTCCCGGCCGAAAGGCTCCCACAGCTCCCGGCTGATCTGCACATAGCCGCGCAGCAGACTGTCCTCCAGGCCCGTATAGCCCAGCAGCACCGGCATGGCATAGTCCACGCCTCCGGCCTGGGCGATCAGTTCTGTCAGATGTCCCGCCGCCTGCTTGCCGCCCCGGGCTTTTCCCACCATTTTCACCTCGCCGTCGGCAATCCCGATCAGGGGCTTGATGTTCAGCAGTCCGCCGGCAAAGGCAACGGTGGCGGAGATTCGGCCGCCCTTTTTCAGATACTCCAGCGTATCCAGCATGGCCAGCAGCCGCACCTTCTCCCGCTTTTCTTCCAATTCCCGGGCGATCCGGGCCGCGCTGTATCCCCGATCCACCAGGCCCAGAGCATACTCCACCAGGATGCCCGCTCCGATGGTCACATTCCGGCTGTCCACTACGAAGACCCGGCCGGGATAGCCTGCCGCCGCAATGGAGGCGCTTTGGTAGGTGCCGGAGAGCTTGGCGGAAATGGTGACGCACACCACGCTGTCCCCTGCCGCCACAGCCTGAGAAAACACCTCGTCAAAGGCATAGGGGGTGGGCTGGCTGGTAGTGGGGAGCACCTCGCTGTTCACCAGCATCTGATAAAACCGCTGGGTGTCAATGTCAATGCCGTCTACATATTCCTTCGGCCCGAAATGAATCACCAGGGGCACCGCCGTTACGCGCTCCGCCACCGCCTGGGGCATATCTGTAGTCGAGTCTACAATGATCCGTACTGCCATACTTCTCAACCTTTCTGTTTTGTTATAGATTCGGAAAGACCGCTGCGGCACAGCGCGTGAAGGTTCTCCGTGATCAGTCCCAGCACACCGTAAAATACCTCCCGGCGGCTGTCATCCAATCCGTCTCCTGCCCGTTCCACCGCCAGATGCGCCGTCTGATTCACGGCTTTGGCAATTTCCATCCCCCGCTCCGTCAGAGTCAGGCAGGCCCGGTACCGCGGTCTGCTGCGCCGCACCATCCCCATCTGCTCCAGCTCCGCCAGCGTTCGGGAAATGGCAGCCTTGTCCTTTTCACAGGCCTCACACAGCCGGGCCGCGGTGATCCCCTCGGGGTATCGGCTGATGGCCAGAACGCACTGTGCGTGGGAGCCTTTCATGTCGTATTTCGCCATTTCCATCCGTTCGATCCGCTGGATGTCATGGTACAGACTGGAGATTGACATGGAAAACTGCTCGTACTTGCTAAGCATCGGTTAGGCCCTCCTTTTTTGTTGTCTTATCAACATGCTTCGGCATTATAGCACAGCTTTGTTGCGTTGTCAACATCCATACCCCCGGGCCAGGGAATCATTTACCCTATCTTAGACAAGAAATGGTTGCCTTTGCCGAAATAGATTGTTATAATGGTGTATTATAGATTTTTTACGCATTTTCAGGAGGCTTCCCATGGATATTATCATCGCAGGCGACGGAAAAGTCGGCTCCATGCTGACCCGCCAGCTTTCATCCGAGGGACACGACGTAACCATCATCGACTCCAACGCCAGAGTGCTTCAGTCCAGTGTGGAGCGCTATGACGTGATCTCCGTTCAGGGCAACTGCGCTTCCATGAGCGTATTGCAGCAGGCGGGGGTGAAGGACGCCCAGCTGCTCATCGCCGCCACAGGCCAGGACGAGATCAACCTCTTGTGCTGCACCACGGCCCATGCTCTGAATCCCAAGCTGCACACCATTGCCCGGATCCGCAATCCGGAGTACACTGAGCAGATCTACCGGATGCGCAACATTTTCGGCCTGTCCATGGTAATCAACCCGGAGAACCAGGCCGCCACAGAGATCGACAATCTGCTGAAATACCCGGGGTTCCTCCGGCGGGACACCTTCGCCAAGGGCCGGACAGAGATCGTGGAGCTGCGGGTGGATTCCGGCAGCAAGCTGTGCAATGTCAAGCTGATGGATCTGAAGTCCATCGTCCGGTGCCAGGTTCTGGTGTGCGCGGTTCTCCGAGACGGCAGCGCCATCGCCCCCAAGGGCGACTTTACCCTGCGGGAGGGCGACCGGATCTTCGTTACCGCCCTTTCCCAGAATCTGACCACCCTGCTGAAGAATCTGGGCATCCTCACCCGGCGGGTACGCAGCGTCACCATCTGCGGCGGCGGGCGGATCAGTTATTACCTTGCCAGACGGCTGGAGAAGTCCGGTATGTCCTTCCGGATCATCGACAACGACCTGAACCGCTGCCGGGAGCTGTGCGAGCTGCTGCCCAGTGCGGAGGTCATCCACGGCGACATCAGCCAGCAGGATATGCTGGAGAGTCTGGATCTGTCCAAGACCGACGCCCTGGTGACCCTGACCGGTCTGGACGAGCTGAACATGATCGTCTCCTTGTACGCAGGCTCCCAGGGTGTTGGCCAGGTGATCACCAAGCTGGGCCATACCGGCAACCGCAGCGTTCTGGACAGCTTGTCCCTGGGCAGCGTGATCTACCCCCGGGAGCTGGTCTGCAGCAACATTGTCCGCTACGTCCGGGCGATGGAGAACCAGACCGGCGCTGCCATTTCCGTCCATACCATTGCCGACGGCCAGGCGGAAGCCATGGAGTTTTTGGTGGACGAGACCACCCGCCACTGCGGCAAGCCTCTTAAAGAAATCAGGCTGAAGTCCAATGTGCTGATCGTCAGCATTGCTCACGGCGCCTCCACCGAAATCGCCAACGGCGATTCCTCCTTTGTTCATGGAGACATTGTGGTAGTGGTCACCAGCAACGGCGAAATCATCCGCCAGCTCAACGACATTTTCGCCTGAGCATAACGAGGTCGCATTATGAACTATAAAATGATGGGGCGCTTTCTCGCCCAGATCCTGTCCATTGAAGGGATCTTCATGGTCCCGGCCCTGTGCATCAGCCTGTTCTGCGGAGAGGACAACGCCACCAGAGCCTTTGTCCTCACCATTGCCATCATTGCCGCTCTGGTGCTGGCCCTGGCTCTGATCTGCCGGGGAGCGCCCAGCGCCTTCTACGCCAAGGAGGGGCTGGTATGCGTGGGCCTCAGCTGGATCATGCTCAGTCTGGTGGGGTGCCTTCCCTTTTACATCTCCCGGGAGATTCCCAGCTATGTGGACTGCTTCTTCGAGATCGTCTCCGGCTTCACCACCACCGGCGCTTCCGTGATTCCGGATGTGGAGGCTTTGAGCAACAGCATCCTGTATTGGCGCAGCTTCAGCCACTGGCTGGGCGGCATGGGCGTACTGGTGTTCCTGCTGGCCTTCAGCGGGGAAAAGGGCCAGGGCTTTACCATGCATCTGCTCCGGGCGGAAAGTCCCGGCCCCGATGTAGGCAAGCTGGTTCCCAAAATGCGCAACACCGCGGCGATTTTGTATCTGATCTATGTGGCGCTGACCATTCTCAACATCGTTCTGCTGGTGTTGGGGGACATGCCTCTGCTGGAAGCGGTCTGCACCGCCTTCGGCACAGCCGGTACCGGCGGCTTCGGCATCAAGAACGACTCCATGGGCAGCTACAGCCCCTATCTGCAAAACGTCACCACCGTGTTTATGATCCTGTTCGGTGTGAACTTCAGCTGCTACTACCTGCTGCTGATCCGCCAGTGGAAAAACGTATTCACCGACGAGGAGCTGCGGCTTTATCTGGGCATCATTCTGGGCAGCATCCTGCTCGTTGTGCTGGACACCATGGATCTGTACGGCACCCTGGGCGAGACCATCCGCCACGCCGCCTTCCAGGTGGGCAGCATTATCACCACCACCGGCTATACCACCACCAACTATGACCTGTGGCCCAGCTTTTCCAAGACCATTCTGCTGTGCCTGATGGTGGTAGGCGCCTGCGCCGGTTCCACCGGCGGCGGTCTGAAGGTGGCCCGGCTGCTGCTGCTGGTGAAGACCCTGCGCCGGAATATCCGCCAAATGCTCCAGCCCCGGCGGGTGGAGCTGGTGCGCAACAACGGCCGGTCCGTGGATCAGCAGGTGCTGGACAATACCAACGCCTACCTTGCCGCCTATATGCTGATTCTGTTCACCATTTTCACTCTGATCTCCCTGGACGGTTTCTCCATTGAGACCAACCTGTCCGCCACCTTGTGTACTTTCAACAACATCGGCCCGGGCCTTGATGCCGTCGGCCCCCTGTGCAACTTCAGCGGCTACAGCGCCTTCAGCAAGCTGGTGCTGTCCTGGGGTATGCTGGCCGGACGGCTGGAGATTTTCCCTATGCTGGTGTTGTTCTCCAAGGACACCTGGAAGCGCCGCTGACCCTTCCTGCCCGCCGCGCACCGCGGCGGGCAGGGCTTTCTCCCGAAAAAATGTTGTTGACAAGGGTCTGCATCCGTGGTATACTTACCTGGATAAAGAGCGGCTTGCCGCAATACCCGTCTTGCCGCTTTCCGGCAAGACATTTTTTCGGGCATTGAAAGGAGACACTCATGACTGAAACCGCCAACGCAGCGATCATTTCCCCTTCTTTTGGCCCCGCTTTTTTTGAAAGCATTGGCGATTCCATTGCCGCCAATGGTCTTTGCGCATTCCTTTCTTCTTCCTATGTGATATTCCCCGGCTTTTGTGACGTGCATGTGCATTTCCGAGAGCCGGGCTTTTCTTATAAGGAGACCATAGCCACCGGTTCCCGGGCAGCGGCCCGGGGCGGCTACACGGCGGTATGCACCATGCCCAACCTGAACCCGGTGCCGGACACCCCCGCCCATCTGGAGCTTCAGCGGAGCCTGATTCGGGGCAACGCCTGCATCCACGTCTATCCCTACGGCGCCATCACCCTGGAGGAAAAGGGAGAACAGCTAGCGGATCTGGAGGGCATGGCGCCCCATGTGATGGGCTTTTCCGACGACGGCCGGGGCATCCAGGACGAAGACATGATGCGCCAGGCCATGCTTCGCGCCAAGGCGCTGGATCGGATCATCGTGGCCCACTGCGAGGATAATTCCCTGCTCCGGGGCGGCTATATCCACGACGGCGGCTACGCCCGGGAGCACGGCCACCGGGGCATCTGCTCGGAAAGCGAATGGGGCCAGATCGCCCGGGATCTGGAGCTGGTGCGCCAAACCGGAGCGCGCTACCACGTCTGCCATATCTCCACCAAGGAAAGCGTGGCGCTGATCCGCCGGGCCAAGGCCCAGGGTCTGGACGTGACCTGCGAGACCGGCCCCCACTACCTGGTGATGGACGATAGCATGCTGCAAGAAGACGGCCGATTCAAAATGAACCCTCCCATCCGGGGTAAAGAAGACCGCCAGGCCCTGGTGGAAGGGATTTTGGACGGCACCATCGACATGATCGCCACCGATCACGCCCCCCACTCCATGGAAGAAAAATCCCGGGGTCTGGAAAAAAGCGCCTTCGGCGTGGTGGGTCTGGAGACGGCCTTCCCCATCCTGTACACCTATCTGGTCAAGCCCGGGATCCTTCATCTGGAGGACGTGGCCCGGCTGCTGTGCGGCAATCCCCGCAAGCGCTTCGGCATCCCCCTTGGCTGCGACTACACCATCTGGGATCTGAACGCCGCTTCCACCGTTTCCCCGGAGGACTTCCTCTCCCTGGGCAAGGCCACCCCTTTCGCCGGCTGGCCCATCCGGGGCAAGTGTATGGCCACCGTCTGTGCGGGCAAGGTGGTCTACCGCGCCGAAACCTGTTAACCCTTAAATCTACATATATCGAATCATCAGGAGGAACCATCCATGCCTAAGAGAACTGACATCAAAAAAATTTTGATCATAGGCTCCGGCCCCATCGTCATCGGTCAGGCCGCGGAATTTGACTACGCCGGTACCCAGGCTTGCCTCGCCCTGAAGGAGGAAGGCTACGAAGTGGTGCTGTGTAACTCCAACCCCGCCACCATCATGACCGACACCGTCATCGCCGACAAGGTCTATATGGAGCCTCTGACTCTGGAGTACGTGGCCAAGATCATCCGCTATGAGCGCCCCGACGCCATCGTTCCCGGCATCGGCGGTCAGACCGGTCTGAACCTGGCCATGCAGCTGGAGAAGAAGGGCGTTCTGAAGGAATGCCGGGTCAAGCTCCTGGGCACCTCCAGCGAATCCATTGAGAAGGCGGAAGACCGGGAAAAGTTTAAGGAGCTGTGCCAGTCCATCGGCGAGCCGGTGATCCCCTCGGAGATCACCTACTCCCTGGAGGAGGCCAAGGCCGCCGCCGCGCGCATCGGCTATCCTGTGGTTCTGCGTCCGGCGTTCACCCTGGGCGGCACCGGCGGCGGCTTCGCTTACAACGAGGAAGAGCTTATCGAGGTAGGCCTCAACGCTTTTAACCTCTCCCCTGTCCACCAGGTGCTCATCGAAAAGTCCGTGAAGGGCTATAAGGAGATTGAGTTCGAGGTCATGCGGGACTCCGCCGACCACGCCATCACCATCTGCGGCATGGAAAACATTGACCCCGTAGGCGTCCACACCGGCGACAGCCTGGTGGTTGCCCCCATTATGACCCTCAGCCCGGAAGATTTGAAGATGCTCAACGACTCCGCCATTAAGATCATCCGCGCTCTGAAGATCGAAGGCGGCTGCAACGTTCAGTTCGCCCTGAACCCCCACTCCTCGGAATACTTCCTCATTGAGGTCAATCCCCGGGTCTCCCGCTCCTCCGCTCTGGCTTCCAAGGCCTCCGGCTACCCCATTGCCCGGGTCACCGCCAAGATCGCCATGGGCATGCACCTGGAGGAGATCAAGATTGCCAACACCAACGCCGCCTTCGAGCCCCAGCTGGACTATGTAGTGGCCAAGCTGCCCCGGTTCCCCTTCGACAAGTTCGCCTCCGCCTCCAACGCCCTGGGCACCCAGATGAAGGCCACCGGCGAGGTTATGGGCATCGGCTCCAATCTGGAGGAAGCCCTGCTCAAGGGCATCCGCTCCCTGGAGATCGGCGCCAACCACGTGTATCTTTCCAAATTTGACAACATGGGCAAGGAGGAACTGCTGGAGTACATCAGCCAGTTCCGCTCCGACAATATCTTCGCCATTGCCGAGCTTCTGTACCACGGCGAGACTGTGGAGAAGATCGCCGAAGTCACCCAGATCACCCCCTATTTCCTGGAGGCCCTGAAGCGGATCATCGACATGGAGGAGCTGCTGCGGGTGAAGGTCAATGACGTTGCCGCCCTGAAGGCCGCCAAGGAGATGGGCTTCAGCGACAAGTACATCGCCCGGCTGTGGAAGTGCGGCGAGCTGGAGGTCTACGGCCTGCGCAAGGCCAACAACCTGTTCCCCTCCTTCCGCATGGTGGATACCTGCCACACCGGGGCCTACATCCCCTACTTCTACTCCTCCTACACCGGCAGGAACGACTCCATCCTCACCGACAAGAAGAAGATCGTGGTGCTGGGCGCCGGCCCCATCCGCATCGGCCAGGGTGTGGAATTCGACTACTCCACCGTCCACGCGGTAATGACCATCCGCGAGGCCGGTTATGAGGCCATTATCATCAACAACAACCCCGAGACCGTCTCCACGGACTATACCACCGCCGACAAGCTCTACTTTGAGCCTCTGACCACGGAAGATGTAATTAACATCATCGAGTACGAAAAGCCCGACGGCGTCATCGCCTCCCTGGGCGGCCAGACCGCCATCAACCTGGCCCAGCCCCTGACCGACCGGGGCGTGAAGATCATCGGCACCGACTGCGCCGCCATCGACAAGGCAGAGAATCGGGACGCCTTTGAGAAGCTTCTCCAGGAGCTGAACATTCCCCAGCCCAAGGGCAAGGCCGTCACCAACATCGCCGACGGTCTGGAAGCTGCCAACGCCATCGGCTACCCCGTGTTGGTGCGTCCCAGCTTCGTTCTGGGCGGCCGGGCGATGCAGATCGTCTCCAACGAAAGCCAGCTGCGCCACTATCTGCGCACCGCCGTGGAGATCGACGAGGACAAGCCCGTGCTGGTGGATAAGTATATCCAGGGCCGTGAGGTGGAAGTGGACGCCATCTGCGACGGTCATGACGTGTTCGTTCCCGGCATCATGGAGCTGGTGGAACGTACCGGCATCCACTCCGGCGACTCCATCTCCGTCTATCCCTCCTTCTCCATCTCCTCCAAGGTCAAGGGCATCATCCTCCAATACGCCAAGAAGCTGGGCTTGGGCATCGGCATTGTGGGCCTGTTCAACATTCAGTTCATTGTGGACGAGCATGACAATGTGTTTATCATTGAGGTCAATCCCCGCTCCTCCCGTACGGTTCCCTTCCTGAGCAAGGCCACCGGCTACTCCCTGGCCGACATCGCCACAGAAGTGATTCTGGGCAAGAGCCTGAAGGAGCAGGGCTTCTTCCATATCTATCCCGACGAGAAGGAGCGCTGGTACGTCAAGGCTCCCGTCTTCTCCTTCAATAAAATCCGGGGTCTGGACGCCTACCTGTCCCCGGAGATGAAGTCCACCGGCGAAGCCATCGGCTACGACCGCACCATGACCCGGGCCCTGTACAAGGCCCTCCAGGCCAGCGGCATGAAGCTACAGAACTACGGCACCGTGTTCGTCACCGTGGCCGACAAGGACAAGGACGAGGCCCTGCCCCTGATCCGCCGGTTCTACCAGCTGGGCTTCAACATCGAGGCCACCTACGGCACCGCCGTGTTCTTAAAGTCCAACGGGATCCGCACCCACGTGCTGGGCAAGATCAGCGACGGCAGCAACGAGATTCCCAACGCTCTGCGCCAGGGCCACATCGCCTACGTGATCAACACCAGAGATCCCGGCGCCAACGAGGGCGACGGCATCACCATCCGCCAGATTGCCACGGAGCACAATGTGAACCTGTTCACTTCTCTGGACACCATTAAGGTGCTTCTGGACGTTCTGGAGGAGACCACCCTGACCATCTCCACCATCGACGCCTGATCGCCGTTCCGCTCCGCCGGGAAGATCCCTTCCCGGCGCAACCCAGGAGGGATTATGAAACAAAGTCTGTTCCAAATCATCAGCAACGAAGCCCTCACCGATTCGGTGTGGAAGCTGGTGCTCCAAGGCGACACCTCCGCCATCACCGCTCCGGGCCAATTCGTCAACATTCAGCTCCAGGGACTGTACCTGCGCCGCCCCATTTCCGTGTGTGACTATGACGAAACCACCCTGACCCTGGTTTATAAGGTGGTGGGCAAAGGCACGGAGCAGCTGGCGCGGATGGCGCCCGGCCAGACCCTGGATCTGCTCACCGGCCTGGGCAACGGCTATGATCCGACCCCGGCGGGAGATCGCCCGGTGCTCATCGGCGGCGGCGTAGGCGTCCCGCCGCTGTACCATCTGGCCAAGCGGCTCCTGTCCCAGGGCAGGCGCGTGCGGGTGGTGCTCGGCTTCAATACCGCCTCTGAGATTTTCTACGAAGACGCGTTCAAAGCTCTGGGCTGTGAGGTCACCGTCACCACTGCCGACGGCAGCTACGGCGTCAAGGGCTTCGTCACCCACGCCTTGCCGGAGGACGCCACCTACTTCTACGCCTGCGGCCCGGAGCCTATGCTCAAGGCTGTGTACCGGGCCACCGCCGTCTCCGGTCAGCTGAGCTTTGAGGAGCGGATGGGCTGCGGCTTCGGCGCCTGTATGGGCTGCTCCTGCAAGACCCTCACCGGGTATAAGCGGATCTGCAAGGACGGCCCGGTGATGCGGAAGGAGGAAATTCTATGGCAAGTTTAACCGTAAGCCTCTGCGGCATCCCCCTGGACAATCCGGTGATCCCCGCTTCCGGCACCTTCGGCTACGGCTACGAGTTCGCCGAGATCTATGACATCAACATCCTCGGCACCTTCTCCTTTAAAGGCACCACCAGGGACGCCCGGTTCGGCAACCCCACGCCCCGGATCGCCGAGTGCACCGGCGGCCTGATCAACGCCGTAGGCCTGCAAAATCCCGGCGTGGAAAAGGTCATTGCCCAGGAGCTGCCCCGGCTGAAACAGTGCTTTCATAAGCCGGTAATGGCCAACGTCTCCGGCTTCAGCGTGGAGGACTACGCCTACACCTGCCAGAGGCTGGATCAGGAAGACCAGGTGGGCTGGCTGGAGGTCAACGTCAGCTGCCCCAATGTCCACGGCGGCGGCATGAGTTTCGGCACCCAGCCGGAGGCCGCGGCGGAGGTGACCAGAGCGGTGAAAGCCGTCACCAAAAAGCCTGTGATCATCAAGCTCTCCCCCAACGTCACCGACATTGTGGCCATTGCCAAGGCCTGTGAGGACGCAGGGGCCGACGGCATCAGTCTGATCAACACATTGCTGGGCATGCGCATCGATCTGCGCAGCCGCCGCCCGGTGATCGCCAATACCATGGGCGGCTTCTCCGGCCCGGCCATCTTCCCGGTGGCGCTGAGGATGGTCTGGCAGGTAGCCCAGGCGGTGAAGATCCCGGTGATCGGCATGGGCGGCGTCAGCAGCGCCGAGGATGTGGTGGAAATGATGCTGGCAGGCGCCACCGCTGTGGAAGTGGGCGCCGCCAATCTGGTCAATCCCTTCGCCTGTCGGGACATCATCCAGGCTCTGCCTGAAACCATGAAGAAATACGGCATTCAAAATCTCAATGACATTATAGGAGGCGCGCGCCATGGGTAAGGACGTAATTATTGCATGCGATTTTTCATCCGCTGAGGCAACCTTTGCCTTCCTGGACAAATTCACCGGAAGAAAGCCCTTTGTAAAAATCGGCATGGAGCTGTACTATGCCGAAGGCCCCCAGATCGTCCGGCAGATCAAGGCCCGGGGCCACAAGATCTTCCTGGACTTAAAGCTCCACGACATCCCCAACACCGTTAAAAAGGCCATGGCCGTGCTCAGCCGCCTGGATGTGGACATCACCAACCTCCACGCCGCCGGCACCACCGCCATGATGACCGCCGCCCTAGAGGGCCTGACCCGGCCCGACGGCACCCGCCCCCTGCTCATTGCCGTAACCCAGCTGACCTCCACGGATCAGGAGGCCATGGAGCGGGATCTGCTGATCCACCAGCCCATGGATCAGGTGGTGATGCACTATGCCGAAACCGCCCGGAACGCAGGTCTGGACGGCATCGTCTGCTCCCCCCTGGAGGCCGGGAAGGTTCACCACCGCTGTGGCAAGGACTTCCTCACCGTCACCCCCGGCGTTCGCTTCGCGGACGGGGATACCGGCGACCAGAAGCGGGTCATGACCCCCGCCGCCGCAAAGGCCATCGGCTCGGACTACATCGTGGTGGGCCGTCCCATCACCGCCGACGCGGATCCGGTAGCCGCCTATGAGCGGTGCGTAGCGGAGTTCTGCGATTGATTTTTTGGATAGGAGGACGTATATGGAAAGCTACAAAAGAGAGTTTATTCAGTTCCTGCAAGGGGCCGGGGTTCTGAAGTTCGGCGATTTCACTGCCAAGTCCGGCCGGAAAATCCCCTATTTCATCAATGCCGGTATGATCAAAACCGGCGAAGAGATTGCCCGCCTGGGCGAATTCTACGCCAAAGCCTACTTTGAGAAGCTGGGAACCAAGCCAACCGTCCTCTACGGCCCCGCCTATAAGGGCATTTCCATCGCCGTCTCCGCCGCGGTGGCTCTGTCCAAGAACGGCCTGAACGTTCCCTTCTTCTTCAACCGCAAGGAAGTGAAGGATCACGGAGAAGGCGGCGTGTTCGTGGGCTATGTGCCCAAGGCCGGTGAGGAAGTGGTGATCGTGGAGGACGTGATCACCGCCGGCACCGCCATCCGGGAGAGCATGGAGATCCTGAGCCATCTGGAGGGCGTGAAGGTCGCCGCCACCTTCGTTATGGTGGATCGGAAGGAAAAGGGTCAGGGCGAAAAGGGCGCCATGCAGGAGATCGAGGAGCAGTTCGGCTTCCCGGTCTACTCCGTGGTGGACGTCTATGACATCATCGCATACCTGGAAGAAGATCCGGCCAACGCCGAAAACGTCGCCCGGATCCGGAACTACCTTGCCGTGAATGGAGCGAAGCAATGAGAGGACTGAACAGCATTCTGGAGCTGTCCGTGGAGGAACTGGATCAGCTCATTGCCACCGCCAAGGACATTATCGCCCACCCGGAGAACTACTGGGACAAATGCGCTCACAAAAAGCTGGCTACGTTGTTCTTTGAGCCGTCCACCCGCACCCGGCTGAGCTTTGAAGCGGCTATGCTGGAGCTGGGAGGCAGCGTTCTGGGCTTCAGCGAGGCTTCTTCCTCCTCCGCCTCCAAGGGCGAAAGCGTTACCGATACCGCCAAGATCGTCAGCTGCTATGCCGACATCATCGCCATGCGCCACCCCAAGGAGGGCGCCCCCTATGTAGCCGCCCAGGCGGCCTCCATCCCGGTGATCAACGCCGGCGACGGCGGTCACAACCACCCCACCCAGACCCTGGCGGATCTTTTGACCATCTCCCGGGAGCTGGGACGGCTGCACGATCTGACCATCGGCCTGTGCGGCGACCTGAAATACGGCCGCACCGTTCACTCCCTGATCGAGGCCATGAGCCGCTACCCAGGAGTGAAGTTCGTACTCATCTCCCCCAAGGAGCTGAAGATCCCCGGATTCGTGCGCTATAACGTGCTGGAGCCTCACCACATTCCCTATAAGGAAGTGGCGTCTCTGGAGGACGCCATCGGCGAGCTGGATGTGCTGTATATGACCCGGATCCAGCGGGAGCGGTTCGATGATCCCTGGGAATATGAGCGCCTGAAGGACACCTATGTGCTGAACACCGAGAAGATGAAGCTGGCTAAGGACGCAATGTGCGTCCTGCATCCCCTGCCCCGGGTAAACGAGATCAGCGTCAAGGTGGACGCGGATCCCCGGGCCGCCTACTTCCGTCAGGCCCTGAACGGCAAGTACATGCGTATGGCCCTGATCCTGAAGCTGCTGGAGGAGGCCAAGGCCGATCCCAAACCGGTAGCTCTGGACAGCAGCGAGCTGGAATACGACCGGATCTGCCGCAACCCCAAGTGCATCAGCCAGGTGGAGCAGGAGCTGCCTCAGCTGTTCCGCTGCACCGATAAGGAAGCGGATATCCACCGCTGTGTCTACTGCGATCAAAGAGGCTGATAAAAAACGCCCCTGACCGGCTTCAAATCCGGTCAGGGGCGCTGCTTTTGCGCTTAGCCCATATATCTGGGTTCGCAGGTGAGGTTGACGCCCAGGCGCTTGAAGGTCTTCTCATCCACCGGGGACAGGATCACCGAGGAATGGACTTCACAGCCCCGGAGCTTACTCAGCTGCTCCATGGCGAACTCCGCCATGGGATTGGTAGCGGCGCTGATGGACAGGGCAATCAGGGTTTCGTCGGTGTGGAGCCGGGGATTGCGGTTGCCCAGATGATCCACCTTCAGGTGCTGAATGGGATCCAGGGCTACGGGAGAGATCAGATGCAGATCCTTGGGCATTCCTCCCAGAGCCTTCAGGGCGTTGAGCAGCAGGGCGGAGGACGCTCCCAGCAGGTCGGAGGTTTTGCCGGTGACAATGGTTCCGTCAGGCAGCTCCATGGCCGCGGCGGGGTTTCCGGTCTGCTCCGCCCGTTCCAAAGCGGCAGCTACCACCTTCCGCTCACCGGGTTCCACAGCCGCCTTTTTCATCAGCAAGTCCAGCTTGCGCACGGTTTCCTCGTCGGTCTTGCCCTGCTTCAAGCGGCACATGGCCTCATAATACCGGCGGATGATCTCCTGCCGGGAGGCGCGGCAGACAGCCTCGTCGTCAATGATGCAGTTGCCCACCATATTCACACCCATGTCCGTGGGGGACTTGTAGGGGCAGTGTCCCAGGATCTTCTTGAAAATGGCAACCAGCACCGGAAAAGCCTCCACGTCCCGGTTGTAGTTCACCGTGGTAACGCCGTATGCCTCCAGATGGAAGGGGTCGATCATATTCACGTCGTTTAAATCCGCCGTGGCCGCCTCGTATGCCAGGTTCACCGGATGGTTCAGCGGAAGGTTCCAGATGGGGAAGGTTTCAAATTTGGCATACCCCGCTGTGATGCCCCGCTGATGCTCGTGATACAGCTGGCTCAGACAGGTGGCCAGCTTGCCGCTGCCGGGGCCGGGGGCGGTGACCACCACCAGCTCCCGGGTGGTTTCGATATAATCGTTCTTCCCGAAGCCCTGGTCGCTGACCACGTGGGCGGTATCGGAGGGGTAGCCGTCGATGGCATAGTGGTGATATACCCGGATCCCCATGCCCTCCAGTCTGGCCTGGAAGGCCCGTGCCATAGTCTGCTCATGGAAACGGGTGAGCACCACGCTGGAAACATACAGCCCCAGCTCCCGGAAAATGTTAATCAGCCGGATCACATCCAGATCATAGGTAATGCCCAGATCACCTCGGAGCTTGTTCTTTTCAATGTCTCCGGCGTTGATGGCAATGACCATCTCCACCTGATCCTTTAATTGCAGCAGCATCCGCAGCTTGCTGTCCGGCTGGAAGCCCGGCAGCACCCGGGAGGCATGGTTGTCATCGTAGAGCTTGCCGCCGAATTCCAGATACAGCTTTCCCCCGAACTGAGCGATGCGATCCCGGATGTGGGCGGACTGGGTTTGCAGATACTTCTCATTATCAAACGCCGGACAGAGCATGTTCTTCTCCTCTTTCCTGAAAAATCATTACCCTTTATTTTACAAGAAAAGCGCGGAAATAGCAAGGTGCTGACAAGGAAAATTTCTTCTCAGAAAAACCCCCGGCAGCCAAGGCTGCCGGGGGAATGATTGGCTTGATCCGAAATTACCGGACGGAACGCTTCTTGCTGATGTAGTACACAGCAGCCAGGGAAGCGGCGGACAGGCCCAGAATGGTCATAGCCATGTAGACGCTGTCACCGGTCTTGGGGTTGGAGGGATCGGCGGTGGAGGAGCTGGAGGACTTCGCCTTGGCGTTGTCCAGCACCACGAAGTATACCACTTCTTCTTTGGCGCGAGCCTCATCCAGGCCGGTCACAGTGGTGACCTTATTGCTGTCGGTAGCCCAATTCTTGGGATGGTTGCCCTGCAGCAGGTACAGGCCGTCGTATTCAATACCGTCAGAATTGGTAGCGGTGTAGTAGCTCTTGAGCAGATTACGAACATCGCCATTGGCAGCAATGGAAATCGCACCATCATTGGCAATGTAGCTGCCGGCGCTGGTGGTCAGGTTGATCCGTCTGCTGCGGTTCCACAGGTTGCCCTTCAGATACACATCCAGGTAAACAGCGTTGGGCTCCTTATTGGTTTCGTAGTACTGGGCGTAGTAGGTCTGGTCCTCAGAGCCGGCAGTGATGGGGAAGTTGACCTGGCTGCCGCCGCTGGGCTGGGTGTACCAACCCTTAAAGGTCATGCCGGTGCGGGAAAGCGGTTCGGGGCTGTTGACGGTGGTGTTGGGCTTGGCGTAAATGTAGTTGGGGCTGTTGCTCTCGCCGCTTCTGAAGGTATAGGTTACCTTTTTGGCGTATTGAGCAGTCAGTTCGACATCAGTCTGGAGAGTGATGATAGTATTGGCAGGATAGGAATTACTTCCGTCAGACCAGGACTCGAAGTAGGTTTCGTTGGTGTCGCCGGGAGACTTGAGGGTGATAGAGGTACCCTTATCGTAGGTCTTAACATCCTTGCCGGAGGCGCTATTCAGTGTCAGGGTCACGGTCTCCTTAGGCAGCATGCTGATGCTCCTCTGGTTCACTACCTCACCGCACTTTGTGCACTTCTGCACTTCGATGCCGGTGGCGGTAGTGGTTGCGGGAGTCTTCACTTCCCAATTGCCGGCGGTGTGGCCGGTGGCGGTGAGGGTGGACGTCGCAATAACCTTTCCGCAGTCGGAGCAAATGGTTTTGCTTTCGCCGTCAGCGGTGCAAGTGGCAGCGGTCTCCTCCACCCGGGTGGAAGCATGCACACACACAGTCTTCAGGGTAATGGAAATGGTGTCGCCGTCGGTGAAATTGCCATGGCCGCTCAGGGAAGCGTAAGACTGCCCTTTGAAGATCCACTGTCCGACTTCATACTTGGACAGATCCGAGACATAGCCCAATTGGGACAGCATGTAGGACAGGCAGTCATCATCGAATACGGGATCATCGCCCTCAGTATCGAGCTTCCAGTTGTAGTCCTTCGTCACATTGTCGACGGTGATTTTGACGGTCACAGAATACTCAGTAGCGAATGCCTGGAAGGGGATTGCGGCAGCCAGAAGCACAGCCACCAGCATCAGGCTAAACAGCTTCTTACATACCTTTTTCATGTTTCTAACCTCCTGAATGAAATATGTCTGTTTTTGAAATGTTACCCCGCGCCTACTTCCATCCGCCGGTCTGGACATTGCCTGGAGGGTGGTGGCAGGTGGGTCTCTCTTTCATGTCTGCATCATAGCACATCCAATTCTGGAAGTCAATAGGTAAATTACAAAAAATTACAAGTATTTACATTTCTTAATGAACTCTTAAGCATCCGTTTCCAATTTTCCGGAATTGACCGCAAATTTTTAACGAGGCGGAAAGAATACTGACGCAGATAATTACATTTTGCAATCCTTTTCTTCCTTCCGGATACGTTTCCTCCAGGAAAATTTTTCTTCCCGGCGCATTGCTTTTTCCTTGATTCCATGATACCATATTATTATAGAAAATGCAATGCCAGAGGAGGGCTTGCCTTATGTTTTATCAAAACGCGCGGATTTTTACCACGGACTTTCAGTTCCATACCGGCGCCTTTGAAGTGACGGACGGAGTCTTCGGCCAGATTCTGCCGCAGTCTGTTCCCAGTGACGCGGTGGATCTTCACGGCGCTTTGGTGATCCCCGGCCTGGTGGACGTTCACAGCCACGGCAATTCCGGCGCGGACTTCTCCGACGGAGACTATGCGGGCCTTCAGAAAATGGCCGCCCGGTACGCTGCCTGGGGGGTTACCTCCTTCGCCCCCGCCTCCATGACCCTCCCCTATGACGTATTGGAGAAGGCCTTCGCCACCGCCGCGCGGCTGGCTCAGGAAGCCCCCCAGGGCCACGCCCGGCTCATGGGCATCCAGATGGAGGGGCCCTACTTCTCCTATAAAAAGCGGGGCGCTCAGAATCCGGACTACCTGAAGGAGCCGGATTTTCCAGGCTTCCGCAGGCTGTACGAAAGCTGCGGCGGTCTGATCCGCATCGTAGACGTCGCCCCGGAGCTGCCCGGCGCCGCCGAATTCACCCGGCAGGCAAAGGATCTGTGCACCGTATCCGTGGCCCACACCGACGCCGACTATGACCATGCCAAGGCGGTCTTCGACGCCGGCGCCACGCACCTGACCCACCTGTACAACGCCATGCCCGGTATCCACCACCGCAATCCCGGCGTCATCCCCGCCGCGGTGGAAAACCCCGCCGTTCGGGCAGAGATCATCTGCGACGGTATGCACATCCATCCCGCCTCCGTGCGGCTGGCCTTCTCCATGTTCGGCCCGGAGCGGATGGTGCTGGTCTCCGACTCCGGCCGCTGCGCCGGTCTGCCTGACGGAAGCAAATTCCAGCTGGGCGGTCAGGACGCCTGGCTCCGGGACGGCGTGGCGCGGCTGGCCGACGGCACCATCGCCTGCTCTGCCGCCAACCTGTGGCAGTGCCTGCAAAACGTCATCTCCTGGAACATCCCTCAGGAGGACGCCATCCGGGCAGCCACCTACAACCCCGCCTGCGCCATCGGCGCCCAGGACAAGATCGGCTCCATTGACACCGGCAAGCTGGCGGACTTTATCATCTGCTCTCCGGATTACCGGGAAAAGCGGGTCTTCCTGGGCGGCGTGGAAGTGAAATGACCCCTCTCCCCTGTTACAGCACCGGGCTGCGCCTACAAAGCAGCCCGGTATCTTTCGGATAAAACAATATACATGAGGTTTTCTATGTTCCATCGTTACATTGGCGACAGAGCGTTCTATCGCCGGATATTCTCCGTAGCCGTTCCCATCATTATCCAGAACGGCATCACCAACTTCGTCTCCCTGCTGGACAATGTTATGGTCGGCCAGGTGGGCACCGTCCCCATGAGCGGCGTTTCCATTGTCAACGGACTTCTGTTTGTTTTCAACCTGTGCATCTTCGGCGCCAGCTCCGGCGCGGGAATCTTCACCGCGCAGTTCTTCGGCTCCCGGGATCAGGAGGGCGTGCGGCACACCTTCCGCTTTAAATTCCTGGTCTGTTTGCTGCTGTCTGTTTTGGGATGCGTCCTGTTCCTGGCAGGGGGCCGCGGGCTGATCGGCCTGTACCTCACCGGCGAGGGGGATCCCGCCGTGGCCCAGGGCGCTATGGAATACAGTCTTGACTACCTGCATGTGATGCTGTGGGGCTTCCTCCCCTTCGCCCTGACCAACGTCTACTCCAGCACCCTCCGGGAAACCGGGGAAACCGTGGTGCCTATGGTAGGCGGCATTTCCGCAGTGCTGGTGAATCTGTGCCTGAATTATGTGCTGATCTTCGGCCACTTCGGCGCGCCGGCTCTGGGCGTGGTAGGCGCGGCCATTGCCACGGTGATCTCCCGGTACGCGGAGCTTCTCATCGTAGCCGGGTGGGCCCATCTGCATCCCCAGCGCACCCCGTATCTCAAGGGAGTCTACCGCTCCATGTATATCCCCGGCAAGCTCTTTGGCGCCATCACCGCCAAGGGCATGCCTCTGCTGATTAACGAGTTCCTCTGGTCCACCGGAACCGCCTTCCTCAGCCAGTGCTACTCCACCTGCGGCCTGGATGTGGTGCCTGCCATGAATATTTCCAGCACCATGTTCAATCTGGGCAGCGTGGTCTTCCTGTCCATGGGCAACGCGGTGGGAATCATCATGGGCCAGCTGCTGGGAGCCTCCACTCCGAAGCAGGAGGTACGGGATACCAACCGCAAGCTTATCGCGGTAAGCGTGGCCTCAGGACTGTTCTTCGGCTGCCTCATGGCCATGTTCTCCGGTCTGTTCCCCCGGATCTACAACACCACCGACCATGTGCGGCAGCTGGCAACCCTGCTGATCTGCATCAGCGCCGCCATGATGCCCTTCAACTCCTACACCAACGCCACCTACTTCACCCTCCGCTCCGGCGGGCAGACCATGGTCACATTCCTGTTCGACAGCTGCTTCATGTGGCTGTGTCCCGTGCCCCTGGCCTTCCTGCTCAGCCGCTTCACCGGGATCTCCATTGTGCCGCTGTACCTGATCTGCCAGAGCGCCGATCTGATCAAATGCGTCATCGGCGCCAGAATGCTCCGGCAGGGCAAATGGATCCAGAACATGACCGCCTGACAATCCGTTCCTTACAGGAGGTTTTCATTATGGAATACGTTCGTCTTGGAAAAACCGGGCTGCGGGTATCCCGCCTGGGCTTCGGCGGCATTCCCATCCAGCGGGTGGATCGGGAAAAAACAAAGGCCCTGATGGGCCTTCTGGCGCAAGCCGGTGTGAATTACATCGACACCGCCCGGGGCTATACCGTTAGTGAAGAATTCCTGGGCTATGCTCTGGAAGGGATCCGGGATCAGTTCATCCTGGCTACCAAGAGCATGGGCCGTACCCGGGAGGAAATGGCCCGGGATATTAATGTCAGCCTGAAGAATCTGCGCACAGACTACATCGACCTCTATCAGATCCATAACCCTACCCCGGAGCAACTGGAGCAGGTGACAGCCCCCGGCGGCGCTCTGGAGGCCCTTCTGGAGGCCAAGGCCGCCGGCAAGATCCGCCACATCGGCCTCACCGCCCACTCCCTGGATGTGTTTCGGGCCGCGCTGGAGACGGACTGGGCCGAGACCGTTATGTTCCCCTACAACATCGTCGAGAACCAGGGTGAAGACCTGATCCGTCAATGCGCCGGGAAGGACATCGGTTTCATTGCCATGAAGCCCCTGGCAGGCGGCGCCATTGAGGACGCCTCCCTGGCGCTGCGCTTCGTCTGCGCCAATCCCCATGTCAGCGTGGTGATCCCCGGCATGGCCGAACCGGCGGAGCTGGCCCAGAATCTGGACGCCGTGAACCACGGCGCTCTCTCCCCGGCGGACGAAGGGAAGCTTGCCTGGATCCGGAACAGCTTAGGCACCCAGTTCTGCCGCCGTTGCGACTACTGCCAGCCCTGTACAGCTGGGATCCACATTTCCAGCGTATTCCTGTTCGACGGGTATCTGCGACGGTACGGTCTGGCGGATTGGGCAAAGGCCCGGTACGATACCCTGTCTGTCCCCGCCTCCGCCTGCGTAGGCTGCGGTTTGTGCGAAAGCCGCTGCCCCTATCAGCTGCCCATCCGGGAGCTGCTGTCCCAGGCAGCGGCGCGCTTCGGAAAATAAGTCAGGGAGCCTCTATCGTCCGCTTTCGGGAGGTTTCGCTGTGCCGAAATCCCTCGGCGTCAGCTCTTGCCGATTGAATCGGAGGCTTCTCCGTTTCCGGTTTCCCGCTGCGGCAGCTGCTGCCAATAGAATTCCCCCAGCACGCCGGTATAGCGGGCCTTCCAGGGCTTGTTCTTCCCGCAGTAGTGGATGATCACGGCGTTCTGCCGAACCCAGTCCAGATTCCGCTTCTCATTGGTCGGATCGGCGTTGTACAGCCCCAGGATCCGGTCACTGAGGTTAAAGCGCATGGTATCGGCCAGTTTCACCTTGTCGGCGTACAGGGCGGAGAGAATGTCCTGATCCGGCAGGATCAAGGCCATCTTCCGCTCCCGGGTATAGGCGCAGATCTGCTCCAGGCGCACATTCTCCCGCAGCTCAGGCAGATTCAGCAGCAGCACCCCGGTATTGATATAGGCTACCGCCTTCTGCGAACGCAGCCGGGTCTGGTTGAGCTTCGTCAGCAGCTCCCGGGTGTGGGTGCAGCCCACATAATAGCTGCCTTCAAAATCCGTCTCATACAGCTCTCCCAGGGGATTAATCACCACCGTATCCACATCCAGATACAAGATCCGTTCCAATTCCCGGGGCAGCAGCAGCGGCGCCGCCAGCCGGTAATAGATCTGCTTGGGATACCGCCTGGACTCCGGGAATCCGTCAAACATATCCTCGGGAACCCGGATCAGATGAAAGCGCACCTGCTCCTGAAACGTTATGCGCAGCGGTTCCAGCGCCTGCTCGTCCAGATCCGAATGGAGCACGTAAGCTTCATACCCATGATAGCCGCCCCGAATCGCCACCGAGCGCAGGCAGGTTTCCAGCAGCGACAAAAAATTCCGGTTGATGCAAAACAGCAGGTTCATCCTTTCCCCTGTCTGTTCCCTCAAACCGGCTTGCGGATCCCAATTCATTTTTCAGCTTCCTTTCTCATCTTGTTTTTCTGGAAGCAATTGTATCACGGAGCAAAGGAAAAGGCCAGCATCCCCGGAAAAACGTTACATAATGTTCACCTTTCCGCCGTCCGGATCCGTTCTTGCCTTTGCGTTCAAAATCTCTCGGCGTCAGCCCTTGCCCATGGAATCAGAGGCTTCAAAAACAGTTTACTCAGGAGGTATACCCATGATCCCAAAGGTCTTTTTTACTGATTTCTCCACCGGCAACACCGAATCCCTGCCCCAGAAGCTGGCACGGCTGTGCCTGACGGCGGGCATGGATCAAATCGATTTTCAGGACAAATTCGTAGCCATTAAGATCCACTTCGGCGAACTGGGGAACATGGCCTATCTGCGTCCCGGCTACGCTCGGGTGGTGGTTCAGCTGGTGAAGGATCTGGGAGGCAAGCCCTTCCTAACCGACGCCAATACCATGTACGTCGGCTCCCGGAAGAACGCCCTGGATCATCTGGAAACGGCCTATCTGAACGGCTTCACCCCCTATTCCACCGGCTGCCATGTGATCATTGCCGACGGCCTGAAGGGTACCGACGATGTGGACGTACCGGTGGTGGGCGGCGAATATGTAAAGACCGCCAAAATCGGCCGGGCGGTGATGGACGCGGACATTGTGATCTCCCTGAACCATTTCAAGGGCCATGAGGAAGCGGGCTTCGGCGGAGCCATGAAGAACCTGGGCATGGGCTGCGGCTCCAACGACGGCAAGCGGGAGATGCACAGCGAAGGCCGCCCGGTGGTAGACCCCGGGACGTGCGTTGGCTGCGGCACCTGCGCAAAATACTGCGCCCATAACGGCCCCCGAATGGAGGGCAAGGTAATGCGAATCGACTGGGCCGCCTGCATGGGCTGCGGCCGGTGCATCGACGTCTGCCCGGTGAAGGCCATCCACCCTGCCTACGCCCAGTCCGCCGCCATTCTGGGCTGCAAGATCGCCGAGTACACCAAGGCCGTGCTGGACGGCCGTCCCCACTTCCACATCAGCCTGGTGCGGGACGTCAGCCCCTACTGCGACTGCCACCCGGAGAACGATATCCCCATCGTTCCGGACGTGGGCATGTTCGCCTCCTTCGATCCCGTGGCCCTTGACCTGGCCTGTGCCGAGGCAGTGAACGCCCAGACATGCATCCCGGGAAGCAAGCTGGCCAAGGCCAACCGCCCAGATCTGGACAATCTCACCGCCCCCTTCCCCCACACCAACTGGCGCAGCCAGATTTCCCACGCCAAGAAGATCGGCCTGGGCGAAGACAGCTATGAGCTGATCCGCATTTGATCCATTTCTTCTGTCCCCTGGGGTTTTCAGGTTCTTTGTCCTGCATTGCACATGTATCCTACGCTGTAAGAAAGGATTCTTCTATTATGCCCATTTCAGTCTTCCAACCGCTCCGGCAACGCCGGATTGCAGCGCTGCTGCAAATCCCCTTGATTCCCCTATGGCTCTGGCGTCTGGGAGATACGGAGGCCTACTACAGCATCTACGTGCTCTGCGGGGTGCTTGGCCTGTTCTGTCTTGGCGATAATTACAGAACCAACGCCGCCGCGTCTGTCCGCCCCCTTAGAATCCGGATCGGCATTGCCGCTTCCGCTTTTTCTGCCGCAGTGATTTTGGCAAACTATAAACTATTCATCACACTTCCTTCCCACCTTTACCTACTTTGGACTGGCTGCGTATTCCTGGGAGGTTTTGTGGTCTCCGATGAGATCCTTCTTTGGTGTCTGCATCGATGCCCGATGCGCACCCGTACATCGATCCCGCGTCATCCTGTGAAGCGGTTCTTCCTTTTCTTTGGAATCATTTCCCTGTGGTTCCTGACCTACTGGTATACCACCGGATATCCGGCCTATCTGACGCCTGACTCCTTTAAATACCTGGAGCAAATTCAAAGCGGCAATTACATCAATAACAACCCATTTTATCATACCATGGCCGTTAAGGTGCTGATTGGACTGGGACAGGGATTGTTTCATAACATGAATGCCGCTTTGGGCACATACAGTGTCTTTCAGATCCTCCTTTTGTCCGGCTGTATGGCCTATGCCTCACTGACGCTGTATCAGGCATCTGTCCCCCGGTGGTATATCTGGGCTGCTTTGGCCGTCTACGGCTTCCTGCCGTATAACATGGCCTACAGCATTACCTTGTGGAAGGATATCTGGTTCAGTGCTTCTGTTCTGCTGATGATTACCGCCCTGTACCGCTCTATGCGGGGAATCGGAGGCGCTGCCGCTCTGGATCTAGCTCTGTTTGCCCTGGGCGGCATAGGCTGCTGCCTGATGCGCACAAACGGCTTGTCTATTCTGCTGTTGTCCCTACCTTTTTTCCTTGTTGTCCTGCGAAAAAAGAAGCCAGTCCTGCTGATCATTTTGCTGGTGGTATTGCTCCTAGGCTGGGTGCTCACCGGCCCTGTGCTGGATCTTTTGCAGGTGGGATCTACGGATTTCGTGGAAGGGCTTTCCCTTCCCCTTCAGCAGATCGGACGGGTAATCACCCATGAGTGTCCCCTCTCCCAGGAGGACACCGAGATGCTCAGCAAGATCATGGATATAGCCAATGTGCCCAACGTATTCTCCCATGAAATCTCCGACCCCATGAAAGGCTCCATTTCTGCTGAACAGCGACAGTATCTAAAGGAGCACCTGGGCGAGTATATCTCCTTGTGGCTGCGCATTGGCATTCAGTATCCCAGTGAATACGCAAAGGCCTGGATCGAACTGACCAAAGGCTACTGGAATGCCGGCTATGACTACTGGGTGTACTACACCGGCGGGGAGAACGCCCAATATGGGATAGCCCCAGCCCCTCACACCTGCGCTCTGACCGGATTTTACGAGGCGTACTTTACCCTGTTCGAAAACTCGGTTTTGTCCCAGATCCTCACGGGAATCGGGCTGCACTCCTGGCTCCTGGCAGGATGTCTGGCAGTCAACGCTTTGAAAAAACGGTCGGAATGGCTGCTGACCATTCCCGCCCTGATGGTGTTGGCAGAATTGCTACTGGGAACGCCGGTATTCGCGGAATTCCGGTACGCTTACCCTGTATTCCTGTGCCTGCCCCTGCTCCTGGGCGTAACCCTGTTTCGGATCGCACCTGCGGAAAAACAGTCAAACAGTGACAGCTGCCGAAGCAGCAATGCCATTTCATAACAAAGGTTCCTTTGTTTTGCCATTTTGATTCTGTTCTTTGCTGGCTGCATCCTTTTGCAGCAGCAATGGCACTCCAGTTTTGGAAGAAGCAGACGATGCTTCCCTCGGTTTGGTCATGGCTGGCTTTCTGCCTGTCAGCGTAGAGAAAGGACAGTCGATTACTCGGCTGTCCTTTGGCTTATTTGGCTTTGCTGGGTACTGCTCAATAATGGGCATTGGTCAACCTATTTGTTGTCTATCTTTTTCGCCTTTCGTTTGATGATTACTTTTATCACAATGCAAACGAATAGCACAACAAGGGTAAATAAGCCATACACCAAAATGCTTGTATACCACGGAGCTGATTGCATAGCGTATAATTCAGGACGAGTTTTGAAGTTCCAAACAACATAAATACCATGCCCAATAAATACGCCAATAAAAGCCCCTATAATGGTGTTTAAGATGGTATTTGCTATTTTTATACAATCACACCCTTTGCCATTCCCGGTTTGTCTCTTTGTTTCTTTAGGAAACCTCTGGTTCCATCGGCAAGAACGAATGCCGGGAGGGTTTGGCACAGCCAAACGTTCAAACAACGGAGGAATCCTGCATGTATTTCCCGTTTTTTGAACTGCACAGATGGGGACAAAAGATCCGGCATTCAGCCGAAGACGATTGATCCAGAGCTTCCTAGGAAAAAGTATACCACAAGGCTGTGAACAAATCTACATCAATTCAACTGAACTGACGCAAGCTCCGCCTTCACAGCAAATTATTAAATGCCAGCATCTCGCCCCTTGCGGGGCAACCGATGCCGGCATTTTTTGTTAAAAATTTACTATGAATGCAGGCTTTCTATAGTAATCGGCAAGCGGTAACGTCGAGAGATTTTGCCAGTTTCATCAGAGGTTCCCTGGGTCACCATGCTGACGGATGTTCCCTTACGGCATAGCCGCCGCGTGTGAATCAAAAATATAATACGCATTGGGGTGATCCAGAAACGCGCTCGCGGGCAGAGAACTGTCTCCCGCGATGATTTTCTTAACAGCAGGCTGTTTTTTCTCCCCTGTTGCAATCACGATCACAGTCTTCGCTTTTTTAAGCGCTTGCAGTGTGATTGTCGCCCCCACTTTTGGCGTTTGGGAGCCGTCAAAATACTTCTTGCCTACGATTCGGGTGGTTTCACTCAAGGCAACCAGAGAAAAATCGCCCTGTAATACGGTGTTTGGCTCGTTAAAGCCGATATGGCCATTGATGCCAACGCCGACGACGGCCATGTCGATCCCACCGATGGATGCAATAACGTCACACATGCGCTGCGCTTCTGCCTGGGGGTCGGTACACAGTCCGTCGAAATACGAAATTTGTGCCGGAGGAATCCCGGCCGCAATATAGTATGCGCTGTTCAGCGTCTGAATACAGCTGCCGGTATCGTTGGGACCTAATCCGACCCATTCATCCAAGCCAATATACTGCGCCCGGTCCAGTCTGAGCATTCCGGCATGCTGCTGCCGGAGCAAAAGCTTATAGCATTCCAGCGGCGTAAAGCCGGCTGCGAACGTGACTGCCATTGCGGGGTTTTCTCTCAGCTTGCCGCCAATAATATTCGCGGCGAGCATGCTGGCAGCCATATGATCCCTTTCAATGTAAATACTTGCTCTCATAATGCGGCCTTTCTGTTTCATTAACCGGCAAGCGCTGATGCCGGGAGGGTTTGGTTCGGCCGAAGTCCGCTTGTCAACTGCGCGAATGGAGGGAGCATCCGCAACTCAGCCCCAGACGAGTCATTCAGAGGATCCTTAGCGGCGATGCTCCTCCCGAAACACAAACCCTTTATTGGATTTCAGCAGAGCGGCATATGCCGCACCCTTTAAAATTGCGCTGGAAGATGGGATCAAATCTATGTGGATATTCTGGGGCGCGCACAATGCGCGGCAGAAGTGATTTAAAGCGTCCATCAGGTATGTAGATTTTACCAGCGTAGAGCCGTCGGCTATTACCGCGATTTTTACGCAATCGCGATCTCCCTTGATCCTGTTCGCAACCGCCGTAAGCATATAGGCAACCAATCTTGCCGCCCGGCGGTAAACTGCGGAAATGATCTCTCTGACAATGCGCACATCCTCTCTTGTGCAAGTGGGGAGCATATCCGTCATGTCTTCGGACAAAAGCAGGTCGATTTGGCTCAAATCGATTTTTTCGATATTTGCAAACGAGGCGGGAAGCAGCTGCGCCTTTGCGCCGGCGCGAATCCCATGTACGATCAAGTCTCCCAAATATCCTCCGCCAATCATCTTCTCTGCTTTGTGGAGGCCCGGTTGCATCGATTGCTGATCCAACGCGATATCCAAGTCCCCCTGGGCGAAGCCGTCGTAGTCCCCGGCTTCGGTATTGATCATCATGTTATCAAAGGGGTAGAAGAAGGCTGTGGGGATATTATCCGTGCCCTCTGTGTAACAAATGTTGAATCCTGTCCCCCAGATCAGACCGATAATTCCGTCGTACGCCTTAGTGGAATCCAGATCTGATATACCGCCTAAAACACTGGCAACAGAATCATTCAATAAGTAGAATTCAAATTCCTTGGTTATTCCCCGCCGTTTTAATGCATTTGCCAATTCCGCACATACATGCGTGCCTGCGATGCCTTCAATGTGAATCTCCTTGCAAAGCGACATGACAACCGCGTCGTGATCGGGCAAAGGCTCTGTGTAATAGGAAAAGCAAATGCTGATCACATCGCTTTTGCCGCACAGTGGAACAGTTTTTTCCGCCAGGGTGTCAAAAAATTCCTCTTTGTTCATCGGCCCTCGGGTTCCCGGCATGGGGTACTTCGCGAAGTTCGTCTCCGTTGCCTCCTGATCTCGAATCGTAACCAGTGCGACCCGAAGATTGGTTCCCCCGGCATCCAGCACGATCACCGGCTTGCCTTCTTCGATCTGGTTGGAAACAGAAAGATATGTGGGAAGCATAGGCAGTGAGCTGGGGCGCTTGTTCAATGCGTCTGTTATGGCGTGGGAAATTTTTTCAATTTCGGTTTTATCATGATAATGCGAATCTGAAAGCAAATTCCTTTCCAGAAACGCTTCTAATGTATCCAAATCGCAATACCTCCCATACCGGCAGTCACTCCCATCCGCACAACCATCGCAAAATCGGATCGAGCCGCCGGCCTCAATTTCGTCTCTCCACCATCCGGCCAAACGTCCCTCCCACAATTTGCTTCGGGCTTCCACCGGCGCTGAAAGGTGTTGCGCGGCTATCGGGGTTTATCGTTTTGAACCGTTTGCGCAAATGCGCGGATGTTCTCCTCACTGGTATCACTGGACATGGCGCATCCTGCGCCGATCACCAGATTGCGTCCCCGGAAGATATCCAGTACCTTGGCAGTTTCCGACCGAACCTTTTCGGGTGTGCCCAGATAGAAAACGCCGGAAGGATCCAAAGGGCCAAAGAAAACGCTTTTGCCAGCAAAAACCCGCGCGGCATTTGCGATATTGGTTTTATAGTCGGCTTCCACTCCCGCGAAGCCGATAGCGGCAATATCATCGATGATCTTGTCAAGATTCCCGCAAATATGGCAGATTGTTCTGATGCCCAGCGCATCCAGATCTTTTTTCAGACGTTGATGATACGGATTCGCGTACTTCAGATAGCAGGCGCGACTGATCATATCTGGTCCGCAGGGACTGTCACCGAAGCTGGTACAGTCCGCACCGGCTTCGTTCATCAGCTTGTGATACTCCAGATGAACAGCATAGGCACGATCCAAAAGCTGAAAGATCTTATCCTCCATTTCTTCATCCAGCAGCGCAACTAAGAAATCAGACATACCGTAGGCCATCATTGCCAAACTGAAGGCCATCTGATCGCAATTGCCACGGACAAACAGCTCGCCGCCTGCTTTCTTTTTGGCGATATTGACAGCTTCCAGCATCACCTTGATACGGTCGGACTTGAGAAGCTTATCAGGGGACATTTCCTCGATGATAACATCAATATCGTCAGACAGCGGCCCAGTGATCCGCGCGACAATGTCTTTGGGATAGTCGACAGGTACGCCAATCGCGGCAGCTTCCACGCAGGTGTCGATATCCAGAAGCAATCCGTCAAGACCGTATTTCCGGGCCATGGCAATATGGGAATCGGCAATTTTCTCGGGATCATTCCGGTATTCCTCCATGGTAATACCGAATTCCTTGGCCGCCGGCATAAAGCAGTGCAGCATTGAGGGCGTGCGATCCGGTGCTTGATGATTGAGCACAGCCTGGATCCGCTCATAACCAGTCATTGCATTTCTTCCTTTCGTAATGGGTAGTTACATTGTGCAGCCAATTTTTTAAGCATGGTTCGCTGCTCCTGACTCAAACAGGCGTATTGGGAATTGCTGTCATCTGTATTCGCGTTCTCAACGATCAGCACCTGAGCTTCCTCTGTCAAGGCTGTGGAGTGCCATGTGCCGCAAGCAACATTATAGACGATACCAGGTTCCAGGATTTCTGCCCGCAGATCTTCAACGCCCGGTTGATCCTGGGTTGTCCAAATCAGCAGGCAGCTTCCGCCCAGGAGCACAAAAACCTCATCAGATCCATTGTGACGCTCAAGGAACGTGATCGTCTCAGGCGTGAGGGTGTCATCCCTGCGAAGCATGGCTACGCGCCATGCCTGATAGTCCACAAGGGGAAGATAACTCTCCCCCTTGTGCGCGTGTTTAAACACGCCCTTTTTTGTCATCATCCCAGTTTATCGAAGGTAGCGGGTGTATCGCCATAGGTACCCACATTGTCCGCTTCCACCATGACCAGGCTGGCCGGGTTCACCACTTTTTCCGGCGTCAGACCTTCGGTGACGTGCTGCCACAGCCAGTAGGCGGCCTGGTACCCATAATTGTAGAAGGAGACAACAACTGTGCCGTCAATAGCGCCGTCACGGATCAGATCCAGGGTTTCTGCCTCGTCATCAACTGCGTAAACCAGAACATCTTCCTTGACGCCCAGCTCGGTAACGACGTTGGCGCATGCGGGGCCGGCCTCCGCGGCAAAGCTGACGGCCAAATTGATCTCAGGATATGTCTGGAAAGTATTCTGCCATGCGTTGGTAGAGGTCAGTTTGTCACTTTTGGACTCGGAGATATTTACCACCTCAAAGCCCCCGGGCCAGTCTGCAAAGGCAGCTTTCAGGGTCTCGATTTCTTCGTAAGCAACCTCGTAATTCAGTGCCGCCACCTGAACGGCGCAGACAATTGGTGTATTGGGATCCAGTTTTTCGGATACGGATTCCAAGATCAGCTGCGCCTGGATGGCATTGTCTTTGCCGATGTAAGCCAGTCTCCCCTCCGCGTCGGTAATATCGGAGTCAACCACCAAGACGGGGATGCCTGCGTTGATCGCGTTGTTGACAGGCTCCGCCGGGACAAGGCCTTGGGTGATGATGCCGTCGGCTTTCTGTGCCACAGCAGTATCGATGAGCTTTGCCATTTCCTCGGGAGAAATGCCCTGGGGGCCGACCCAGTCGCCCTGGATCCCCAGGTCATTGCAGGCGTCTTCAAACCCTTCCTTGGCAACCAGCCAAATGGGATGGGAAAGCAGTGGCGAAACATAAACAAAGTGCAGGGGGTCTTCCTGTTGCGCGGCATTGCTTTCTGCGGGAGCGTTTGTTTCTGTGGGAGTTGCACCGGAATTGGCTGAACAGCCGAATAAGCTCAGTACCATCATCAGTGCCAGGGTGAATGCTAACAACTTCTTCATAGCTTTTCTCCTTTTCTATTTTTTATTGTGTCCTATTCTCACGTGTTGGAAGCTGCCCGAATCAATTCCACCTCGCCCACTTCCCCACGCAAAAATTCCTTATACACGCGGCCTTTGCTTAATACAACGAACCGGTCGCATACCCCCAACAGTTCCGGCATCTCAGAGGAAACCATAATGATCGAAATGCCCTGTGCTGCTAACTCCAGAATCAGCTTGTAGATCTCTGCCTTCGTTCCCACGTCAATGCCGCGGGTCGGTTCATCCATCAGGATTACTCTCAGGTTTGTGCAGAGCCACTTTGCGAGGATTACCTTCTGCTGGTTTCCTCCTGAGAGGCTGGCCACTTGTACGTCCATCCCGGGCGCTTTGATGCTGAGGGCGTCGAAATACCTGCCGGACAGCTCATCTTCTTTTTTGAAATCCAGGAAAAGCCCCCTTTTGATCTGCTGCAGGATCGTCAGGGTCATATTGTGCTTGACCGACATCGCGCTGACAAGGCCGTTCTTTTTTCGATCCTCTGTAATCAGGCCCAGGCCGCTTCGCTTTGCGTCACGGGGATTATTGATGGCTGCTATTTGGCCATCCAGGTAAAGAGTCCCGGCGGTTTTGGGTACGGCTCCAAACATCGCGTTCAGCAGTTCCGACCTTCCTGAACCAACCAGTCCTACCAAGCCCAATACCTCTCCCTTACGAAGCGAGAAACTGACGTCTTCAATGATGCTCTTTCCAGGGGCGAAGGAATGGGGGACGCGGAAATGCTCTACACGCATGATCTCAGGGCCGATTTCCTTATGGATTGTGGGGTACATGGCTACAAGCCGCCGGCCGATCATGTCTTCGATAATTTTCTCGGCGTCAAATCCATCCTCCCGACGGAAGGAACGGATATACGCCCCATCCCGTAAAACGACAATCCGGTTACTGATGCGGAATACCTCATCGAGCTTGTGAGAGATATAGATACAGGGGATTCCTTTCATCCGCAGGCCGTCCAAAATCGTCAGCAGTTCCTCGGTTTCCCGTTCCGTCAGCACCGACGTCGGCTCGTCCAGTATCAGGATCCTGGGATTTCGGATCAAGGCCCGGGCAATGCAAACCAACTGCTGCATGGACGGACTCAGACTGCGCGCGGTGACGTCGATGTCGATTTGCACATGAAGCTGCTGCAGTACCTCCTGCGCCATGCCCCGTGCTTTCCTCCAGTCGATGCTGCCGAACTTGTTAACCGGAAGCCGTCCCAGAAGAATGTTCTCTGTCACCGTCAGATCCAGTTCCAGATTCAACTCCTGATAGATCATGGCGATTCCCGCATTCTCGGAATCTGCGGGACAGGAAAAGACCGCCTTTTTCCCATCCACATAAATGCTGCCTTCATATTCTGATCCCGGATAAATCCCACTGAGGATCTTCATCAGGGTAGATTTTCCGGCCCCATTCTCACCAACGATGGAGAGAATCTCTCCCTCGTAGAGTTCGACGGAAACGTCCTTCAGCGCAACTGTTCCCAAGAACCGTTTGGTGATATGGTTCATTGACAAAACAATGTTTTTTGCGTCCAAAGCAAGTTCCTCCTACTTTACGGCCTTAATGGATTTCTTCACCATAACCCTGCGCTTATACTGATCCAACATAACAGCAAGAATCAAGACAATGCCTACGACAACGTTTTGCCAGTACACAGATACCCGCATCAATGTAAGAGAGTTGGTCAGAACCTCCATGAAGAAGGCGCCGATGGCTGCGCCAAGAATTGAACCGACGCCGCCGAAAGAGGAAACGCCGCCGATAACCGCGCCGCAGATCACGGTCATCTCAAAGCCGGAACCGGCGGCCGCCTCGGCCGAGCCCAGACGTGAGGTGATGAACACGCCGGACAGCACCGCCAAAACAGATGTGATGACGTAAACAAGGACACGTGTTCTGTGAATGTTAATTCCGGAGATACGTGCGGCTTCCTCATTGCCGCCAAGGGCATAAATTGACCGTCCAAACGGTGTACGCCCAAGCAGAAAGTACCCGATTGCCACCATCAAAAAAGCAAAGATAACCACCATGGGGATGCCAGCAACCCGGATCTTGTCGATGGCCTTCAGGCTATCGGGTAGGGGATAGATGGGAACGCCCTGGGTTATCACCGAAACCAACCCTCTGCAAATGTACTGCGTGCCCAACGTGACGATCAGCGGCGGAATTCCTGCTTTAACAATGACCAGTCCGTTCACAAGCCCCACGATCACACCGGTCAGGATTGCAAGCAGGATCGCCAGCCAGACAGGGAGTCCTGCTTTGCATGCAAGACCGGTAATAATTCCCCCCAGCGCCAGGACGGAGCCTACAGACAAATCCAGCCCACCGGTAATCAGAACAAGGGACATACCGACAACTGTAATCAAAGAGTAGCCGGTGTTTTTCAGGATATTAAATAGATTACTGCTGGAAATAAAAACGGGATTGACGCATGATACAAAAACGACATAAAGCAATGTTACGATAATGATACTACTCTCCTGCCTTTGCAGGAATTTACCGCCGGCCTTTTTCAAACTGGGCATGTGCTTTTCACGGATCATCAGTATTTTCCACTCCTTGTATAAGATGGAGGGAGTCCCCTCCTGCAATGAAAAGGCTATCTTGCTACGCTCTCACGCAGCAGCTGCTCTGTCCCAATGTCAAATGCCCCCAGCAGGAATGCGGTGCTGTCCAATGCGGAGAAGGACACCTGCGGTCTGTACGGCATTACATATCGAAGCATATGGTTGATCCGATCCTCAAGATCCACCTCCAATTCTGTCACAGCTCCGCCAACGCTGATTTTCGAAATGTCTAATAGGACGGTTGCGTTTGCTATTACAAAAGCGATCCGCCGCGCAAATAGGTCAATCTGACTTATGACATATTCATCCCCTTCCTGATATAACTGATTTACCTGTTCAATGGTCAGCGGTCGAGAATCTTCCCACTGCATTTCCTTCTGGATCTTACACAGAAGGTTCGGGATCGCAATATGGTTTTCCAGGTGACCATAATTGTGCTTTTCATCCAGCTGTGAGATATCCAGAACAGAGTAACCGATCTCGCCGCAGGCGAACCGGCTGCCCTCGACCAATCTGCCGTCGATGACCAAGCCTGCGCCAACGCCGATATCAATGTGGATATGCATGAAATTTTTTGTTTCGGCGCCTAAACCATAACGCATTTCGGCCAATGTGCGGATATTTACGTCATTTTTTATCAGGACAGACGTATTATACTGGCTTTCCAGCGCGCGCTTCAGTCCGGATCGCTCCAATCCCTCCAACTGGGGAGCGTACTCCACTTCACCTGTTGTTTGATCGATGATTCCGGGGGCGCAAACAACGATCACGCCGATATCGTCCATCCCGATTTTAGATTCCCCTATAAATGAGTCGATGGAACGAATCACACTATCATTTATCCCTTCGTTTTCCTGCGGGGCATATTGGTTGGCGTATAGGATCTGCTCCTGCAGATCCCCAATGCCGATCCGAATGATTTTGCTGGATAAATCCACAGCCAAGATTTTTTTATATGCCGGATTCAGCATCAGCAGAACGCCCTTGCGTCCGGGCCGTTCCGGTTTTTCATTGTCCGAACCGCATTCTACGAGGATCCGCTTATTTATCAGGCGCTCTACATTACTCGACACGCTTGGCGGACTGAGTCGCAACTGCTGTGCCAGCTTTGCCCGTGTGGCGGTTTTGCTTTCCCGCACCATATTCAGGATCATTGTCTGGTTTGCAATAGCAATGGCCTGAGGGTCGCTCGTTCCCGTGAATTTATGTTCCATTAATTATCTTCCTTAACTTATAATTTGTATAGATTGGTTAAATTTCTTGTGATTTCCCTTCTTCTTAAATGAATATTACCAATTTATAGCAGCAATGTCAACTTAATTAATTAGCTTTCTTAATTTTCGTTGTATCCTATAATCTTGCGTTGACAAAATTGTGCAACCTTACAACTCCCGATCGCAGAGCCGGTAGTGCCAAGAGTTATGCGCAAATTTGTTTTGGCTCTGGCAGAAATGTATTGCAGAGGACGGTTTCACCGCCCCCTGGTTTTCTTTCGGCGGGCAGGGTGCAAAGTGTCAAAAGCGGCAGTGTCAATACTCATAGTTAATATAGAAGCAGAATACAAAGCATTGACAGAAACCTCTTAGCCATTCCGTACAAAATATTGCTACTCCGCTTTTATACGCCTAATCTGTAATCTTTTCATCAACTCCGTTGACAACTATTACGGTTTGTGATATATTTATTACAGTAACCGTAATATGGAGGTGCAAACCATGCGGGATCATGCCAAAGGTGGTGCGCTTACAGAGGTGACGTTTTATATTTTACTTTCTCTCTATACACCGAAACACGGATATGCCGTCATGCAATTTATTGAGGAAAAAACAGCTGGGCGACTTTCATTGGGGGCAGGCACTTTATATGGTGCGCTCAACTCTTTACAGGAAAAGGGCTGGATTGTTCCCTGCGGAGAAAGCGAGGGGCGAAAAAAAGAATATCTTATCACTTCACAGGGGAAAGGGATAGCAGAAAAAGAACTGGTAAGGCTCAATGAACTTGTGCGCGTTGCAAGTGGAATTATTGGAGGTACAGCATGAGCAAACAGTGTTACCGTTTCTTCGGCGGTCTATTAACCGCACAGGAAAATTGGCTGAACAAAATGTCCGAGAAAGGCTATCGTCTGGTTCGGACGGGGAAACTGTTATATGAGTTTGAGGAATGTAAACCAAATCAAGTAAGATACTGTGTGGAGTTTATCGGCCAGAAATCAAAGGATCATGCACAAGATTATTCCAATTTTCTGGAAGATATGGGGTACAAAGTATTCTACAAAAATATCAATCTTAACTATTCTGTTGGAAAAGTGCGTTGGCGACCTTGGGCTGAAAAAGGCGGACGAATAGCAGCAAATTCCACTACCTTTAACCGGGAATTGCTGATTGTAGAAAAGGAGAATGACGGAAAGCCATTTCAGTTGCATACGTCCTATGCGGATAAGGGAGAATACTATTCTAATTTGCGTAATCCGTGGCTGTCAATTCTGCTTATGTTCACGGTGTTTGCCATTGTAAACCGTTCTATCATTATGGGTACGCTTGCTTTGATTTCCTTGTTCCCTGTCATTACATATCAAATGCAAGTAACAAAGAGTAAACATGAAGCAAAGACAAAGGAGTGGTAATGATGAAACATAAGCCCAAAAGCCTTACATCAGCAATACTGATTGCGCTTATCGTTATTGCCTGTATTGCCGCAGCAAACTTTTTAGGGATTGGTACAATATATTCCGCAACCCGTATCGGTTACGTCGAGCATGGCGGGTGGAGAAACTGGTCCGCGAAGTATACCATGTTACACGGCCAAATGAAACATACCATTCGCCCGGAAGATACACAGAAAACGCTGCACATCGAAGTTGTTACAGAGGACGGTAGTATTTCTATCGAAATAACCGACAAAGACGGTAATATTGTTTTTGATGAGGACAACATGGAAACCGCTACATATGATGTGAATGTATCGGAAAACAGTCACGGATTATAGCCCCATTGACTAACGAAAAACGCCCTGATGCCAGTTTTATACTGCGTGAATACGCCGGGCGGGAACAGACGGCTTGACCGCGCAACTCCGACACCCTGACCGCTCAAATCCTACACCCTTTCC
>CALWXQ010000006.1 GCA_944385545.1 uncultured Oscillospiraceae bacterium | reverse complement strand
TCTTGTTGGGAACGCCGGAGCCCTTCTCCAGACCGATGGCCTTCATGATCAGCATGGGGGTCGGAGGAGTCTTGGTGATGAAGGTGAAGCTGCGGTCAGCGTAGACCGTGATAACGACGGGGATCTTGTAACCCTCCATGTCCTTGGTGCGGGCGTTGAACTCCTTGATGAAAGCGGCGATGTTCACGCCGTGCTGACCCAGAGCAGGGCCGACAGGGGGGGAAGCAGTTGCCTTAGCGGCGTTGATCTGCAGTTTGATAATGCCAGTGACTTTCTGTGCCATAATAAGCACCTCCTGAATAAGATGTGGTGAGTATGCGAATCATCGCATGTTTTGCGGGGCGTGCGCCCCTCCCACGTTCCGGCCGAAAACCGGCCCGATGCGTTTACTGGGAAATGACCTCCACCTGGTCAAGCTCAAACTCGACGGAGGTCTCGCGGCCGAACATGGACACGATTACATTGACCGCGTTCTGCTCGACGTCAACACTTTCGACAGTGCCGGTGAAGGAGCTCAGCGGGCCGTCCAGGATCCGAACGATGTCGCCCGGGGCGTAGTTGACGATGATCTCCTTCTTCTCCACTCCCATGGCGTAGACTTCTTCCTCCGTCAGGGGGGTGGGATCGTTGCTGGAGGTCCCGACGAAGCCGGTGACTCCACGGATGTTCCGGATCACATGCCAGGTATCATCGCTGTAGACCATTTTCACCAGCACATAACCGGGGTAAACCTTGCGATCGTAGGTCTTGCTGGCGCCGGACTCGGTGATCTCGGTGACGGTCTCCAGAGGAATGGAGACGGCCAAGATCTGATCGTGGAGCTGGCGGGATTCTACGGTTTTTTCGATGGTAGCCTTGACAGTGTTTTCATAACCGGAGTAGGTATGCACTACATACCATTTCGCAGTTTCAGCCATGATGCCGTACCTTAGTGGGCCAAGCTGATCAGAGCGTCGATACCGATCTGGGCAACGAAGTCGAACAGCCAGATGAAGACACCGACGAACAAGACGCAGCCGACAACGATGGCGGTGTTTTTCAGAACCTGCTGGGGAGTGGGCCAAACGACCTTCTTCAGTTCGCTGCGCAGCTCACGGAAGTACTTGGCAACCTTGCCCCAGGTTCTTTTGAACCAGTTTTGCTTCTTGACTTCAGCCATGATGTGAGCCCCTCCTTACTTGGTCTCGTTGTGAACGGTGTGCTTTCTGCAGAATCTGCAGTACTTCTTCATTTCGAGACGATCGGGGTCATTTTTCTTGTTTTTCATGGTGTTGTAGTTTCTCTGCTTGCACTCAGAGCATCTCAAAGTGACTTTCACGCGCATAACGGCACCTCCTTAACAATTGCCTCCCTGTATCACCCCGGCTAGAAAAATTTAGGCAGCGGACAACTACAATTTCCGCTCCGGAGCTGAAAAAAACGCAGAAAAAAAGCCCTTTTTCACAGGTAGAATCATTCTACCACAGGAGGGCTTTAAAGTCAATCATTTTTTTCTTTCTTTTTTGGGGATTTTGTAGTATGATATGGGCAAAACCCAACAGGAGGAAGGAAAATGCGGATCATGGGAATCGACTACGGCGACGCCAGGACGGGTGTGGCCGTTTCAGATCTGTTATGTACCCTGGCAGGCTCTGCCACGGTGATCCCCAGCCGGAACGAGGAAAAGGCCCTGAACGATATTCTGGGGCTGATCCGGGAGAACCAGGTGGGGGAGATTGTGGTGGGTCTGCCCAAGAACATGGACGGCACCGAAGGCCCGCGGGCCCAGCTGTGCCGGGAGTTCGCCCAGAAGCTGAGAGAAGCCTCCGGCCTTCCGGTGGTCATGTGGGATGAGCGACGCACCACTGTGGAAGCCCACAACATCCTATCCCAGCACAACTACCACGGCAAAAAGCGCAAGAATACCGTGGATGCCGTTGCCGCCACCTTGATTCTGGAGGGGTATTTGGCCTACCGGAACCGGTGAGGGATTATTCTTCTTTTGGCCGGTAGAACAGCTCCCGCAGACCCGTCAGGATCAGCAGGCAGCCGAACATCCGCCGCAGCAGACTCAAATCCAGGCGCCGCTGCACCCAGGAAAACAGCACGGCGGCGGCGCAGCCTGCGGCAACCGCCGGCAGAACAGCCCGGAATCGCAGCGCCCCCTGCCGCCAGCGAAAGAAGGAGGCGGCGCAGGCGGCCGGAAGGAAGAACAGCAGGTTGATCCCCCGGGCGGTTTCCGGATCCATACCCAGCACCAGGGTAAGCCACAGGATCAGCAGGCTTCCGCCGCCCACACCAAGCCCCGACAGCGTGCCCAGCACGGTTCCTGTCAGCAGCGCCACAGGCCAGCTTTCTAGCATAGATACCGATACCCTCCCCAAAGAATCAGGATCCCCAGGATCCGGTGCAGCCATCGGGCCGGGATGTTCAGCCTTCCGGCAATGCAGCCGCCCAACGCCCCTCCCAGGCAGTAGGGAAGGGCACGGCCCCAGGCGACCTGACCGAAGACTGCCGTTGCGATGAGGGTCACCAGACAGATGGGCAGAATGATGGATACGGATAAGGGAAATACCGCGGCTCCCCGGGTGGGGGTTAGCAGCGTCAGCAGCGGCACGAGAACCATGCCCCCGCCTGCGCCGAACAGACCGGCGACGGCCCCCGCCGCGCATCCGGCCAGGGCATACCCCCAAGTATGGCGGCTGTCCATAAAAATCGCCTCCCATGGAAGTTTGTCCATGGGAGGCAGTTTTATGCGATGTCAGCCGCCGAGTACAAGATCCATGGCAATGTAACGGGTATCTCCGTCGGTCATGGTCATGGCCTCCACGGTTTCGTCGTACCAGGTCTGAGCGTCGGCGGCTCGCAGCTCGCTTTCGATCTGGTAATCCCGATAGGTGTAGTCGCTGTGGCCTACGTAGTACATCACATGGTAGCCGTACTCCGTCTCCACGATGCCGGTGTCTCCTGCCTTACGGCTGCTTTCGAAGCACCAGTCGTTGAAGTTGGTGACCATCTGGCCGGGATACACATTCTCGTACAGGCCGCCGGTGGTGCCGTCGCCGTCGTCGGAATGCTCATTGGCCAGAGCGGCGAAGCTGTCTTCCGTGGCGTCGCCGGCTTCCCACTGGGCCAGCAGGTCTTCCGCGGCGGTTTTGGCGGCAGCCTTCTCCTCGTCGGAGTAGGTGGTCACGCCGCTGTCATCGGTGGTGCCGCCCTCAAAGCTCACCAGGATGTGCCGGACATTGGCCAGAGGGAAGGTGTTATCGTTGGCGGAAGTGAAGTAGACCACGTAATAGCCGTTGGTGGTGGTGACTTCGGCGCCGTCCTCGTCTGTAGAGTTGGAGGTGCTGGCAAAGTATGCCTTGTCCCCCTGAACCCGGGCTTCATCTGCCAGCCAGTCGGCGTAGACGGTGCTGACGGAGCTGTACAGGGTATCGGTGTAGGCTGTGCTGGAGGCGTCGGAGCCTTCGTTGATGGACAGGGCGGCAATGGCGGCGTCCAGCTCCGCGACGGACGTGACGTCCTCGCTGGTCAGAGCCTTGGCGGCGTCCTCGGCGGCGGTGACGGAAGCGGCCTGTTCCTCGTCGGAATAGGTGGTGTTGCCCTCAGCGTCGGTGGTGCCGCCCTCCAGGAACCGGGAAGCGGCCAGGTAGTAGGCGTTGAAGGTGAAGGAGGAGTAGGCGCTGTAATTCTCCGCCTCCTGAGCCCGCAGATCCGCGTCCTCGTAGGTCAGGTTGGAGGCGTACTCGCTGTAGTAAGCGTCGGCCAGGGTGGACAGCTCCAGATAGCTGCGGTAACCGTCCTCGGTGGCGCCGTTGCCGTAAAGGGCCTTCAGGTAGGCGCCGGTGTTGGAATAGCCATACATGGAAGCGTAAAGCTCCAAAGTGGAGATGTTGTTTTCAATGCTGCTTTGCTGATCCTCGGTCAAAGAGAAGCCGGCGGCTTCCGCGGCATCGGCCAGGGCGTAGACGGTGCGCACGGTGGACTTGGCGGAATCCAAAAAGTAGTCGGCCCAAGTGGCGCCGGTTTCCTCGTCGGATACTTGCTCGTTCAGCGGCTTGGAGGTATCCACACCGAACATACTGAGGTAGCTGCCGTAGCTGTTGATGGCGTCGATGTAGTAATAGTTCAGTTCCGCGTTGCTGATGGTGTGATCGCCCACGGTCAGGGCGGTGGTGTTCTTCTCCCGGACACCGCTGTTGACAACGGTCTGGTATACGCCCACACCAATGGCGGACAACAGCAGCACCACCATAAGGGCGACAAAGCCGATGGTGTACAGATTGGTCTTTCTGGCTTCCTTCTCAGCGGCGAGCTGCTTTTCGGTGAGCTTGGCGGCTTGCTGCTCTTTGCGGAGCTTCTTTTTGCTGGATGCACTCATGCGATCAAATCCTCTCAATTAGTCCTTGTAACGTCCATTGGCAATGAAGTGCGCATAGACCCGAATATTATAACCGATATTTTTTACACATGCAAGGGGCAAATCGCCCGGGCGGCGGGGAATTTCGAAAAATTTATAAATTTGTCACAGGATGCTTCTGCCCGGCGCGGCGGTTTCCGGTTCGGACGGTTTCAAACAAAAAACATGGGGAGCCGAAGCTCCCCATGCACCCGCTTTAGCCGTTACGCGTCCAATTATGACCTGCACGATATGGCAGGTGGGATGCCGCTCCCAACCGTTACTGCTCCCAACGTCCACCCACGGTCTTCAGCCAGGGCGGGAGGTCTGCAAACAGGCAGGGAAGTCTAACGTCCCTATTAAAGAATGTGGGTCCAAAAGGACACGCATACGCACCAAGCAGGAAAATGACGGTCAAATGTCCTGCGGATCGTCCTCGGCGTAGAGGGAATCCATGATCAGATCGTATACAGCCTGAAGCTCGGCGTCGTCCTCAATGGCGCAGAGGATGGACTCGCCGTCTTCTTCTACGGATTTCAGGATGCTGACCTCCAGCTCCGCGGCGTCAGGATCCTCCGACGCGGGGACGACTGCCAGATAAAGGCTGCCGTTATACTCCAGGGTGCTCAGCACCTCCAGCTCATATTCCGTTCCGTCCTCGTCCGAGATGGTGATAAAGTCAGAACCGTAGGAATCGTCCATACCTGCTGCCTCCGATCTTTCTGATGGCTTTATTTTACAGCCTGAAGGACGCAAAATCAAGAGGGAATATTGTACAGAAACCAAAGACGGAATTCTATGACAGATAATCTTCCAGCAGCTGCTGCAGATCCCGGTCGTTGCGGACGACAATCCCTTCTTCCAAAGCCGCCTGATCCTGAAGGGGAAGGGAAGCCACCGGATTTGGGAAAATCTGCCTGGGTTCGCTGCTGCTCCCCTCGAACAGAGCCACGTACCCTTTCCAGGTGCCCAGCACCACATACAGCATAAGAATCACTGCCAGCCTCTTTTTCATACCCATAAATCCAGTCCTCCTTTTGTCCTTAGTTTCTCCCATATTTTAATCTTTATTAAAAATTTGGGGCTTTCGTTTTGAGAATGGGTATGCTATAATGATATTCGTATTGCTATGCCGATATTCAGGCGGATGGCCCTTCGGCAGAACCCCGGCGTCACAGGCATGGCCGGCCTGTTGAGACGGGGAAAACCACAGCTTTGCGCAGCAGCCAGCCATGCTGGCTTCTTTGGAGGTACCCTATGGCAGATGAGAAGAACATCAGAAGGAGAATCAGAAAGCCCCGGCAGGAGTGGGATCCCCACTGGCTGCTGAAAATATTCTACGCAGTGGTGTCTTTCGTTTTTTCCGTAGTCAAAATCGCGGTAGGCGCGGCGGCGACGGCGCTGCTGATCATACTGATCTGCGGCACGGTATTCGTAGGCGCGTTGGGCGACTATTTGCAGAACGATATTCTGACGGAGGCGGAGAACTGGTCTTTGGACGACCTGATCCTGGAGGAAACCTCCTTTATTTATTATGTGGATTCCAACGGGGATATTCAGGAGCTTCAGCAGATTTACACCACCACCGACCGGCAGTGGGCCAGCCTGGAGGAGATTCCTCAGGCCATGATCGACGCGGTGGTGGCCATTGAGGACAAGCGCTTCTATGAGCACCAGGGCGTGGACTGGATCACCACGGTGAAGGCCTGCCTGAACATGTTCTTCGGCGGCGACGAGCAGTTTGGCGGCTCCACCATCACCCAGCAGCTGGTGAAGAACGCCACCGGCGAAAAGAGCGTTACCGTGCAGCGTAAGGTCATGGAAATCTTCCGGGCCCAGGCCTGTGAGCGGGAATACGACAAGGACATCATCATGGAGCAGTATCTGAACCAGATCTATCTGGGCAGGGGCTGCTATGGCGTCAAGAGCGCTGCGGCGGAGTATTTCGGCAAGGAGCTGCAAAACCTCACCGTGGCGGAATGCGCCAGCCTGATCAGCATCACCAACAACCCTTCGCTGTTCAATCCCTACTCCGAAAGCGTGTATATGTACAAAGGCGAGGAGCGGGACGGCGCGGGGCGCAACCGCTATCGCCAGCTCAATGTGCTCAGCGAGATGCTGGATCAGGGCTACCTGACCCAGGAGGAGTACGATGCGGCGGTGGCCCAGGAGATGGTGTTCAAAGAGGGCATCGCGGACGAGGATCGCTGGATGGTTTGTGAAAACACCTCCTGCGGTTATGAAGGCATCCGCAGCACCTTCAACGGCGAGGGCAACACCTGCTACTGTCCCATCTGCGGCAGCCCCACCACGGTAAATGTCAGCGCGTCCCAGCACATCTATTCCTGGTATGTGGACGCGGTGATCATGGACTTTGCCGCTTATCTGGCGGCCCAGGACGGCAAGGAATGGGACAGTCTGGCCGAAGCGGATAGAAACCTGTACCTGGAGCGGATCCAGAAGGGCGGCTACCATATCTATACCCCACTGGACATGGAGGTTCAGAAGCAGGTGGACGCGGTGTATGAGGACCTTTCCAACATTCCCGACACCAACAGCGCCCAGCAGCTGCAATCGGCCATTGTGGTTATCGACAATGAAACCGGCGATGTGATTGCGCTGTCCGGCGGCGTGGGAGAGAAATCTACCTTCCTGGGCTACAGCCGGGCCACCCAGGCCAAGCTCCAGACCGGTTCTGCCCAGAAGCCCATTTCCGTCTACGCTCCGGCCTTTGAGTCCGGAAAGGTGACCCCGGCCACGGTGTTCAAGGATCTGCCGGTGACCTACGACGGCGGCAACTGGCCCAAGAACGACAACCGGCAGTACCAGTATGCCCGTACAGTCTATCAGGGCATTGTCTCCTCCATCAACACCATCTCCGTGCGCACCCTGGACGAGATCGGCTATGACTATGCCTACAGCTTTGCCAAGTACAATTTCGGGCTGAATCACCTGGTGGAGGAGTACCCCACGGAATCCGGCAAGACCCTCACCGATGTGGGCAGAGCGCCGCTGGCATTGGGCGCGCTGACCGTAGGCGCTACGGTGCAGGAGATGGCGGCAGCCTATGCCACCTTTGCCAACGACGGCGTGTACCGGGAGCCCCGGCTCTATACCAAAGTCTATAACAGCAACGGCGAGCTGGTGGTGGACAACACCCAGGATTCCAAGGCGATCCTCAGTGAGAAAACCGTCAACTATATGAATTACTGCCTGTACAATGCCGCCAACCACGGCACCGGCGGTTCCGCCGTTTTCAGCGGCCAGTATATCGCCGGTAAGACCGGCACCACCTCGGACAACCGGGACCGCTGGTTCTGCGGATACACCACCCATTATACCGCCGCTGTTTGGGTGGGCTACGACCAGCCGGAAAAGATCGTGGTGAACGGAAACCCCGCTGCCCGGCTGTGGCGCAAGGTTATGGAACCTGTCCACGAAGGACTGCCTGCGGAGGGACTGTTTAACGGTAACGCCTTCCACAGCGTGGCGGTCTGCCTGGATTCCGGCATGAATGCCACGGCCGCTTGCAGCAACGACGCCCGGGGCACGGCCCGGGTGGTATACGTCAACGTCTATAACGGCGACGAGCCCAGCGGCACCTGCGATAAGCACGTGCAGATGGAATACTGCGTTACCGGCGGGGGCGTGGCGACGGAATACTGCTCCATGTTCCCCGACGCCCAGGTGGAGACCCGTTCCCTGGTGCGGCTGACCCAGGAGGAAGTGGAGGAGATCCGGGCCGCGGCCAACGTGGGCCTGACCAGCGCGTATTTGCAGGATAACTACGTCTATTACCTGGGGGCAGGCGGCTGGCACGGCTTCAGCGGCAATGCCAACTATGATTCGGATCTGCCCTACGTGGTCTGCACCATCCACAACGAGGACGCCTGGAACGAGATGAACGGAGCTACGGAAGACACCGAAGGGTATCCGGAGGACGGCTTCGTAGATGACGGCTTTATAGATGACGGTTATGTGGACGACGGCTACGTGGACGACGGCAACTGGGCCGGATAACAGGGAAAGCAGAAACAGAAGAAGGAGGAATCCCAATGCGCTGGATTTCCGATGAATGGCAGGACTACGAAGTGCTGGACGCTTCCGGCGGGGAGCGGCTGGAGCGCTGGGGGGAGCACGTGCTGGTTCGCCCGGATCCCCAGGTGATCTGGAACACACCCCGGACGGCGCCGGAGTGGAAGTATTACGACGCCCGCTATATTCGCTCCAATACCGGCGGCGGCCGCTGGTCCGATCATGATCTGCCGGATCGATGGCAGATCCGGTACAAGGATTATTTGACGTTTCACGTCAAGCCTATGAATTTTAAGCACACAGGCGTGTTCCCGGAGCAGGCTGCCAACTGGGATTTTATCCGGGAGCAGGTGACCGGCGCGGGACGGCCCGTGCGGGTTCTGAATCTGTTTGCCTATTCCGGCGGCGCCACCCTGGCGGCTGCGGCAGGGGGCGCGGAGGTGTTCCACGTGGATGCCTCCAAGGGTATGGTTGCCTGGGCCAAGGAAAACGCCGCCGCCTCGGGCCTTGCCGCCGCGCCGATCCACTGGATGGTGGACGACTGCGCGAAGTTCATCCAGCGGGAGATCCGCCGGGGACGGCGGTATGACGGAATTATCATGGATCCGCCCAGCTACGGCCGGGGGCCGGGGGGCGAGATCTGGAAGATGGAGACCAGCTTTTACCCCTTCCTCCAGGAGGTGGGAAAGGTGCTGTCCGACCAACCGTTGTTTGTTATCATCAATTCTTATACCACCGGTCTGGCGCCTTCCGCCGTGGCCTATGCTTCGGATTCGGTGTTTGCCCAGCGCTTTGGCGGGAGCACCCAGGCAGGGGAGCTGGGTCTGGTGGTTAAGGCTTCCGGACTGATGCTGCCCTGCGGCGCCACCGGACGGTGGACCCCCTGAGGGAGGAGACCAATTTGGAAGAAATCATTTCTGTAGAGCATCTGGCCTATACCTACCCTGCTATGGAGGGAAACGCCGGTGTAACGGTGTTTGAGGACATGAACCTGACGGTGGAGGCCGGCAGCTTTGTTGCCATCCTGGGTACCAACGGCTGCGGGAAATCCACCCTGGCCAAGCATTTTAACGCCATTTTACTGCCCAGCGGAGGCAAGGTCTTCGTCTGCGGCATCGACACCGCCAACCAAGACCGGATCATGACCGTTCGCCGCAACGTGGGAATGGTGTTCCAGAATCCGGACAACCAGATCGTCGCCAATGTGGTGGAGGAGGACGTGGCCTTCGGCCCGGAGAATTTGGGCGTTGCCAGTCCGGAGATCCGCCGCCGGGTGGATCAGTCCCTGAAGCAGGTGGGAATGTACCAATACCGGGAGCATTCGCCCCATCTTCTGTCCGGCGGGCAGAAGCAACGCGTTGCCATTGCCGGTGTCATTGCCATGGAGCCCAAATGCATCGTTCTGGACGAGCCTACCGCTATGCTGGATCCCAAAGGCCGCAGGGAGGTGATGCAGACCATCTCCCGGCTGAATCGGGAGAAGGGGATCACCGTGGTGCTCATCACCCACCATATGGACGAGGCCGCCATGGCCGGACGGGTGGTTGTCCTCCATCAGGGCAAGGTGGCGGCGGATGGGACGCCGCAGCAGGTGTTTTCCCAGGTGGAGCTGCTTCACGGCATCGGTCTGGCTGCGCCGGAGCCGGTGGAGCTGTGCTGGCAGCTGAACCGGCAGGGATTCTCGCTGCCCCTTGACAAGCTGGACAGCGAAGAATGCGCCCGGGCGCTTTACCAGGCAGTCATGGCCTGATGGGCGGGAGGAATGCGATTTGAGACCGATTCTGGAAGTAAAAGACCTGAATTATATCTACAGCGCCGGCACGCCTTTTGAGCACAAGGCGCTGGATTCCGTTTCTTTCCGGATTGACCGGGGGGAATTTGTCGGCGTAATCGGACATACCGGCTCGGGAAAATCCACCCTGATGCAGCAGCTCAACGGACTGCTGAAGCCCACCACCGGTACGGTTTGGTTGGACGGGCAGGATATTTGGTCGGATAAGAAGCTGACCCGGCAGGCCCGGTTTCGGGTGGGGCTGGTATTTCAGTATCCGGAGTACCAGCTGTTCGAGGAGACGGTATATAAAGATATCGCTTTCGGCCCGAAGAATATGGGACTGAGCGGAGAGGAGATCGACCGCCGGGTGCGGGAGGCGGCCAGCTTCGTGGGTCTGACCCAAAGCCAGCTGGAGGTATCGCCCTTTGACCTGTCCGGGGGGCAGAAGCGCCGGGTGGCCATTGCCGGGGTCATTGCCATGGAGCCGGAGGTGCTGATCCTGGACGAACCCACCGCGGGACTGGATCCCGTGGGCAGAGCGGAGATTCTGGGAAACATTGCCGCCTACCGCCAGGCGAAGAACGCCACCATTATGATGGTATCCCATTCTATGGAGGATGTGGCCCGGATGACGGATCGGCTGCTGGTTCTCAACGGCGCGAAGCTTGCCATGGACGGCTCGCCGGAAGCGGTGTTCGCCCGTGCGGAGGAGCTGATCGCCATGGGCCTGAGCATTCCCCAGGTGACCCAGGTGTTTCTGCATCTGAAGAAAATGGGCCTGAATGTGGAAACCGTTTACACCATCGATCAGGCGGTGGCCCAGCTGACCCGGCTCAAAGGAGGGCAGTGCCATGCTTAAGGATATTACCCTGGGCCAGTTTTTTCCCGGGAATTCCGTGATCCACCGGCTGGATCCCAGAACCAAGCTGATTATGGTGGTGGCGTACATTGTGGCGCTGTTTGTGGCGCAGAGTTGGGTGGGCTACGGGCTGCTGCTGGCGTTTTTGCTCTGGGTGATCCGGATTTCCACCATTCCGCCCAAGGCCATCGTCCGGGGACTGAAGCCCCTGGTGATGATCCTGCTCTTTACCGCGGTGCTGAACTTGTTCTTCACCCGGGAGGGCATGGTGCTGGTGGACGTGTGGATCATTACCATCACCACCGGCGGCGTCAACCGGGCGGCTATGATGATGGCCAGGATTCTGATGCTGATCAGCTGCACCTTTCTGCTGACCTATACCACATCGCCTATCTCCCTGACCGACGGGCTGGAGTCGCTGATGAGCCCGCTGAAGCGGATCAGAGTTCCGGTTCATGAGCTGACCATGATGATGTGTATTGCCCTGCGGTTTATTCCCACGCTTATCGAGGAGACGGACAAGATCATGTCCGCCCAGAAGGCCAGAGGCGCCGACTTTGAAAACGGCTCTCTGGTGGAGCGGGCCAAGGCGCTGATCCCCATTCTGGTACCGCTGTTCATCAGCGCCTTCCGCCGGGCCGACGAGCTGGCCACCGCCATGGAGTGCCGGTGCTATCAGGGCGGCGACGGCAGAACGAAAATGAAGCTGCTGCGCTATCATCGCCATGACATGACGGCCTTCGGCTGCGGCGCCTTACTGGTGTGCGCGGTGGCGGTGCTGCGGTACTTTGGCCTGTAAGGAGGACTATGCGCAACATTGCCTTAATACTGACATATCTTGGTACGGACTATCACGGTTGGCAGGTTCAGAAGAATCTGCCAACCGTTGCCGAAACCATGGAAAAAGCCGCCGCCATGGTGGTGGGGCACCCGGTACACATGACCGGCTGCGGCCGCACCGACGCGGGGGTACATGCCCGGTGCTATGTGGCGAATTTCCGAACAGACTCCACCATTCCTGTGGAACGGCTGCCCTATGCGCTGAATACCCATTTGCCCTGTGACATCGTAGTGCGCAAGGCTTTCCAGGTGCATGAGGGCTTTAACGCCATTGGCTCCTGCGTCCGCAAGGAATATACCTATTTAATCTACAATTCCCGGCTGAAGGATCCTTTTTTCGTCCACCGGGCCTGGTTCTATCCCCGGCACTTGGACGAGGCGGTGATGCAGACGGCGGCAGACCAGTTTGTGGGCACCCATGATTTTGCCGCGGTGAGAAGTGTGGGAACCGATGTGAAATCCACAGTCCGCACCGTATATTATTATCGTGTAGAGCGGCAGGGAGAGCTGCTGCGTCTGAAGGTATGCGCCAACGGCTTCCTGTATAATATGGCCCGGGCCATGGCGGGGACTGTGGTCTATGCCGCCGAAGGGAAGATCCGCCCGGAGCAGATCGGCCGGATCCTGGCCGAAGGCAACCGCACAGCCGCCGGCCCCACAGTCCCTCCCGGAGGCCTGTATATGACCCACCTATGGTATGACGACGGTGTGGAGCGCTTTGAATGCGGCAGCGACTGGTCGGAGTAATGTTCAAAATTTGTTTTCCATTTTTCTTTTGGGATATGCTATACTGCATCCCAAAGGAATAGATCCTTGCAAAAAGGAGTGATCGTATATGCAGCCGAAAATGTGCGCAAAGTGCAAGAAAAATATTGCCGTGGTGTTTATTACCAAAATTGAAAACGGCGTGACATTGAATGAGGGGTATTGCCTGAAATGCGCCCGCAGCCTGGGGATTCCCCAAATCGACCAGGCGGTGAAGCAAATGGGCATTTCCGAGGAAGACCTGGATCTGCTCAGCGACGAGATGAGCAGTATGTTCGGCCAGGTGGATGACAGCGATAAGCATGACGATGACGAGATCGACAGCCAGACGGCCACCTTCCCGCTGCTGAATCAGCTGTTTGGCAGCTCCGGCAATCTCCCGGCACAGCCCTCCCGTCCGGCAAAGCGGGAGGAACCGCCCAAGGAGGAGAACGCCGGCAAGAAGAAACACAAGAAGCATAAATTCCTGGACAGCTACTGCATGGATCTCACCGGCCGGGCCCGGGAGGGGAAGCTGGATCAGGTCATTGGCAGGGATGTGGAGACGGAGCGGGTGATCCAGATTTTAAACCGCCGCCAGAAGAACAATCCCTGCCTGATCGGCGAGCCAGGCGTGGGAAAGACCGCCATTGCCGAGGGTCTGGCCCAGCGCATCGCCGCCAAGGAGGTTCCCTACAAGCTGTGGGACAAGGAGGTGTTCCTCCTGGATCTGACGGCTTTGGTGGCAGGCACCCAGTTCCGGGGCCAGTTTGAGAGCCGTATGAAAAGCCTCATTGCCGAGGTCAAGGAGTGCGGCAACATCATTCTGGTGATCGACGAGGTTCACAACCTGGTGGGCGCCGGAGACGCCGAAGGCTCCATGAACGCCGCCAATATCCTCAAGCCCGCCCTGTCCCGGGGAGAGATCCAGGTCATTGGCGCCACCACCTTCAACGAATACCGCAAGTATATTGAAAAGGACGCGGCTTTGGAGCGCCGCTTCCAGCCGGTGTCTGTGGCGGAGCCTACCATTGCCGAGGCCAGCCAGATCATGCAGGGCATTGCCAAGACCTATGCCCAGTTCCACAATGTGGAGATCTCCCCGGAGATTGCCCACCAGTGCGTGGTGCTTTCCGAGCGTTATATTACCGACCGGTACCTGCCGGATAAGGCCATCGACCTGCTGGATGAGGCTTGCTCCGACGTCAATCTGCAATGCAAGGAGCTGTCCCAGCTGGCCCAGCTGAAAAAGGAGCGGGACGATTACGAGCTGGAGCTGCGGATGCTTAGCGAGGATACGGAAAACCAGAACTACGAGCGTCTGGCCATGGTGCGCAGCAGGCTGATCCAGCTGGCCGGAAAGATTGAGCAGCTGGAAGCCCTGCCCAAGCCCCGGGTGACCATGGAGAACCTGGCCCGGATCATTGAGCTGTGGACGAAAATCCCCGCTTCTAAAATCAAGGCCCAGGAATATGAGCAGATCAGGGGTCTGCCTCAGCGCCTGAAGGAGCACATTGTGGGCCAGGATGAGGCGGTGGAGGCGGTGTCCCGGGCCATCCGGCGCAGCCGGGTGGGGATTTCGCCGAAGAAACGTCCGGTGTCCTTCATCTTCGTCGGCCCCACCGGTGTGGGCAAGACGGAGCTGGTCAAACGTCTGGCCGATGATCTGTTCGATAGCGTAGACAGCCTGATCCGGCTGGATATGTCTGAGTATATGGAGAAGCATACCGTATCCAAGCTCATCGGTTCGCCTCCCGGCTATGTCGGCTACGACGAGGCGGGGCAGCTGACGGAGAAGGTTCGCCGCAGACCCTACTGCGTCATCCTCTTTGACGAGATCGAGAAGGCCCACCCCGATGTGCTGAACGTGTTGCTGCAGGTTCTGGATGACGGGCGGATCACCGACGCCCAAGGGCGGGTGGTGAACTTCGAGAACACCGTCATCGTCATGACCTCCAACGCCGGCTCCGAGGGCCGGGTAGGGGGCCTGGGCTTCGGCCGCACGCAGAACGATATGGTCAAGGAAAAGACCATGGCCGCGCTGAAGGAGTTCCTGCGCCCGGAATTTCTCAACCGGGTAGACGAGATCATTACCTTCAACCATCTGACCGAGGAAAATTTCCTGGGCATTGCGGATATTATGCTCAGAGAGCTGCGTGACAGTCTGGCGGATCGGGGCCTGGAACTGACCTGGGACGAGGATCTGCGCCGGCTGCTGGTGAAAAAGGCGTATTCCCTGGTTTACGGCGCCCGGAATCTGCGCCGTACCATCCAGAAAGAGCTGGAAGATCCCATCTCCGAGGCCATTATCGACAGCTTCGAAAATCCCATTTCCGCCATCCGTGTGTATGTACACGATGACCAGGTGAAGCTGGAGATCCGGTAACTGCCAAGGCGGCCTTTGAACGCGCAAAAGGACTTGCCTCAAAACCATCGGTTTTGAGGCAAGTCCTTTTTGGCAATTACAGATCCAGTTCTTCCATTTTGCTGGAGACCGCGTCGGAAACCTTCCAGGCTACGTCCTCCATTTTGTTGGCGGCTTTCGCCGCCAGCCGGCGGGTGGGATTGGTTCTGGGCATCATCAGTACAGCCACCGCGCCTGCGGCAGCGCCCACACCTGCGGTAATGGCCCATCCTTTGACTGTCATGGGGATCCCTCCTTTTCAAGGCTACCGGACAATGGCTGCAAGAGCCGCCCGGCGTCTGATGGTAGTATGCCCTGGACGGGGAATTCCAATCAGGAATCTGATGGCCTTTGCGCAGGAAAGCCTTGGCTTTCAAGCGGTTTTGCGTGATTCAGTACGCATTATGTAGTCCGGGGAAACCCCGGACGGTTATCTGGACCGGCTTTCACCGGTACCGGTGGCGGCGGTGGTGTTCTCCAGACCGCCGTTGCCGTTATCGATGGTCTCCCGGGTGGTGGGAGTGGTGGCGGCAGTGGTGGGGACGGTGGTCATATGCGTGGTTGCCTCTGTGGTGGCACGGGTGGTTTCTGTGGTGGGCCTCAGCGTCGTCTCAGTGGTGACCATATCCGGATCGGTGCAGCCGCAGCCGGTAAACAGCGCCGCGGTAAGGACAAGGACCAGTGCGAAAATACCATACTTTTTCATAGTTTAACCTCCAAAAGCTTCTTGCTCCAGAAGTATTATTTCCGGTACGACGGGCTTTATTCCGATTTTACCGGGATTGAAAAAGAAATGGGCACAAAGTTGCCCAATGCTAACTGGTTTGGCGAAAATTTTCAATTTTTCCGTTGCTTTTTTGGAAAAAACCTTGTATAATGACAAGGCAATGAATGAAAGAAGGAGAGTTCTCTGCTATGAAGAAACTCGCTGTTAAGAAAAATGTAGAATGTATGGCCTGCCTGCAATGCGTGGCCGCGTGCTCCGAGGCTTTTTACAAGGTCTTTGATGAGGATCTTTCCTGCATCCGCATCGTGGCGAAGGGTACCGGCGCCAAGCCCCAGGTTTGCATTCAGTGCGGCAAGTGCATGCGTTCCTGCGAGCACGAGGCCATCACCCAGAACCCCAAAACCGGCGTGTACATGATTAACAAGAAAAAGTGTGTCGGCTGCGGCAAGTGTGTTGAGGCCTGCCCCATGAAGGTCATGGTGCTTAAGGCCGACAGCCCTGCCTCCAAGTGCATCGCCTGCGGCATCTGCGCCAAGGCCTGCCCCATGGAGCTGCTGGAGATTGTGGAAAAATAACCATCGCGCGCCGGGCGGAGGAACAGCCGCTCGGCGCTTTTCCGCCCGGTGACAATTTTCCGCCGGCGGAAGGACAGAGGGCAGCCCGCAGCCGCGGGGTGTCTTTCCTTTTGCCCGGAATGCCCGTGCGCATCCGGAAAAATCGGCACGTGTTGCATTTTCAGGCGGTTTGTGGTATAGTATGTGGGAATTTGGAGGGTGAATTATGACTACACAGGACTATCGGCGCATGTCGCCATTGCGTATATTCCTCAGCTATTTTCGAAATCACAAGGGACTGTTTGCCCTGGACATTCTGTGCGCCGTGGGGATCGCCGCCATTGATATGGCCTTTCCTCTGGTGACCCGGAAGGCGCTGTATGAGCTGCTGCCGGGGAAGCTGTACCGAACCTTCTTTCTCATTATGCTGGCGGTGGTGGGCAGCTATGTGCTCAGGACGCTGCTGAATTTTGTTGTGACCTACTTCGGACATACCTTCGGCATCCGGGTGGAGGCGGACATCCGGCGGGATCTGTTCCGGCACATGCAGGGGCTGAGCTTTGACTTCTACGACCGCAACCGTACCGGCAAGCTCATGTCCCGGCTGACCTCTGATCTGTTTGAGCTGACGGAGCTGGCCCACCACGGGCCGGAGGATTTGCTGACCTCCCTGCTGACCATCTGCGGCGCGCTGTATGTCATGGGCTCCATCCGGTGGCAGTTGGCGCTGATGGTTGCCATGGCCATTCCTGTGTTCCTGGTGTTGGTAATGACCATGCGCAGGCGGCTGTCCCGGGCCTCCGCCGCGGCCAAGGAAAAAACCGGCCATATCAACCAGGAGATCGAGAGCAGTCTCTCGGGCTTCCGTACCGCCAAGGCCTTTGCCAACGAGGCGGTGGAGGACGACCGGTTCCAGAATGCCAACGGGATCTATAAGACCTCCAAACGGGAGTTCCATAAGGCCATGGGCATGTTCAACAGCAGCGTGGAGTTCTTTCTGTGCAGCCTGAACGTGATCGTCATTGGCTTCGGCGGATATTTCGTGATGAAAGAGCAGATGGACTACCGGGATCTGCTGACCTTCACGCTGTACATCTCCTCCTTTGTCAACCCAATGCGCAAGCTGGCCAACTTCTCGGAACTGTTTGCCAACGGCTTCGCGGGACTGAACCGGTTTGTGGAGGTGATGCGGATGGAGCCTACAGTCCGGGATAAGCCCCAGGCCAAATCCCTGGAACAGGTCAGGGGTGAGATCCGCGTGGAGAAGGTATCCTTTGCCTATGACGGGGATCTGGCTGTCCTCCACGATGTGAGCCTGGAGGTACAGCCCGGGGAGACAATCGCCATTGTCGGCCCCTCCGGCGGCGGAAAATCCACCTTGTGCCAGCTGATCCCCCGGTTTTATGACGTGACCTCCGGCGCCATTACCATTGACGGTACGGACATCCGGGATCTGACCCAAAAGAGCATTCATGAAAACATCGGCATCGTGCAGCAGGATGTGTTCCTCTTTGCCGACACCATTTATGAAAACATCCGCTACGGCAAGCCGGACGCCACGGAAGAAGAAGTGGTGGAGGCGGCAAAGCGGGCGGAAATCTACGAGGATATCCAGGCCATGCCCCAGGGCTTCCAGACCTACGTGGGCGAGCGGGGTGCCCTTCTGTCCGGCGGGCAGAAGCAGCGCATTGCCATTGCTCGAATCTTCCTGAAAAATCCCCCCATCCTGATCCTGGACGAAGCGACCTCCGCTCTGGACTCCGTCACCGAGGCGAAGATCCAGCGGGCCTTTGACAATCTGGCCGTAGGCAGGACGACGCTGATCATTGCCCACCGGCTGAGCACCATCCGCAGCGCCGACCGCATCATCTCCATTGCCGACGGGGTCATTACCGAGAGCGGCAGCCATGAGCAGCTGCTGAAAGCCGATGGCATCTACGCCCAGCTGTATAAGACACAGAACGCCTTGGCTTTGGCGGCCATGTAAATAGAACGCGCTTCCCCGGGGGCCATGGCGCGGGGAACCGTCCCCATTACCATCTGTGGCGGAATTGCGAAAACCGCCGAAAAGCATGTAACTCCTGGTTCGTCATAGAAATCGACAGGAAGCATAAGGCCCTGGACTTCCCATCGTTGGGCAGTCCAGGGCGTTTTTTTCGGGATCAGAAAGAGAATACGATCCCCACAACCGCGGAGATGGCAATGTAAACAATGGGATGGAGCTTCCATTTGCGCATGGCCAGAAACAATACCGCCGCCAGAGCGATGGCGCCCCAGTTGACTACGGAGAGGATGCTGGAAAAACCGGCAAAATTCTCCGAGATCAGCAGAGATTCCTGAGCGACGGACAGAAAGGCCGCGGTGATCAGGCCGATGGAAGCAGGGCGCAGGCCCTGGAAGATCCCCTCCACTACCGGGGAATTGCGGAACTTGTCCAGAATCTTGGAAATGAGGATAATGACGATGACAGAGGGGGCCGCCAGGGACAGCGTGGCGATGACAGCCCCGGGAATGCCTGCCACCGTATAGCCCACATAGGTGGACATGTTGATGCCGATGGCGCCGGGGGTAGCCTCGGAGACTGCCAGCATGTTCAGAATATCCTCCTGGGTGAACCAGCCGGTTTTCTCCGACATTTCATACAAGAAGGGCAGGGTAGCCAGACCGCCGCCAATGGAAAACAGGCCGGTTTTGAAAAACTCATAGATCAGACGCAACAGATCGCTCATTTTCCTGCCCTCCTGAGGATGTAAAGCACATATCCGGCAATGCCTGCGGCGATGACCAGCAGGACTGTGGAGATCTCCGTAAAGAAGGAGAGGAAGACCGTCACCAGGAAAATTGCCCAGGCGGAAAGTCCCTTCACGGACTTCACACCCAGCTTCAGCACCGCGTCCAGGATCAGCACGCACACGCACACCCGGATTCCGGCAAAGGCGTGGACGACCACCGGAATGTGGGCGAAGTTCTCCAGGAACATGGCGATAACGATGATAATGACCACCGAGGGGGTGAGAAAGCCCAGTCCGGCGGCAATGGCCCCGGGGATTTTGGCCAGCTTGTAGCCGATGAAGGTGGAGGTATTGATGGCGATGATGCCGGGGGTGCACTGGCCCACGGCGTAGTAGTCCAGCAGTTCTTCATCGGTGGCCCAGTGGTACTTATCCACGATCACCTGCTGCAATAGCGACAGCATGGCATAGCCGCCGCCGAAGCACACCGCCCCCAGCTGGGCAAACACCCAGTACAGCTTCCAAAGTATTTTCATAAAATCTCCTTCTCCCGGGAATCCGGGTAATGGGTATTAAGGCCTATTCTACCGTATGAGCGGGGAAAAGTCTACAGGGAAAAACGAAAAAACGGCGAAACTGCCCCAAGGATCAGGCTTTTGAACAAAACAAAGCGGCGCCGCCCGGATGGGACGGCACCGCGGTAGGGATCACATTTTTTCCGGTGCGCAGAAGCCCAGCAGATGGATACTGGTTTCCAGAAGCCGCTTGGCAAGGCCCAGCAGGGCGATGTGACCGGCTTTCAGAGTTTTGTCCGGCTCCTTCAGCACCGGGGTTTCGTGGTAGAATTTGTTGACGCATCCGGCAAGCTCGTAGATATACGCGCAGATCAGGTTGGGGGAGGAGGTCTTCAAGGCGGCCTCCAGGGTCGGCCCGAACTTGGTCATGGACAGCATCAGATCCTTGGCATAGCCGTTGGCCGGGGTCTGGACAGACAGGTGCTCCCAGGGGCCGTACTTGGAAAGAATGGACTTCACCCGAACGATGGTGTACAGGATATAGGGGCCGGTGTTGCCTTCGAAGGCGGCGAAGCGATCCATGTCAAAGATATAGTCCTTGGTGGGCTGGTTGCTCAGATCGCCGTACTTCAGGGCAGCCAGGGCGATTGTATCGGTGGTGGCGTCCACTTCCTCGTCGGCTACGATCTGATTCTCCACCACCTTGGCACGGACAAAAGCGGTCATATCCGCCAGCAGCTGCTCCAAACGCATAACGCCGCCTTCTCTGGTTTTGAAGGGCTTGCCGTCCTTGCCGTTCATGGTGCCGAAGCCCACATGCTCCAGCTGGGTCTCCGGCTTAACGATACCGGCCTTCCGGGCGGCCCGGAACACCTGCTCAAAGTGCAGGGCCTGACGCTTGTCCGTCAGATACAGGATCTTGTCCGGATGGAAGTCCTGCATCCGCTGGATCATAGTGGCAAGATCCGTGGTGGCATAAATCGCGGAGCCGTCGGATTTTACCAAAATGCAGGGAGGCACTTCCTTCTTATCCGTTTCCTCCGCCACAGGCATGACCAAAGCGCCGTCGCTGACCACGGTCAGACCTTTGGCCTTCATGTCCTCGATCATGGCGGGGATATAGGGGTCGGCGTCGCTTTCCCCCAGCCAGGACTCAAAGTGGACGTCCAGGCGGTCGTAGATCTTGGTCATGTCCGCCACGGACAGGTTCATAATGTGCTGCCAGATGGCACGGTAGCCGGGGCGGCCCTGCTGAAGCGCGAAGGTGGCGGCGTGGGCGCGATGGGCGAAATCCGGATCCACCTTTTTCTTGGCGGAGGCGGCGGGGTAGATCTCCTCCAGCTGGGCAATGGTGAAGGGAGGCTCCGTGGGGTAGGGGCCGGTAAAGTCCTTATCAAAATAGCACAGCTCCGGCTGCCGTTCCTGCAGCTCGGTGATGATCAGGCCCATCTGAAGGCCCCAGTCGCCCAGGTGAATGTCGCCGATGGCGTGATAGCCCAGGAAGGCGTACAGCCGCTTCAGGCTTTCGCCGATGATGGCGCTGCGCAGATGGCCGATGTGCAGGGGTTTGGCCACGTTGGGGCCGCCGTAGTCCACCACGATGGTCTTGCCGGCGCCGATCTTCTCCACGCCGAAATCCCCGGCGGTGCGCATCTGCTCCAGGTAACTGCGAAGGAATTCGTCGCTGAGCTTTAAGTTGATGAAGCCCGGCATCACCGCTTCCACCAGACTGTAGTCCGCGGGATCCAGCTTTTCCGTGACGGCTTTGGCGATCTGGATGGGGGCGCGCTTGTACTGCTTGGCGGCGGAGAGAGCGCCGTTGCACTGGTATTCGCACAGGTCGGGACGGTTGGACACCGTTACCCGGCCGAAGGCGGGGTCATACCCCGCGTCGGCAAAGGCCTGCCGCATTTTCCGGGTGATCAGGTCTAAGATCTTTTCCATGGTTGCCCCTCCCGTCTCAGGCCTGCTTGGCCTTCTGCTCGGCCAGATAATTCAGGTAGTCGTCATAGGTGCCGTAACGATCGACGATGGTGCCGTCGGGCTGGAAGGCGATGACGCGGTTACAGACGGAGGTGAGCATCTCGTGGTCGTGGGAGGCCAGCAGCACCATGCCGGGGAAGGCCTCCAGACCTTTGTTCACCGCCTGGATGGATTCCATATCCAGGTGGTTGGTGGGTTGATCCAGCAGCACCACATTGGCGCCGGAGAGCATCATTTTGCTCAGCATGCAGCGAACCTTCTCACCGCCGGAGAGGACGTTGACGGGCTTGAACACGTCTTCGTTGGAGAACAGCATCCGTCCCAGGAAGCCCCGCAGGTATACGTCGTCCTTCTTGGCGGAGTACTGGCGCAGCCAATCCACCAGCTCCATCTGGTTGCCTTCAAAATAAGGACTGTTGTCCTTGGGCAGGTAGCTGCGGATGGTGGACACGCCCCACTTGATGCTGCCCTCCTCCGGCTCCAGCTCGCCCATGAGGATCTGGAACAGGGCGGTCTGGGCCAGCTCGTTTTCGCCTACGAAGGCGATCTTGTCCGTGCGGCCCACGGAGAAATAGACCTTGTCCAGCAGCTTCACCCCGTCAACCGTAACGGAGACGTCCTTCACGGTGAGCACGTCCTTGCCCAGCTCCCGCTCCTGCTGAAAGCCCACGAAGGGATAGCGGCGGGTGGAGCAGGGCATTTCCTCCACGGTGAGCTTGTCCAGCAATTTCCGCCGGGCGGTGGCCTGCTTGGCCTTGGACTTATTGGCGGAGAAGCGCTGGATAAACAGCTGCAGCTCCTCGATCTTTTCCTGGTTGCGCTTGTTCTTGTTGCGGATCATAGCCTGAACCATCTGGGAGGATTCATACCAGAAGTCGTAGTTGCCCACGTACATCTTGATCTTGCCGTAGTCGATATCTACAGTGTGGGTACAAACGGTGTTCAGGAAGTGGCGGTCGTGGGACACGGCAATGACCATTCCCGGGAAGTCCAGCAGGAAGTCCTCCAGCCAGTTGATGGCTTCAATGTCCAGGTTGTTGGTAGGCTCGTCCAGCATGACGATGTCGGGATTGCCGAACAGCGCCTGGGCCAGCAGCACCTTCACCTTCAGCCGGGGATCGGTGGCGCTCATCATATCATAATGCAGTTCCGTGCCGATGCCCAGGCCCTGGAGCAGACGGGAGGCGTCGGACTCGGCTTCCCATCCGCCAAGCTCGGCAAACTCCGCCTCCAGATCCGCTGCCCGCAGACCGTCTTCGTCGGTAAAATCGGCCTTTTCGTAAATGGCGTCCTTCTCTTTCATCACGTCATACAGGTGCTGGTTGCCCATGATGACGGTGTCCAGAACGGTGTATTCGTCGTAAGCGTTCTGGTTCTGCTTCAGGACGGAAACCCGCTTGCCCGGCTCGACGCTGATGCTGCCGGCGGTAGAGTCCAGCTCGCCGGTGAGAATGCGCAGGAAGGTGGACTTGCCTGCGCCGTTGGCGCCGATAATGCCGTAGCAGTTTCCGGGGAGGAATTGCAGATCCACATGCTGGAACAGCCATTGTCCGCCGAACTGCATACCAAGATTATTGACTGTGATCATTTCATACTCCTTGCTTCCATGAATTCTTTCCTATTTTGCCAAGGCAGACGCATCCGCAGACCCGTTCCGGAGGCCGAAAAAACAGCCGATCATGCCTTGGCGCATACTCATACATGATAAGAATACCACAAAATTATGAATAAAGAAAGAACTTTTTTCCAAAAGGCTTGCTTTTTTTCGCGGCTGCGCTATAATATTAGCACTCAACAAAACAGAGTGCTAATTTTGAAAAGGACGTGAACGCATATTATGGAAAAGCAGCAATTCAAAGCGGAGTCGAAACGGCTTCTGGATCTGATGATCAACTCCATCTATACCCATCGGGAGATCTTCCTGCGGGAGATCATTTCCAACGCCTCCGACGCCATTGACAAGCTGGCTTACACCGCCCTCACCGATGACAAGGTGGGCATTTCCCGGGATCAGTTTGCCATCACCATCACCCGAGATCCGGACAGCCGCACCCTGACGGTATCCGATAACGGCATCGGCATGTCCAGGGAGGAGCTGGAGGAGAACCTGGGCACCATCGCCAAGTCCGGCTCTCTGGGCTTTAAGCAGGCCATGGAAAAAAGCGAGGACATTGATATCATCGGTCAGTTCGGCGTGGGCTTCTACTCCGCCTTCATGGTGGCTTCCTCCATCACCGTTATTTCCAGAAAGTACGGAGAGGATACCGCTTGGAAGTGGGTATCCGACGGCGCTGACGGCTATACCATTGAGCCGACCCAAAAGGACGCCCCCGGCACCGACATCATTATGACGCTGAAGGAGGATACCGAGGAGGAGAAGTACTCGGAATTCCTGGAGGAATATGAGATCCGATCCCTGATCCGGAAATACTCCGACTATATCCGCTACCCCATCCGCATGGAGGTGACCAAGTCCCGTCCGGTGGAGCGGGAGGAAGGAGAAGAAGGGGAGGACAAGACGCCCAAATACGAATCCTATACCGAGATGGAGACCCTGAACTCCATGGTGCCCATCTGGCAGCGGGCGAAGAAGGACGTAACGGAGGAAGAATACGAAACCTTCTACCGGGACAAGTTCTTTGACTACAATAAGCCCCTGCGGATCATCCACAGCAGCGCTGAGGGCAGCGTCTCCTTCAAGGCCCTGCTCTATGTCCCCGGCAAGGCGCCCTATGATTTCTACACCAAGGAGTTCAAGCACGGCTTGCAGCTGTACAGCAGCGGCGTGATGATTATGGAGAACTGTGAGGATCTGCTGCCTGAGCACTTCCGGTTTGTTCGGGGCGTGGTGGACAGCCAGGATCTGTCCCTGAACATCAGCCGGGAAATGCTCCAGCACAACCGGCAGCTGACCATCATTGCCCGGAACATTGAAAAGAAGATCAAGTCTGAGCTGAAGGCCATGCAGGAAAACGACCGGGAGAAGTATGAGCAGTTCTATGCCGCCTTTGGCCGCCAGCTGAAATACGGCACAGTCTCCAACTACGGCGCTCATAAGGAAGCGTGCCAGGATCTGCTGCTGTTCTACAGCCACAAGCAGGGCAAGCTGATCAGCCTGAAGGAATATGTGGATGCCATGGCCGAGGGCCAGGAGAAGATCTACTACGTCCCCGGCGAGAATAAGGACCGTCTTGCCAAGCTGCCCCAGGTGGAGACTCTGGCGGGGAAGGGCTACGACGTGCTGCTGTTTACCGAGGATGTGGACGAGTTCATTCCTCAGACCCTGATGACCTATCTGGAGAAGTCCTTCTGCAACGCGTCTTCCGAGGATCTGGGGCTCCAGACCGAGGAGGAGAAGAAGCAGGCCGAAGAGAAGGCGGAGGAGCTGAAGGGCTTCCTGACCTTTGTTAAGGAATCGCTGGGCGATCAGGTCAAAGAGGTCAAGCTGTCCGCCAACCTGGGCAGCCATCCTGTGTGCATGACCCCGGAAGCCGGTATGAGCTTCGAAATGGAGAAGTATATGAAGCGGGCAAATCCTGAGTTTGCCTTCCCTGTGGGACGGATTCTGGAGCTGAACCCGGATCATGAGGCGGTGCGAACCCTCCAGCGGGTGATGACCGAGGATCCGGTGAAGGCCAAGGACTATGCCCAGCTGCTGTGCTACCAGGCCCAGCTCATGGCGGAGCTGCCGCTGGAGGATCCCTTCGCCTACACCGAGCTGGTGTGCAAGCTGATCAACTGATATGAAATATCCAAAGGAGCGCCCGAACGCCGTGCGCTCCTTTGCTTTGCAATATGGAACCGCAGACAATGGGGGTGGGAAGACCGCATGCGGAAAAATCTGTTGCTTTCCGGGCGGTGTTGTGGTAAACTGTCACCATAAGGGAATGTCTGGGGAAACCGGCAGGGACGGATACCGGGAGCCGTTTGCGCGGCCTTTTGGAATTGCGCGGTTGGGCAAACCATTTCCGTATCAGCCGAAAACCACGGTTTCACAGCTTCCTTAGAGATTGTTATGGAAAACAGGGGGTATCCAAGTATGGTCTATACATATGAAATGCAGGAAACCGTTGCCGCGCTGGCGTCGGGTTTGGTGACCACGCTTCCTTCCGCCGTGCTGAGCATCGCCACCTATGTGCTCTCTGCCATAGGATTATACGCCATTGCCAAGCGCCGGGGGATTCACCATCCCTGGCTGGCCTGGGTGCCTGTGGCGGATTACTGGGTTCTGGGATCGCTGTCCGACCAGTATCAATATGTGGTGCGGGGGGAAAATAAGTCCAAGCGCAAGACCCTGCTGATCCTGGGCATTCTCAGCACGGTGGTGGGGATCGCCATGTTTGTGATGGCGATCTCGGTGCTGGTTCAGATGATTCTGGGCTCTGGCGCCGGAGTAAGCGAGGATGCCATGATGGAGATGGTTGTGGGGATGCTGGCCGGTATGCTGGGACTGTGCGTGCTTTGGGCCGCGGTGGAGATTGCCTGCGCCATCATCCGGTTTATGGCGCTGTACGATGTGTACCGCTCTCTGGATCCCGGCAACAGCACGCTGTATCTGGTGCTGAGCATTTTGGTGGGCATAACGGAACCCTTCTTCCTGTTCTTCAACCGCAATAAGGATTTGGGCATGCCCCCCAGACGGCCGTCGGATCCCTATATCCCCAATCAGTCCAGCCGAACCACCTGGAGCACCGATGGGGAACATCAGGATTTTCTATAAAACCAAAGCCCGGAGCCATGGCTCCGGGCTTTAATCATGTTCGATCACATTGGGCAAAATGGGATCCACGTCCACATAGTAGTGGCGATAGGCGTCGCTATCAATGTAGATTCTGACAGGCTTACCCAACAGGGAGGAATCGCAGAAGGCGCGGATGCCGGGGCTTTTGAAAATATGGACCCGTCCCTGGGGATCTAAGTATTTTACGGAAATCACATAGGGATGGCGGCCGTTGATGCGCACGTTGTAATCCGGCCGGACTTCCGCCACTTCCCCCCAGACGTATCGGCCCGCGGCGATCAGCCGCTGCGCCCGGCGCTGCCTTCCCAGGGTGTAAAGCAAAAAGATTATCCCCAAAATCAGGAAAAGCCCGCCGATTCCCCCGAAGATAAGAAGAAACAGAAGAGAATTGGCCATCGGGTTTGTCAGGGCCAGGATGATCCCAAGGGTCAGAAAAACCCCGCCCAAAACGGCGTAAATCCAGCCGATCAACGTGATGGCGCTCCAGCCGTAGCATGTCTTCCTGGTCATATGGCTTCCCTCCGATTCTGACGGCGGTTATCCCCGCATGGCCCGGCGGCGGGCGATGTTGATGGGGCCTTCCTGCATGTTGTTGATCCAGGCAAGGCTCTTGCCTGCGCCGTAAGCGGTGCAGGAATCCGGATCGTCCGCCAGGATGCAGGCGATGCCGGTGCGCTCCATGAGCAGCAGATCCATACCCCAGATCTGGCCGCAGCCGCCGGTGATGGTGATACCGTTCTCGGAAATGTCGGACACCAGCTCCGGACTGGTCTGCTCCATAACGGACAGAACCTCGTCCGCGATCATCCGGGCGGGACGGCGGAGAACTTCGTAGATCTCCGTGGAGGTCAGGGTGACCATCTTGGGCATGCCGGTTTTGGCATCCCGGCCCTTGACGTTCATGCTCCGCTCCTCATCCCGGGGGTATACCTGGCCGATCTGGATCTTCACGCTCTCGGCGGTGACCTGGCCAATGACCACGCTGTGCTGACGGCGGACATACCGGGCGATCATTTCATCAAAGTAATTGCCGGCGATTTTCAAAGAGGAGGATACGGCGACGCCGTTCATGCTCAGCACCGCGATATCCGTGGTGCCGCCGCCGATATCCACCACCAGGTGGCCGCTGGCGCCCCGAATGTCCAGACCGGCGCCCAGGCCGGCGGCCAGAGGCTCCTCGATCAGGAAGACACGGCGGGCGCCGGCTTCGATGGCGGCGTTGATTACAGAGCGCTCCTCCACCTCGGATACGCCAGAGGGAACGGAAATGACCACTCTGGGCTTGGGGGTGAACACCGACGCCTTGGTGGCGGTTTTGAACATCTCCTGCAGCATCCGGACGGTCATTTCATGGTCGGAGACGATGCCGTCCTTCAGCGGGTGCATGGCGACCACGTTGCCGGGGGTACGGCCCAGCATATTCCGGGCGGCAGCGCCCACCTGCAGGATCTTGCCGGTATTCTTGTCCACGGCTACCACGGAGGGCTCTCGAACCACAAGGCCCTTTCCGTCGGCGTAGATCAGAACATTGGATGTACCCAGGTCAACGCCCAGGTCATTGGAAAACAAAAACATAATAACGCTATTCCTTTCGTGCCGCCGCGATCACGGCGCAGTGAACTTCCTTCGCTCCGGCGCTCCGAAGCACCCGGGCAGCCTCTCCGGCGGTGGCGCCTGTGGTCAGGACGTCGTCCAAAAGAAGGATCCGCTTCCCGGCAACGGCGGCCCGATCCGTGAGCCGATAGACGCCGCGCACGTTGGCGCGGCGAGCCGCGTCATCGCGAAGACCGGATTGGGAGCGATTGTGACGAATTTTACGAAGAAGGGGCGTGGGGGCAATCCCCAATTCCCGCCCCGTGGCTGCGGCCAACAGCTGCACCTGGTCATAGCCCCGGCGAAGCCTGCGCAGGGGACTGATGGGGATCCAGGTGAGCAGGTCGAACCCCTCGGGGTACTCGTCCAGCAACTTCATAGCCAGCAGCCTTCCGTAGCTGACGGAAAAACTCCTGGCATTGTAGAATTTATACCGCAGAATGCTTCTTCTGACTCTCCCTTCATAATACCAGACCGCGGTGAAACTGTCAAGAAATTGCGGCCGATATTTGCTCCGGGGAATAAAAGACGGCTGGGAACGGCATTCCGGGCAAAGATCCTGGGTACCCCTGGGAAGGAGGCTGCCGCACAGGACGCATTTGTCCGGAAACAGGAGCTTGCCGATCCGGCCCAGGAGATTCATAAGGCCCTCCCTTCCAGGCGCAGCTTTAAGCCGGTGTAGCGCCGGTTTTTTTTGGCGTTCTGGGTCATTACCGCCACAGTCTCCTCCCGGCCAACCAGGATCAAAAGCTCCCTGGCCCGGGTGATGGCGGTGTAGAGAATGCTCCGGCTGAGCAGATACGGCGAGCCGTTCCAGACGCAGAGGATCACTGCACGGTACTCGCTGCCCTGGCTTTTATGGACGGTCATGGCGTAGGCCGGTTCCAGCTCGTTGAGCTGGGTGAAGTCGTATTCCGCTTCCCGGTCGTCAAAGACGATGGTCATGGTTTCCGCTGCCGGATCGATCTGGCGGATGGTACCCACGTCTCCGTTGAACACGCCGCAGCCCACGGCGCTACAGTCTGTTTTCTTCCAAATTTGGTCATAATTGTTGCGGATCTGCATGACCCGGTCGCCTTCCCGGAAGGTAAACTCTCCGAAGCGCCGCTCCTGTTTTTCCGGAGCCGGGGGATTCAGGGCCTCCTGGAGCACCTGGTTCAGGTGCATGGTGCCTACGCCGCCTTTGCGGGTGGGGGAGAGCACCTGGATCTGCTCGGGAGGGATGCCCATGTTCCGAGGCAGCCGGGTGGCGCACAGATCCCGGATCAGCTCCCAGACCGCCTGCTCGTGGTTCCGGCGCAGGAAGAAGAAATCGCTGTTGACGGTTTTCAGATCCGGCATATCCCCTCGGTTCACCCGGTGGGCGTTCATAACGATCAGACTTTCCTGGGCCTGCCGGAAGATTTCCGTCAACCGGACCGTAGGCAGCTGCTGGCTGCGGAGCATGTCGCTGAAGGGGAAGCCGGGGCCAACCGGCGGCAGCTGATCCGCGTCGCCCACCAGGATCAGCCGCTTACCCTGAGGGACGGCCTGGAGCAGGGCGCTGAGCAGCTCCACATCCACCATGGACATCTCGTCCACGATGACCGCGTCGGCCTTCAGGGGGTTGTCCGCGTCCCGGGCGAAGAACATATCGCCGGTATTGGGATCGATTCCGGCCTCCAGCAGCCGGTGGATGGTGGAGGCGTCTTCGCCGGTGACCTCGGACAGCCGCTTGGCGGCCCGACCGGTGGGGGCTGTCAGCAGACAGCGCTTCCCCATCTGGCCAAGCAGGGCCAGGATTCCATTTAATATGGTTGTCTTACCTGTGCCGGGGCCGCCGGTGATCAGCAGAAGACCGGAGGTGGCGGCTTCCCGGATGGCCTGCTGCTGTTCCGCGGAGTAGGCGATGCCGCTGTCTGTGCCGATGCGGCGGATCATGGCCTCCAGGTTCCGGGGAGGGGGGAAGGTGTTCCCGGCAAAGTCCAGAAGCCGCTGGGCGCAGAAGCACTCCGCCTGGTGGAGCCGGGGCAGGTAGATCACCCGGATCCCAGTCAGGGTCTGCCGTACCAGACGGTCCGCTTCCAGCAGCCGCTCCACGGCCTGGGCAGTCACGGCGGTCTCCACGCTGAGCAGCTGGGCGGTGGCGGGTATCAGCTTGTCCTCGGGGAGGAAGCAGTGTCCGGCGGTAAGGTTATGATTCAGTTCAAACAAGATCCCGGCCTCCGCCCGCCGGGGATCGTCCCCGGAGACCCCAAGCTCAATGGCAAACCGGTCAACGGCGGAGAAGGGGGCTTCCAGCCCATCCTCCATCAGAAGATAGGGATCATCGTACAGCAGCTCAATGGCGCTTTCACCGTAGAGCTTATACACCCGTACCGCCAGCTCCGCAGGTAGGTGATGTAGGGAAAAGAACTCCATCAGCTGCCGCATCCCCACCTGCAGTCGAAAGGTCTCCCCGATCTCTCGGGCCTTCTGCCGGGAGATCCCGGCCACCTCCGCCAGACGCAGAGGCTCCCGCTCCATGATCTTCAGAGTATCATCCCCGAAGGCCTCCACGATCCGGCCGGCCATCCTGGGGCCGATGCCCTTGATCACCCGGCTGGACAGATAGCTCAGAATCTCCATGCTGCTTTGGGGCATGAGCCGTTCTAAAAATTCCGCTTCAAACTGCCGGCCGTGGTTGGGGTGATTGGCCCACCGGCCTGTGACCATCAGCTGCTCGCCTACCACAGGCAGGGGAACGGTGCCGACCACGGTGACGTTCTGGCCGCCGCCGATGTGCAGCCGCAGCACCGCGTAACCGTTATCCGGATTTTGATAGACCACGGCGCTGATGGCGCCTTGCAGCACTTCCAGTTCTTCTGTCAATGTTCTTCCGCTCCTATTCCAAGCCTTTCCCGAAGCCGGTCAAGGCTGCATGATTCGATCCCTTTTTCCGCAAGCCAGGCATGTTCTTCCTCAGTCAGTCCCAGATCCGCCACTGTCAGCGCACAGCGCACCAGCCCCAGCTCCCGCAGCCACAGGTAGATATGGACAAAAGAAAGCTCCCCGGATCGGCCGGGGCAGAGCAGCCATCCCTGATCCGCCGGGGGCAGAAGCCATCCGAACAGGATCCACAGAATGCTCAGCGTGCCGAAGGCTGCCAGCGCTGCCAGGAGAAAATACCATCCCACAAATACCACCTCGGGATAATGTATGGCGGCAGTACCGTTTTGGTTCCCTTGATTGCTTTATTTTACATCATTTTGGGTAAAATGAAAAGTCCCAGGAGGTATTTTTTCCGGGCGTTCAGAATCTTTTCGGAGTTCATCGATTATTCATATTTTTCGTCTTGCATATCCGAGGATCTATGGCTATAATAACGGTAAAGATTTCTTTACCGACGGAGGGATTATGAAGCTGCTGAGCTTGCTGCTGTGGGTCGGACAGTTCGGGTTTTCTGTGGTGTTCCCCACGGTGTTTTTTCTGGTTCTGGGGGCCTGGCTGGAGAACAGGTTCCAACTGGGGACGTGGGTGACGGTTTTGGGAGGGATTCTGGGACTGCTCACCTCCATCACCACGGCCCGCTCCTGTCTGCGGGCACTGCGCCGTGCCGCCGGGGAGGCGGGTTCGGAAAAAGAGCCCCCTGTTTCCTTTAACGAGCATAACTGAGTCCAAGGAGAGGAAGGATGTCTATGAAGTTACAATCCGCATCCCGTAAGGAGATCCTCCGCATCGCCCGGGGGACGGCTGTCTGCGACGTGCTGATGATCGGCGCGCTGCTCCTGCTGAGTCTGGTGGGGGTGGGACGCTTTTCTCCGGGCCGGATTCTTCTGGGAGCGATCTGCGGCTCGGCGGTGGCAGTGGCCAATTTTGCCCTGCTGTGTCTGACGGTGCAGAGCGCGGCTCAGATCCAGGATCAGCGAAGGATGCGCCGCAGGTTCCAGTTCAGCTACAATCTGCGCCTGATTCTCCAGGCGGCTTGGGTAGTGGCCTGCTACCTGATTCCCCAGATCCACTTTGTGGCGGGCGTCGCTCCCATTCTGTTTCCCAATCTGGTGATTTTCTATTTGCAGTTTCGGGGCAAGCTGGTTTCTCCGGGCACAGCCGCGAAGGCTTCCCCGCCGGAGGATCCGGAACCGCCGGAGCGGCTGGAGAGCTTTGAAGTGTAAGACCGTTCGCGGCACATAGGAGGTGAAGCGATTATGGAAGTCGAGATCAACGGCGCAAGGATCCTGGCGACCTTTGAAAATGTTCCCGTGCTGGGCACCGTCCAAATTACCCAAACGGTAACCGCCGCCTGGCTGGTGATGCTCATTATCTCCGGCCTGTGCCTGTGGCTGGGCTCCGGACTGAAGGTTACCGCTATTTCCCGGAAGCAGGCGGTGGCGGAGATGATCTATACATCCCTGGTCAAGTTCGTCCGGGGAAATATGGGGCCGGAGTTCGACCGGTATATTCCTCTGATCGGCACCATTTTTGTGACCAGTGTGGTCTCCAATCTCATCAGTCTGCTGGGGATCTGGAGCCCCACTGCCGATTTGATGACGGAACTGGCCTGGGCCTTGGTGGTGTTCGTGCTGATCACGTACCATAAGATCAAGGCATCGGGGATCTTGTCCTATCTGAAGGGATTCCTGGATCCCATTTTCATTCTGGCCCCCATCAATGTGATGAGCGAGTGCTTCACCCCGGTATCCATGGCCTGCCGTCACTTCGGCAACATCCTCTCCGGTACGGTGATCAGCGCATTGATTTACGCCGCCTTGACGGCGGCCAGCAGCGCGCTGTTCGGGCTGCTGGGTTCCAGCCTGCCGGTGGCGGTGGTCACCGCGGCTGTGGGCGTGGGACTGGGCGTCCTGGGGAAAAAGGGAAAGAAAAAGCTGCCCTTCGTTTTAGGGATCATCCTGACGGCGCTGGGGGCGCTGGCGGCGCTTACCAACCTGGGGGCGGATTATCCCTGGCTCACAGTGGGCATTCCCGCCATTCCCAGCTTGTATTTTGACTGGTTCAGCGGCTGTATCCAGGCGTTTATCTTCTGCACGCTGACCACCTTATTCATCAAACAGGCCGCGGGGGATTGATCCCAGGGCCATTTGAATACAGATTCAATTCATTAGGAGGCAAATTATATGGAAATTCTGGCTAAAGGCATCGCTCTGGCAGGCTGCGCCATTGGCGCCGGTTTGGCTCTGATCGCCGGCATCGGCCCCGGCATTGGTGAAGGCAACTGCGCCGCCCGGGCCTGCGAAGTCATCGGCCGCAATCCCGAATGCAAGGGCGACGTGACCAGCACTATGATCCTGGGCATCGCCCTGTCTGAGACGACCGGTATCTACGGCTTTGTTACCGGCCTGCTGCTGATCTTCGTGGCCCCCGGTATGTTCATGAACTACCTGAGCTGATCTTCCGGCTTGTAATTCCCATGATTCCATTACACCGGAAGGAGGCCATGCAATGGACACACTTTACCAGTCCCTGGTGACGGTAAACCCTGTTACCCTCATCGCAATGATATGCAATCTGTTTATTCAGCTGTATATCCTCAAGCGCTTCTTCCTGGATAAGGTCAAGGCGATTCTGGATCAGCGCCGGGATGCGGCAGACCGGCAGATCGCCGACGCGGAGGCTGCCAAATCCCAGGCCATCTCCATGAAGCAGACCTATGAGCAGAACATGCGCCAGGCCAAGGCCAAGGCGGACGAGCTGCTCCAAAGCGCCCAGAAGACCGCCACGGCCCGCAGTGAGGAGATCATCCGCCAGGCCCAGCAGCAGGCGACCCAGATGCGGGCCAAGGCGTCCTCTGACATTGCGCTGGAGAAGAAGAAAGCCATCAACGACGCGAAAAACGAGATATCCGATCTGGCTATGGCCATTGCGGGAAAGGTGGTGGCCCGGGAGCTCACCGACGCGGATCAGTCCCGGCTCATCGACAGCTTCCTGGATGAATTGGGTGACGGCCTATGACCCAGGCAGGAAGCGTTTACGGCGAGGCGCTGTACCAGCTGGCGAAGGAGGAAGGGCTTGATCAGACGATCTTCCACCAGCTGGAGGTTCTGGGAGACAGCTTTTCCCGGGAACCGGAATTTATCCGGCTGCTGGCGTTGCCCAATCTAACCAAACAGGAGCGCTGTCAGGTTCTGGACGACAGTTTCCGGGGCAGGGTACATCCGTATCTTCTGAATTTTCTGAAGATCCTGACGGAGAAGGGCTATATCCGCCACTTCCACCAATGCCGGGAAGCCTACACCCAGCACTATCATCAAGACAGAGGCATTCTGCCTGTCACCGCTGTCACCGCCGTGGCCCTGAGCCAGGGCCAGATCCGCCGGCTGACGGATAAGCTGCGCCAGATCACCGGCAAGCAGATCGTTCTGCGCAGCCGGATCGATCCCGCGGTTCTGGGCGGTATCCGCCTGGACTATGACGGTCAGCGCCTGGATGACACGGTGTCCCACCGCATGGACACCCTCCGGGATCTGCTGAAGAAAACCGTACTCTGACGAGAAAGCAGGGACTGTATGGAACTAAGACCCGAAGAAATCACAAAGATCATTCGTAGTCAGATCAAGAACTATGAAAGCAGAATGGAAGTCAGCCAGACCGGTGTGGTTATCCTGGTGGGCGACGGCATTGCCAAGGTCTCCGGCCTGGACAAATGCATGGCCGGCGAGCTGGTGGAATTCCCTGACGGCTCCTTCGGCATGGCCCAGAATCTGGAGGAGGAAACCGTCTCCGTGGTGATCCTTGGCTCCGACCAGGGCATCAAGGAAGGCGATACCGTCAAGCGTACCGGCCGGGTGGTGTCCGTGCCTGTGGGCGCGGGGCTGATCGGCCGGGTGGTCAACGCTCTGGGCGAGCCCATCGACGGCAAGGGCGCTGTGGAAGCCGAGGGCTACCGCCCCATTGAAAGCCCGGCGCCGGGGATCATTCAGCGTAAGCACGTCAGCGTGCCGCTGCAGACCGGCATCAAGGCCATCGACTCCATGATCCCCATCGGCCGGGGCCAGCGGGAGCTGATCATCGGCGACCGCCAGACCGGCAAGACCACCATCGCCACAGACACCATTCTCAACCAGAAGGGGAAGAATGTGATCTGCATCTATGTCACCATCGGCCAAAAGCGTTCCACCGTTGCTCAGGTGGTGGACAGCCTGACGGCCGGCGGGGCCATGGACTATACCATCGTAGTATCCTCCACCGCTTCAGAGCTGGCGCCGATGCAGTATATTGCACCCTACGCCGGCTGCGCCATGGGTGAGCATTTCATGCACCAGGGTAAGGACGTGCTGGTGATCTATGACGATCTGAGCAAGCATGCCGTGGCCTACCGGGCCATTTCCCTGCTGATCCGCCGTCCCCCCGGACGAGAGGCGTATCCCGGCGATGTGTTCTACCTCCACTCCCGGCTTCTGGAGCGGGCAGCCCAGCTGTCCGATGAATTGGGCGGAGGCTCCTTGACGGCGCTGCCCATTATCGAGACCCAGGCGGGAGACGTGTCCGCCTACATTCCCACCAACGTGATCTCCATCACCGACGGCCAGATCTTCCTGGAGACGGAGCTGTTCAACGCGGGCATTATGCCGGCGGTCAACCCCGGCATTTCCGTATCCCGGGTGGGCGGCGACGCCCAAATCAAGGCCATGAAGCGGGTGGCGGGCTCTTTGAAGCTGCTGTACTCCCAGTACCGGGAGCTGCAAAGCTTCGCCCAGTTCGGCTCCGACCTGGACGCGGATACCAAGGCAAGACTTGCCCTGGGAGAGCGGATTGTGGCGGTGCTGAAGCAGAAGAACAATTCTCCCAAGGAGGTGGCCCACCAGGTGTGCATCCTGTACGCTGTGACCAACGGCTATCTGACGGACATCTCCGTGGCCCAGGTGCCGGAGTTTGAGAAGCGGCTGCAGGAGCACATGGACAATTACCATGCCGATATCCTGCAAACCATCCGCGCCACCGGGAAGCTGGATACGCCTACGGAAAACGCCCTGAAAGCTGCTCTGGAGGAGCTTCTGGCTTCCTATGCGGCATAAAGGAGGGGTAGCGCATGGCAGGTGTTTCCACCAAGGAAATCAAAAACCGCATCCGAAGCATGGAGAGCACCAAGCAGATCACCAAGGCCATGGAAATGGTGGCCGCCTCCAAGCTCCGCCGTGCCCAAGCCCAGGTTCTGCGCTCCCGTCCGTATTTTGAGATCCTCAGCGCCACCATCCAGACCATTGCCTGCTCCGACCGGAGCTTTTCCTCCCCCTATTTGAAGGAGCCGCCGGAGGGGAAGACGCTGTATCTGGTCATCGCGGGAGACCGGGGCCTTGCGGGGGGATACAACAGCAATATTCTCAAGCTGGCCTATGGGGACATGGAGGGGAAGAACGCGGAGGTTCTTCCCATAGGCAAAAAGGCAGTTGACTTCTTCCGCGGGAAAGACGTCCCTATGGTCACCCAGCGCTATGCCGAGGCCGCTTCCATGGGCATCGGGGACTGCTTCTCCGTTGCCAAGCAGCTGAGCAAGTCCTTTCTGGAGGGCAAATACAGCCGCGTTTTTGTGGCCTACACCAGCTTTGCCTCCCTGCTTTCCCAGGTGCCCCGCACCATGCGGCTGCTTCCTCTGGAAAAGCGGCAGGAGCCTGACCGGGAGAAAAGCCGCTGCGATACCATCTATGAGGGCAGCAGCGAGGAGGTATTCGCCGCCATTGTGCCGGAATACCTGGGCGGCGTGCTCTACGGCGCTCTGTGCGAGAGTCGGGCCGCGGAGCAGGCTGCCCGCCGGGCGGCCATGGACTCCGCAACCCAGAACGCTGAGGAAATGATCGCGGATCTGAGCCTGAAATTCAACCGGGCCCGTCAGGCCGCCATTACCCAGGAGATCACCGAGATTGTTGCGGGGTCGTAAGATATGGGCGAACGACCCGAAAACCTGTATAAAGGAGTTGAAACCCCAATGGTCAATAACAAAGGAACTGTGATCCAGGTTATGGGCCCGGTTTTGGATATTCGATTTGCCGATGATCAGCTGCCTAAGCTGCTCAGCGCCATTCGTGTCCCCAACGGCGAGGACACCATCATTGCCGAGGTAGCCCAGCACATTGGCGACAACGTGGTTCGCTGCATCGCGATGTCCTCCACCGACGGCTTGCAGCGCGGCGTGGAGGCCGAGGATACCGGCGAACCGATCTCCGTCCCTGTAGGGGACGAATGCCTGGGCCGGGTGTTCAATCTGCTGGGCCAGCCCATTGATGAAAAACCCCCTGTTCAGGGCAGCGACCGCTGGCCCATCCACCGCCCGGCGCCTGCCTATGAGGAGCAGCAGCCTGCCACGGAGATTCTGGAGACAGGCATCAAGGTTATCGACCTGATCTGCCCCTATGCCAAGGGCGGCAAGATCGGCCTGTTTGGCGGCGCGGGGGTGGGCAAGACGGTGCTGATCCAGGAGCTGATCTATAATATCGCCACCGCCCATAACGGCTACTCTGTCTTCACCGGCGTTGGAGAACGTACCCGGGAAGGCAACGACCTGTACAACGAAATGACTGAGTCCGGAGTCATTGCCAAGACCGCCATGGTCTTCGGCCAGATGAACGAGCCGCCCGGAGCCCGTATGCGGGTGGGCCTGTCGGGCCTGACCATGGCGGAGTACTTCCGGGATGTGAAGCATCAGGACGTGCTGCTGTTCATCGACAACATCTTCCGCTTCACCCAGGCGGGCTCGGAGGTTTCCGCGCTGCTGGGTCGAATGCCCTCTGCCGTGGGCTACCAGCCCACCCTGGCCACGGAGATGGGCGCCCTTCAGGAGCGGATCACCTCTACGAAAAACGGCTCCATCACCTCCGTCCAGGCGGTCTATGTTCCCGCCGACGACCTGACGGATCCGGCTCCCGCCACCACCTTCGCCCATCTGGATGCCACCACCGTTCTGGATCGGGGCATTTCCTCCCTTGGCATCTATCCGGCGGTGGATCCCCTGGACTCTACCTCCCGGATTCTGTCTCCGGAGATCCTGGGCGTGGAGCATTACGAGACGGCCCGGGCGGTGCAGAGTATTTTGCAGCGGTATAAGGAGTTGCAGGACATCATCGCCATTATGGGCATGGATGAACTCAGCGAGGAGGACAAGCTGATCGTCAACCGGGCACGGAAAGTCCAGCGCTTCCTCAGCCAGCCCTTCCATGTGGCGGAGCAGTTTACCGGCTATCAGGGCAAATATGTCCCCCTGAAGGAAACCATCCGCAGCTTCCAGGAGATCATTGCGGGAAAGCATGACGATATCCCTGAATCCTTCTTCCTGTTCGCCGGCTCCATTGACGAGGTGGTTGCCAAGTTCCGGGGCGGTGAGAGGGCATGACTTCCTTCAAGCTGAAGATCGTCACCCCCGATGGCATGATCTTTGACGGGGAGGCGGAGAAGCTCATTGTCCGCACCACCGGCGGCGATGTGGCGATTTTGGCCCGTCACATTGACTATGTGGCCCCCCTGGGAATGGGGGAGGCGGTGGTGGTCACCGGCGGGGAACGCCGGACGGCGGCCTGTATCGGCGGTATGCTCAGCGTTTCTGGGGGAGAAGCCACGCTGATTCCCACCACCTTTGAGTGGGCAGAGACCATCGACGTGGATCGGGCGGAAGCCTCTTACCGCCGGGCCGACCAGATCCTTCAGGATAAGGACGCTTCGGAAACGGATATCCGTCTGGCCCAGGCCAGACTCCACCGGGCAATGATTCGCAAAAGCGTGGCTTCCCGGAAATAAGAGGCAAGCCTGAAATTTGGGGGCCGTCCGGCTCCGGACAGAAATAATACACACCACCATGGACGGAGCGCCTGGTGGTGTTTCCTTTTGCCAGCCGGAGAGGAGATCCCAGTCCCGGAAAACCGTGCGGAAATTTGCTGACCCGGCGCAAAGAGAGAGGATTTTGGGTGGCACCAATAAATCAGCATAAGGTTTTCGAGAAACGGCGTAGCTTCGGCTATGCCGTTTCTCCGTTTTGCAGGCCATTGAGCAAAGATACGGGAAGTATTCACACAAGGTCATAGGAAATATCAATCTGGTGTTCCCTATATCCCTTTGCCTTGTTCGGCATATGAACATACACCGCCTTTAGGGAGCTAGCGCAGCAAATGAGTACCCATTTGCCTTTTTTCTTGTTGGGAAAATCCAAAACCCTTTGCTACCTCTCGATCAATATTCCGTTTGAAAGGCGGCTTTTGTTGCGTGTTTGCCGTTCAATATATGCAACACGCAGATTTTTATTCTTGGCAAACGGTTTAGGGGAGTGAAATAACTTTCTGCGATATGCAGTCTGTTGCTATTATTCGCTTAACCGTATACAATGTATTATGGTAGATTGTGAGCAGAAGGACGGGTAAAAGTATGGAATATATATCTTGCGCGGAAGCATCTACAAAATGGGGCATATCCGAAAGACGGGTACAGAAACTTTGCGAGGTAGGCCGCATACCTGGCGCGGTGAAGTTCAGCCGCATTTGGTTGATACCCAATAAAAGGCTTCGGAATTGGACTTTCCCTCGCCCGAGTAGTTGTCGAAGCGCATAAAGGAAAGCTGACAATTACTCTACCCAAAGAGGGTATCATTCAGATTTCAGCGATATTAAAATAATGGAGGTACATCTATGACAACAAAAAGAATAATCCATATGAGTGTAGGATTCCTGTTGACAGCTGTTCTGATATCAGCTATGAGTGCCTGCGGCACAGTTGATACGAATGTTGAAAGCAGCGAAGTTATATCAGAACAAAGTGAGGTTTCATTTCCGACGGAACAAGAAATTGTTTCCATTGAATCCGAAGAATCTACGTCTGAAATGACTACGTCCACTTTGCTTGAAGCGTATAGTATATCCACCGATGAATTAGAGAATTTTGGGTATTGGCTCTATATGCCGGAAAACCCCACTGAAAATATGCCGTTGATTGTCTACCTACATGGTGCAAGCGGCAGAGGTGAAGATTTGAATTTAGTGGTAGCGGACGAGGATTTCCCGAAGTATTTGCATACGGGGGAATTAGGGAATGTCCGGGCATATGTCTTGATTCCACAGCTTCCGGCCCAGTTGCGAAGCTGGAGTGATATTGGCGATTCCCTGTATAGTCTGATTCAAAAAACGGTTTCCGAACTTTCCATTGACGAAAAAAACATTTCTTTGGCCGGTTTCAGTATGGGCGGCACCGCAGTATGGGAACTTGCGGCAGAATATCCCGATCTCTTTTCCAGAATCGCCCCCCTTGCCGGGAGTGCCAGAGGGGTATTGGAGCAAGTTTCGGTGTTACAGGAAATCCCCGTGCGGGCTTTCGTCGGTGCTGCTGATACTGTCATTGCGCCGAACTCCTCGGAACAGATGGTTACGGAACTGAAAAAGGCCGGAGCAGACGCAGAAATCAACGTGCTGGATGGTGCGGACCATGTTTCAGTGCCCTCACTGGTCTGTCATGATGAAAGCATCTGTCTTGTGGAATGGCTTATTGGTGCAGATACATAACAACAAATCCCAATAAAAATGGCAAAGCGCGCTGCCGTTTTTTATACAAAAAAAGTTGCAAGGAGAACCGATATGAAATTCACACGAAAAATTTTAAGCATCTTCTTGGCGGCGCTCATTGCCTGCATCCCCTTGTCCCAAACCGCCCTCGCTGCGGAAACTTCAGAAAACGATGGGATGAATATGTATGAAAACAGCGACTTTATTGAAAAAGAACAGCCGGAGCTGAGCGAAGAAACAAAACAGTTAATTTCCCTCTATCAAAATAATCCCACCGAGGAAAACTATTTTAATCTTCGGGAAAAGGTGATCGAGGATTATAATGCTGTCGTGGAAAGAAAGGAAACAAAGCTTGACGAATTGAAAACAGAAACCGAGGGAAAGCCAGGTGGCGAGGAAATCGTTGCAGAAATGGAGGATTTGGTTCAAGAAATCTACATTACCTATTGGGATCGAATCAACAGCAGTATGCTTCGATTTACCGATCCACGTCTTTTGGAGTGGAGAGTTGCAGCGGCTTCCCGGTACGAGTATATTCCCGTCATGGGTGCGGGTGAGAGCATTTATGTAAAGCGAACCCCTGTTACCAACGCTGAGTACGCAGAATTTTTGAACGCTACGGGCTATCCTGCTCCATCTAACTGGACTGACGGAACTTACCCTGCCGGAGAGGACAACTATCCTGTTAATTATGTTTCCTATGAGGACGCACAGGCGTACTGCGACTGGCTAACAGAACAAGATGGTGTAAATACCTACCGTCTGCCGGGCGAGAGCGAGTGGGAATTGGCGGCGGGTCATATGCCCAAGGATGCGGATTTTAACTGCGGCGTCAACGATGGCAGGACACCGGTTGAGGAATATGCAGATGTTACGAGGGGCGCTCATGGAGCGATAGATTTCTGGGGGAATGTCTGGGAATGGACATCCACCGTGCGTTCCGAAACGGATGGTACGACGGTCTTAGGTGTTAAGGGCGGTTCCTGGGAATCGGAACGAACCGACTGCCGCACCGAATACCGGGAAGAAGGACGCAACGCTTCCGAAGGGTATGAAGATGTAGGTTTCCGTGTCATTCAAGTGAAAAATGGAGAAGAACCGGAACAGACGGTAGCGCTTACCACCCTTGACTCTCCCACAGTAACGGCGTCGTCTGGTTTGGAGGATAGCATTACCCTTTCATGGGAGCCGGTAAATGGTGCGACAGAATATCAAATTTACGAGTATTCTGAGGAAACCGGCCTGCTGACTATGCTGAACCGGACGACGGATACGACAGTTACGATGGAAAATCTGGAGCCGGGCAGCACCCACAGCTATATCGTTCAGCCGATTTCCTATGTTGAAATTGCCGATAATGTATCGCCGGAGTACAGAGTTACGGCGACCTGTAGCCAGGAAGAAAACTTAGAAAATACTTTGGGCCTTTTAGCACAAAGTGAAACAATAGCTTTGGAAGAGAGTACCCAAGAGCCAGATAATATGATGATACCAATCGTAATAGGCTGCATTGTAGTTGCAGGCGTTGCTTGTATAATCATAATTGCACTAATGAAGAAAAAACGTTGAGGTCAACGCACAAAATAAATCCCATGAAATAAAAACCATCTGCCGCACGACGGCAAAAGAAAAGAAGCCGTCGTGCGGCAGCCCAATTAACACGCCCATATTAAGAAACAGCGGCTTTGAAAATCGAAGCCGCCGTTTCTTTGCGCCTTTACGAAAGAATGACGGCTTGAAAGATTACGGTGGTATTGGGGAGGTATTGTATTTTTCTGCCCAATGTGGTATCCTATTACACAGTTGCGGCAATGCTGTATGCTGCGGATACATCTGATTTCATCGTTGGAGGTACGTTATGGACGCCAAACAGGTTCTGAAACTATTTGAAGATACCGCCTATGTCCGCACCGGCGGAAGCGCGGATGAGCTGCGCGCGGCGGAGTATATCCGGGCGACGCTGGAGGAGATGGGGCTGAAAGCCCGGATCACGCCCTTTGAGGTTCCCGCTTCCACCATCCGCCAGGCCCGGCTTGTGATCGACGGGGCCGACATCCCCTGCAAGGGCTATCTGTGCGCCGGAAGCGCCACAGTAGAAGCCCCCTTCTACTATTTGCGCAACACCGATCCCTACTCTTTGGCCCAGTGCAGGGGGAAGATCGTCATGATTGACGGCTACCTGGGCTACTGGATCTATCAGGATCTGCTGGAGAACGGGGCGGTGGGCTTCGTGACCTACGACGGACATGCCAACTACGCCGATCGGGACATCGACCAACGGGAGCTGCGTTCCTATGTCCATAAGGGCAACCGGATCCCCGGGGTAAACATCAACGCCAAGGACGCCATTGAACGGATCCGCAATGGCGCTGCTACGGCAAAAATTGTTCTGGAGCAGGAGGAGACGGTGGGGCAGTCCCGCAACGTGATCCTGGATCTGCCTGGGCAGAGGGAGGAATACATTGCCTTTACCGCCCATTATGACTCCACATCCCTGTCTCAGGGCGCCTATGACAACATGTCCGGCTCCGTGGGGCTGCTGGGGATCGCAGAGCATTTTGCCAAGCGCCGCCATCACTACGGACTGCGCTTCATCTGGTGCGGCAGCGAAGAACGGGGCCTGCTGGGTTCCAAGGCTTACTGCGCCGACCAGGAGGCAGTGAAAAACTGTGTGCTGAACATCAACCTGGACATGATCGGCTGCCTCATGGGTAAGTTCATCGCCTGCGTCACCGGTGAGGAGAAGCTTTGCCACTATGTGGAGTATACGGCCTGTGAGCTGGGCTTCGGGATCAAGGTCAGCCAGGACGTCTACTCCAGCGATTCCACCCCCTTTGCCGACCGGGGGATCCCGGCGGTATCCTTCGCCCGAATCGCCCCGAACAACACCGCCACCATCCACAATAGCTATGATACCATGGCGGTGATGAGCGGCGAGCAAATGGTTCTGGACATGGACTTTATCACCGCCTTTGCCAGCCGGATGGCCAACGCCCGGCAGTGCCCCGTGGCCCGGGAGATGCCAGAGAATATGAAGGAAAAGCTGGATATTTATCTGTGCCGGAAGCGGGACAAAAAGTGAGCAAAGTGCCTGTTTGCCCCAGTCGTAAAAACAGCGCATGCCGGAGGGAGAGCCCTCCGGCATGTTTTGTCAGCTTTGGCAGGAGCAGGATTGTTCGCAGTTGTCGTCGCAGCCCTTGGGGGAGAATTGCTTGGCAGGGAACGGGATCCGGCTGAACATTTCGCAGGGATCCTCGGCGCAGCAGCCGGGGGAGTCGCAGCACTCTTTGGAGGGGATGCTGTACTCCAGCACCGGGATGACCAGCTGGGCGTCCCGCTCCAGCCGCACGATGGAGAACTGGCCCAGGGTGACGAACAAGCGGCGCTGCCCGCCGGAGAGGATCAGCTCCTCGTCATACATGGTTCGGATCCCGCCGGGGATCTGGGCGGAGACGGTTTCGTTGGCACAGTCGGCCACATCCATCACCTTGGAAGACAAAACCATGGGATCCAGCACCTCTACCACGGCTGTGGGGCGGTTGGCGTAGGCCCGGGTCATCCCGTCCGGCTCGTTGATCCGGGTGTCGCTGCGGAAGATGTGGGCACGGCTGTCCTCGCCGCAAAGAACGGCCCGCTTGTTGAAGACGGCCAGACCGCACAAGGTGGCGGGACGGCAGGCGCCCACCACAGCATCGGCCAGGATGCGGTAGTAGAAGGTGATGTCGATGCAGTAGTGGTTTCGGTCGAAGGCGACGGGTTCGACGTCGATGTAGGTGTGCAGCAGCTCCGCGCTGCGAACCCGGACATTGGCGGCATTGTCCAGAATCTGCTGGGAGCCGCAGGTTAGATAGACCCGAAGGTCTTCAATGCAGTCCTTATCCCGACAGGAGTCGGTGATCTTCCGTGTGTGGATGGACAGGGCCTGACAGGGATCCCAGGGATCCGAACGCAGGGCGTCCGTTGTTTGCTCGGACATAGGTTTACCTCCCGTGTTGAGAATAAGCAAAGTCGCTTATAGGACAGTTTATGCGCCAGCAGCAGGGAAGTGCAAAGCAAACGCGTGAAGGAGACGTATCCTTCACGCGTTTCATAGGTTTGGTATCAGGCGATCCATTACCAGCAGAACTGGTAGACCGTTTCGCTGCGGTAGCGCTTCCCGGCGGGGACGATGGGCTGGGGCCAATCGCTGTGGTGGAGGCAGTCGGGATAATACTGGGTCTCCAGGGCAATACCGGCGTTCTTACCATAGTATACGCCGCCCTTGCCGCTTTCGTCCAGGGAATTACCGGCGTAGAACTGAATGCCGGGGCAGTCGGTATGAACGGCCATGGTACGGCCGGAGACCGGATCGGACAAAATGGCGCAGGGATTGCAGAAGACTTCAAAATTATGATCGTAGCCCCCTTGCAGGCGCAGCGGCTCATAGTCCTGCCCCATATCCCGGCGGATGGGCTTGGGGGAGCGGAAGTCCATGGGAGTGCCGTCCACAGGACGCAGTTCCCCGGTGGGGATGTTCCAGGCGTCGTCGGGGTTGAAGAAGCGCCCGGGGATGCTCAGCAGCTGATCCAGGGCCTCCTGGGTCTTCTCGTGACCGGCCAGGTTGAAATAGCTGTGGTTGGTCAGGTTGAACACGGTATCCCGGTTGCAGATGCCGTTATAGCTGATGCGAAGCCGGCCGCTATGCTCCAGAGCATAGGTGACCCGGATCACCGCGTTGCCGGGGAAGCCCTGGTCCCCGTGGGGACTGTTCAGCTCCAGGGTGATGGCGTGCTCCTCGTGGGAGATCAGCTTCCACATACGCTTGTAATAGTAGTCCGGGCCGGAGTGGAGGTTGTTGCCGTTTTCGTTGGGGGTCAGGGAATGGGTTTTCCCGTTCAGAACGAAGCTGGCGTCCTTCAGCCGGTTGGCGTTTCTGCCAACGGTAGCGCCCAGACAGGCGTTTCCGTTCAAGTAGCCCAGACAATCGTCATATCCCAATACCACGTCTGCCAGACGGCCTTCCCGGTCGGGGACGAATAGCTTCACCAGTGTGGCGCCGTAATCGGTGACGGCAGCGGACATACCGCCCCGGGAGATGGTGTACAGCCAGGCGGCTTCCCCGGATGGCAATGTGCCAAAAAATTCTTTCATAAAATAAGACCCTTTCATTTTTTGTCTGGAAAGATGAAGAATTATGTTAAGAACGTACTTTGTAATTATACTATATTGCCGGCGGCTTTTCAAATATTTCTTTTCTTAATACGAAAAAATCAGAACTTTATCCCCGCTGTGAGCACGCTCCGGGGGGCAAGGAAACAACAACTTTTTTGCCGGGAAAAAGCGCACACTACATTTGGTGCCTCAGACTTGACAAACCCACAATATATTGTATAATATGACCTGCGCGAAAAAATGCGAACAGCGAATTACCCGGGAGGAAGACCAATGAAGATCATTAAGAGAAACGGAGCGGAAGTCACCTTTGACATCGAGAAGATCGTTATGGCCGTGACCAAGGCCAACAACGCGGTAGATGAAACAGTGCGTATGACCCCTTTGCAGATCCGGCGGATCTCTGAGAGCGTTCAGCTGGCTTGTGAAGAAAACGGCCGCAGTCCCTCCGTGGAAGAAATACAGGATATGGTGGAGAAGGCCATCATGGCCCACGGCGCCTTTGAGGTGGCCAAGGAGTACATCACCTATCGCTATACCCGCAGCCTTCTGCGGCAGTCCAACACCACCGACGATCGGATCCTCAGCCTTATCGAGTGCAATAACGAGGAGGTCAAGCAGGAAAACGCCAACAAGAATCCTACCATCAACGCCGTGCAGCGGGACTATATGGCAGGCGAGGTGAGCAAGGACATCACCCGGCGGATCCTTCTGCCCAAAGAAGTGGTGGCGGCTCACGAGGCGGGAATCATCCACTTCCATGACTCGGATTATTATGCCCAGCATATGCACAACTGCGATCTGGTAAACCTGGAAGACATGCTGCAAAACGGCACCGTTATTTCCGGCACCCTCATTGAGAAGCCCCACTCCTTCTCCACCGCCTGCAACATCGCCACCCAGATCATCGCCCAGGTGGCCTCCAATCAGTACGGCGGTCAGTCCATTTCTCTGACCCATCTGGCGCCCTTTGTACAGATCAGCCGGGAGAAGATCCGCAGAAGTGTGGATAAGGAGATGCAGGCCTTCGGCGTTTCCCCGGACGCGGAAACCGTCTCCCAGGTGGTGGAGGAACGTCTGCGGGAGGAGATCCGCCGGGGCGTTCAGACCATCCAGTATCAGGTGGTCACCCTGATGACGACCAATGGTCAGGCTCCCTTCATCACCGTGTTCATGTACCTGAACGAGGCCAGAAACCAGCAGGAAAAGCAGGATCTGGCTATGATCATTGAGGAGACCCTGCGTCAGCGCTACGAGGGCGTCAAGAATGAAAAAGGGGTGTGGATTACCCCGGCCTTCCCCAAGCTGATCTATGTTTTGGAGGAGGACAACGTGGAGGAGGGAACTCCCTACTTCTACCTGACCCGGATGGCGGCCCAGTGCACCGCCAAGCGGATGGTACCCGACTATATCAGCGAGAAGAAAATGCTGGAGCTGAAGGTGGATAAGAACGGCCAGGGCCACTGCTATACCTGCATGGGCTGCCGCTCCTTCCTGACCCCCTATGTGGATCCGCAAACCAATGAGCCGAAGTACTACGGCCGGTTCAACCAGGGAGTGGTCACCATCAACTTAGTGGACGTGGCGCTGTCCTCCGGCCGGGAAATGGACAAGTTCTGGCAGATCTTTGACCAGCGGCTGGAGCTGTGCCACCAGGCGCTGATGTGCCGTCACCAACGGCTGAAGGGCACACTGTCCGACGCCGCTCCGATTTTGTGGCAGTACGGGGCGCTGGCCCGGCTGGAGAAGGGAGAACCCATCGACAAGCTGCTCTACGGCGGCTACTCCACCATTTCTCTGGGATACGCCGGCCTTTATGAATGCGTGAAATATATGACCGGCAAGTCCCACACTGATGAGGCTGCCAAGCCCTTCGCCCTGGAGGTCATGCAGCATATGAACGACGCCTGCAAGGGCTGGAAGGCGGAGCACAACATCGACTTCTCTCTCTACGGCACCCCCCTGGAGTCCACCACCTACAAGTTTGCCAAATGTCTGCAAAAGCGGTTCGGCCTGATCCCCGGGATCACGGACAAGTCCTATATCACCAACTCCTACCATGTCCATGTGTCCGAACCCATTGACGCCTTCACCAAACTGGCCTTTGAGGCCCAGTTCCAGCAGCTGTCCCCAGGCGGCGCCATCAGCTATGTGGAGGTGCCCAACATGCAGCAGAACATCGACGCGGTGCTGGAACTGATGCGATTCATTTACGATAACATCATGTATGCCGAGCTGAATACCAAGTCCGACTACTGTCAGGTCTGCGGCTATGACGGCGAGATCCAGATCCGGGAGGACGACGGCAAGCTGGTTTGGGAATGTCCTCAGTGCGGCAACCGGGATCAGAACAAAATGAACGTGGCCCGGCGTACCTGCGGCTACATCGGCACCCAGTACTGGAACCAGGGCCGAACCCAGGAGATCAAGGATCGGGTGCTGCACCTGTAAACGAAAAAACAATATCACAAGGGGTTGCCTCAAAATGAATTGAGACAACCCCTTGCGTTTTTTCATTTGTGGGTTTTCCAACAAGGCCTTGTTATTGCTGGGAGCGCAAAACGCCGCGCCGCCTGGGGAGCTGAATCCTTTGGATCCATCCGATGATCTGACCGGAGAGCACCACCGTCAGAAGGGAATACACGATGCGCCTCAGGGGAATATAGCTCAGGGAGAGCAGCAGCACGGTCATGTCGCTGACCAGGTAGATCCATTGCACATCCACCTTAATCAGGTGGCGGATGCTCATGGCCAAAGCGTCATCGCCGCAGGTCGCTCCTCCCACCCGGACGCACAGGCCGGCGCCAATGCCGATAAACAGAGCGCCTGTCAGGGAAGCAACCAGGGGCATGCTCCCGATCTGCGGCCACAGCGGCGGGAATTGCTCCAGAATGCTGTAGGCAATGGAATAGCCACAGGCGGCCACCAGGGAATAGCCGATGAACTCCTTACCGAGTGTCCGCCATCCGAGGACATAACACGCTGCATTGCACACAAAGCTGGAAATGGCCGGGGAAATGGCAAACCAGTGGGACAAAAGCAGGGTCAAACCGAAGATGCCGCCTTCCGTGACGCCGGACTGGGCGTGGATATGGTACATACCGAAGGCCTGGAAGGCGGAGGCGAAGAAGGCGATCAGACAATTGAATGGTTTTAATTTTGGTAAATAGGGGCGCATAAAATTGGATTTTTCTCCTTAAATTGCTGTTTTTTATAACTGTATCATAAAAAATACAGTCTGTCAAGGGAGATCGGCAACATACCGCACCCGCCGTCTGGCCTCCGCTCCCGGCGGCTCGGGGCCGGAAACGCAGAACAGGCCGTAAAGGTCCGCGCAGCGGTATTCCAGATCCCGGAAGGGATCCCCGGAGGGAGCTCCGGCATTTAGGAATACCTCCGCTTCCTTGACGGTGCTGAGGACTGTCCGTCCACGGCGGTTAAACGCCAGGATCCGGGCATAGGGGGCCGGGGCTTGCATAGCTTCCTCGGTGATGCCCAGAAAGGCGCATATCACCATCCGATCCAGCCGGGAGCGGGTGTAGCGCTTGGATTTAACGGCGGTGAGGATGTCCTCAAGGGTGCGCTCCCGGCGGCTGGCGTGCATGAGCCTGCGCCACAGTCCCTCGCTGCCGTAGGGCAGTGCGGCGAATTCTTCATCGGTCATGGTTCGCAGCCGGGCAAGCACAGCCCGTTCTCCCGCCGCGGTGGTGTGCACAGGCGCGTCCCGGAAAACCGCGGCCGCGGGGCCGGGTACCCAGCTGCCCCAGGCTTCCCCGGCCAGCATCAGCCGCCGCACCGCAGTGGCGGAAGGCGCGCCGGGCTGGGGCGTCCGGGCGTGGTAATCGCCCTGCCGACGGATGGGCAGGGGCTTCATGGATACGCCCTGGGTCAGAATGGCTTTGCAGTATTCCACCGCCAGAATGTTGTTGGGCTGGGTGAGCAGATGATCCGGGGCGCCCATAGACGCAAGAGCCGCCTGACGGGCCGCCGGGAAGGAGCATCCTTTGGCCAGCTCCCGGCGCAGCAGGGGCGGAAAGCGGCTGTCCAGCAGGGCCTGGGCAGCGGAGAGAAACAGCTCCGCCCGGGGCTCCTCCGCGCCGAAGGAGAGTCCGTCACAGACCTGAGAAAGGATCCTGACGCCGCCGGAGGCGAACCCCTCCGCCGAGGAAAGCGAGGTGGTTACCGGCAGCTCCAGCACCAGATCCGCTCCGCACAGCACGGCGGCTTCCGCCCGGAGGCTTTTGTCCAGGATGGCAGGCGCTCCCCGCTGGACGAAATTTCCGCTCATGGCGCACACAATTGCGCACGCGTCCCCAAAATCCTCCCGGATCCGGCGGATCTGGGACAAATGGCCCAGATGCAGCGGGTTATATTCGCAGATAATGCCGACGGTTTTCAAAAAATACCACCCTTTTTTCAAGAAATTTCTTTTGAGGGGTTGAGAAATTGGCAAAAATGAACTATAATACTTAAGGAACCTTTGAATCAATCGTTTTCGGCTTACACCGATATCCGTTGCTCCGTCCGCGGGGCCTGAGAAACGGGAATTACATGGCATCAGCGCTTGCCGATTTCATCAGTGGTTCTTAAGATTATCATACCACATGCGTTCCCAAAAGAAAATCAAATTATTTTAGGAGGCAACCTCAATATGAACATCCTGATCATCAATGCCGGATCTTCCAGCCTGAAATACCAGCTGATGGATCCTGACACCGGTGTTGTATCCGCCAAGGGCCTGTGCGAGCGTATCTACATCGACGGACGTCTGAACCACAATGCCAACGGCAAGAAGGTCGTTAAGGACATTCCCATGCCCACCCACAGCGAAGCCATCCAGGCTGTCCTGGAGATCCTGGTGGATCCGGTGGAAGGCGTGATCAAAAGCACCGACGAGATCGACGCCGTGGGTCACCGTGTCCTTCATGGCGGCATGGAGTTCTTTGACTCCTGCATCATCAACGATCAGGTCATCGCGGCCATCGAGAAGTGCATCCCCCTTGGCCCTCTGCACAACCCTGCTAACCTGATGGGCATTCGCGCCTGTCAGGCGGTTATGCCCAGCACGCCTCAGGTGGCTGTGTTCGATACCGCGTTCCACATGACCATGCCTCCTGTGGCCTACCGGTATGCCATCCCCACGGAGTATTATAAGAACGACTCCATCCGCCGCTACGGCTTCCACGGCACGTCCCACAAGTATGTGACCAAGCGGGCCATTGAACTGATGGGCCGTAAGGACATCAAGCTGGTGAACTGCCACCTGGGCAACGGTTCTTCTCTGTCCGCGGTGAAGGACGGCAAGTGCCAGGATACCTCCATGGGCCTGACCCCTCTGGCCGGTGTTCCCATGGGAACCCGCTCCGGCGACGTGGACGCGGCTGTGGCGCAGTTCGTGATGAACAAGTATGGCATGAGCGCCGACGAGTGCCTGAACATGCTCAACAAGAAGTCCGGCGTTATGGCCCTGTCCGGTGTCTCCTCCGACTTCCGGGACATTGAGGAAGGCGCTGCCGCCGGCAACGAGGATTGCGCCCTGGCTCTGAACAAGTTCGCCTATGAGGTGCGCAAATATATCGGCTCCTACGCCGCCGCCCTGGGCGGCCTGGACTGCCTGGTGTTCACCGCCGGCGTGGGCGAGAACTCCGGCTCCATGCGTGAGCGGATCTGCCAGAACCTGGAGTA
>CALWXQ010000005.1 GCA_944385545.1 uncultured Oscillospiraceae bacterium | reverse complement strand
CCCGGGAACGGAACCGCCTGCTGGAAGAACACCATATCCGGATACAGCTTCTTGGCGAAGCGGAACGTCTCCTCAATGGTCTGCAAATCGTCGCCCTTCAGACCAATCATGAAGCAGCCGAAAACCTTCAGCTTCAGCTTCTTGGCATTCTGGGCGAAGGCCAGGGAGTGCTCCAGCCGGATCCCCTTCCGGGTCTCGTCCAGCACCCGCTGGTTACCGGACTCGTAGCCCACCACCAGCAGCCGGCAGCCCGCCGCCTTCATCTTGGCCATCACCTCATAGGGCAGATCCGCCCGGGTATTGCAGGACCAGACCAGCTTCAGCCCCCGGCGGAGGATCTCGTCGCAGATTTCCATCACCCGCTTGCGATCCACGGTGAAGGTATCGTCCTCGATGAAGATCTCCCGGATGTAGCTCATGTGGGTGGCGATGTATTCCAGCTCGTCCACAAAGTTCTGCACGCTCCGCTTGCGGAAGCAGCGTCCGCTCATGGACTCCGGGTAGGAACAGAAATTGCACCGGAAGGGACAGCCCCGGGAACTGAAAATCTGAATCATGGGCTTCCGGGCAAAGGCGTAATAGTAGTCGTTGACGTTCAGGAACTTTTCATACACCTGGGCCACCATGGGCAGCTCGTCCAGATCCTCCGTCCAGGGCCGGTCGGGATTCTCCCGGATCTCCCCATCCCGGCGGTAAGTGACGCCCAGAACCTGAGAAAGATCCTCCCAGTGGGCCATCACCTGCCCCAGAGTAAAATCATACTCCTGGCGCACCACCACGTCGATCTCCGGGCAGGCCTCCATCACAGCCTGAGGCAGCGCCGTGGCATGGGTGCCGCCGATGAGGATTCTGGTCTGGGGACAGGCACGGCGAATGGCCCGGATGGTTTCGTAGTCGTATTCACAGGTGGAGGTAGTCAGCTCCGCCATCACATAGTCCGGCTGGCTGCGGCGCACCAGGTCGGCGGTCTCCTCCCGGGTCATTTTCCGGGTGATGCAGTCCACCAGCTCCACCTGGTGGCCCTGTTCCATACACACCCCCGCGGCGTAGCACAGCCAGTAGGGATAGTACAGGGTGCCGCTCTTGGTTTTCTCCGGCCAGCGGCTGGCCCGGCTGATATCAAACGCATAGGGCAGGTTCAAAAAAAGAATCTTCATCGCCGTTATTTCTCCTCATCTTCACTGGATTTCCCGGTTTCCCGGGGCAGCCGGGTCTGCTCTTTTTCAAAAGCGTCGATCCCGTACCGCTGGGCAAGCTCATGGAGCTTATTTTCCAGGGCGGACACCTTCATAGACAGATGGAACAGCTTCACCATCAGTATGAAGATCATGCACAAAAATACAAAATTCACCGGAGACTGTACTCCGGTCAGCTCCGTTCCCAGGATCACAAGCTCCGGGAACAGGCTCATGATCAGAAGCACTCCGGACAGGCAGATCCAGAAAATGGCGTCCTCGATCTTCACCTGAGCCCGGTAGATCCGGTACAGCGTCCATCCGCAGTAGAAAATGGACGCGGCAATCAGCAAAATTCGCAGCAATGCAGACATACAAATCCCCCATCCGCCGTCAGCGGCGCAAATCAACCCCACCCTGCGGGGCGGGATCCGTCCTCAGTTCAGCTGCCGTTTGCGGAAGAACTGGATCAGGAAAATGGATACGAACATGTGGAGCATATACCTGGCAGAGCGTCCGGCGTTGAGGTAGCTGGTTCCGGCAAAACGCTGGTGCATCTGCACCTGAACCTCACGGACAGAAGCCCCCCGGCTGACCAGGAAGGAAACGGTGTCCGGCTCCGGGCCGAAATTGATGTTCCGGGCAAACAGCCGAATCATATCCCGGTTGTACATCCGCATGCCGGAGGTGGGATCCGCGATCCGCTTTCCGGCGGTGATGCGGATGGCCACGGTGAGCATCCGGCTGCCCAGCATTCTGGCGGTCACAGGCTTCTTTTGATCGCAGAATCGGGATCCGATAACGATGTCGCAGCCGGTGCGGGTCATCTCCGCCTCCATATCTGGGATGTAGCGGGGGTCGTGCTGGCCGTCGGCATCAAACTGGAGCACCCGGTCATAGTCCTGCTCCAGGGCATAGCGCACCCCCGTCTGGAAGGCGCCGGCCAGCCCCAGATTCACCGGCAGGTCGATGACGGGATAGCCATGCTCCCGGCAGATCCGGGAGGTGCGATCCCGGGAGCCGTCGTTGATCACCACATAGTCGATCCCCGGGCAGGTTTGTGTCAGGGTGGTGACGGTGTGAACGATGGCTTCTTCTTCATTGTAGGCGGGTATGATTACCAGTGTTTTCATGTATGCCTCTCTATTCCGGCCCTGCCGTTCCCGGGAGCCTTCCCGGGAAACCGGCGGGTCTTCTGGACTTGCTTGCCTCCCAGATCAAGGCGCAGGCCAGGGCAGCTGATCCGGAAGGACTTCCGTGTTGAAAATCGTCCACAGGTACATATTCATCAGGACAATGGCCGGCAGCACGCAGCAGCCCAGCTCAACAACGGTCTTTGCCCGGGGCGCGCACCGCCAAAGGCGGCCCCCATACAGGGCAAAGCACAGGGCGGGGAGCACAGGGGTCAGATACCGGCCCTGGAGCCCCTCAATGGTCAGGCTGGTATTGGGCGTCCACTGCATGGCCCCGTAAGTCACCAAAGCCAGCACCCCCAGGAACACCAGGAAGGAAAATCCCCGTTCTTTGCCCCGAAGATCCCGCCGCCCCGGCTCCGGGGCGCCGATCTCCAGCATCAGCAGGATTCCGAAGGCCAGGGTGATTCCCTCGCTGCTGCCCAGCTTGATATCAAACAGCTGCACAGCGTTGACAAAGTACGCCCCCAGCTGATTTCGGAAGGTATTGATCAGCACATACAGGGTATTGAACGGATCTCCCAGAATATCGGACATGGAGTAGGCCACTGTGCCGTAGATATCCGTTTTCCCCGTTTCCGTGATTTTGGACAGCAGAAAGCCGTTGGTCAGCAGGAACATGGCCAATGTCGCCACCGTCACCGCCGACACCGCAGCAGCGGCCTTTTTCCGGGGGAGGCAGCCCTCCCGGAAGCATTTGCGGTACACCGCCAGCAAATAAAAGAAGCTCACCGGCAAATAGGCCATTTTGCAGGGGGCCAGCAGAATGGATACCGCGATCAGGCAGAACCAATCCCCTTTCCGGGGCAGTCCCGGGGTATAGGCCAGGGTCAGGCCCTTGGCAATCACGTAGAAGCTCATTCCCAGGATCAGTCCGTCCCGGGTGATGGACACCGTCTGCGCCAAGGTCGCCGGAAGCAGTCCCAGGATCAAAAACAGCCCCTCCCCGAAGGGAAGCCTTCGGATCCCCCGGTAAACCAGCGCCACAAAGGCGCCGTAAGCCGCCAATCGGGCCAACTGGAGCATGGGATAGAATCCCAGCCCTAACAGCCGCGCCAGAGCAAAGGCAACGGCCTGGGGCAGGTACAGGTAAAACTGGCCGCTGACATTGTTCTGGTAGGTCTGCACCAGCTCCAGCTCCCGCTGATCCTGGGTGGTTCCGAAGTTCTTCAGCCCCTGATAGGTATCCGTGTAGTTGGAGGATACAAAATCAAAATAGTAGTGGGCGTAATTGGTATAGTCGTCCTCCGCCCGGCGATAGTAGGACAGGGTCATTTCCTCCGGATCTTCCAAAGACGGCGTCTCCACCGTTCTTTCCAGACCCAGCATTTGATTGGATAAAACATAGGTACAGTCAAAATGGAACCGCATATCAAATCCGTACAGCGGCGTCAAATCCAGCAAGGTCGCCAGGCCGAAGCCAACTGCCAGAATCAAATACAGCACATGGGTCTGAGGCTTCCGGAACAGCACCAGGGCAGATCCCGCCAGCACCGTCCCGTTCACCAGCAGCAGCGCCAGATAGAACAAGGGCGTAGGGTGATAGGTGCCGATGCGGGTCAGGGAAACATCCAGGCACCCGGTCTGCTCCCCGCCGTCCACCGTCAGCGTCCCGGTCTGCTGCCGGGGCTGATAGCCAAGGGTCAGGCTCCGGCTGTCGGACAGGTTGATGATCTCCAGGCGGAAGGTCTTGCCGCTGGGCAGGAAGATCTCCCCATCGGCGGAAATCTCACCCAATTGGGACGCATCCACCGTCTTCTCCAGCACAGTCTGGCCGTCATCCAGGTTGATCAGCCGCACCGCCGCCAGTCCTTCGGGATCCGAGCCCTCCGGCGAGGCTACATGCAGATGGGTCAACAATCCCCCCAGCCGTCCGCGGATCAGAAAGGACTGCTCCAGCACGCTGCCCGGGGCAAGGGTCAGCTCCCCGTCTCCCGGCCCGCCCAGAGATACCTTGGCAGGCTCATTGTAGGCATTTCCTGTGCAGATCATAACGAACACCGTAAGACCCGCGCACAGGGCCAGGATCACCAGCCACAGAATCGTCTGTTTTTTATGCTCAGCGAACAAGCTCCGCAGCCGTTGTGTAAGCGATGGCGTCATACGTTTCTCCCCGTTGTTTCAGCATAGCTGCCCTTTTCCGCCCGGAGGCCATGGAAAGGCATTATTTGTTTATTGTACCATACCTCCGGAAAAATGCAACACTTTTCCCGGTTTGCCCGGAAAATCCCCTCCACCAAAGACAAAACCGTCCGGAATCCTCTGCCGGATCCCGGACGGCTGAGCTTGCCGGCAAGCGGTTTTCACAGGCTTATCCCACATCTTTGTTGTAGGTGGAGAAGGCCTCCCGCTCCCGGCTGATCAGTTCTCCGGTTTCTTTGTCGTACTTATTCTTATAGCTCACCGCGTAGATCACATCGGGATTGGAATTGTCCTGGTTTGCGGTCATTTCGATGTAATAGTCCTTTTCATCGGTACCCAGCAGCTGCATTTTCACATAGCCGTCGGATACCTCCGCCTGGATCTTCACCGGGAAATGAAAGTTGTTGCGGAAGGCGAAGTCCGTGGTTCCCCAGTTGACGGCCGCATCCAGGCCCAGGGGAACATAGGTCACGGTGGCTCCGTGGCCCCGGCGCTCGATCACCTCCAGATCCGCCTCCAACACGCAGTTATACAAGGTGGTGGAGGTCTGGCAGACGCCGCCGCCTACGGAGTTGACCAGCTGGTTCCCGGAGAAGGCCGGAGCGGGCTGGAAGCCCCGTTCCTCGGTTCGCTCTCCCACCACGCCGTTGAAGGAAAACGACTCCCCCGGCTGGAGCACATACCCGTTGAGGATTTGGCAGATTAGCTGTAAATTGACGGTGCGCTTTTCATTGTTGCTGTGCTTGGTCTGGCAATCCCCCAGTACATCCCGGAAGTAGACCTCCTCCCCCAGGATCTCCGGTTCCACGTATTCCAAAGGCACCCGCAGACTCTGGCCCGGGACCGCCTGGGCGAAGGCCTCCTCCACCGCCTCCAGGGAGAAGCCGTAGCCGTAGGAGCCGTAAACCTGCCGGTAGGTCTCCATGTCCAGAGAATCATCCACCGGCTGGACGCAGACCTCCTCATAAATGGCCTTCAGATCCAGTTCCTCGGGCGTCTGCTCCGGAGGAATCTGATCCAGGGTCACCCCGTATTCTCCGTTCCCGGCAGCGGTGACGGGATCGTCATAGTCTGCCAGGATCTGGGCGTAGACCCCGTCCACATCCAGCCGCGCCTGGGGAAGGCCTTTGGTCAGCACCAGCACCTGGCCCTCCGCCTCCCGGAAGTCCTGGGTGGAAAGGGCCGGACGCTCCCCCTCCAGGTGGTATTCCGGCTGGGTCAGGGTGGTGGCGTAGGTGTCGGCATAGTCTTCCAGAGCCTGGAGCAGAACCGTTTCCGAAAACCGCAGATAGGAGAGCATCCCCACGGCATACCCTTCCGCTTGGGTAACCCGCGCCGCCTCCTGCCGCTCCTCCCGGGAGCCGATGCGGCCGCGGCGGTAAGCCTGGCGCACCGCGCCGCTGATATCCGCCCGAAGCCCCACCTGATCCGGGGAAAAGGTTAGGGTCTGCTCCGGCAGCTCCACCGTCATATCCAGGCCCAGCAGCGTCTCCTTCAAAGCCTGCTCCAGAGCCTCCCGGGCCTCCCCTTTGGTCATGCCCCCCACCGCTACGCCGCCGATATGGACATTGTCCAATATCCGGTGGTCGTAAGGATCCAAGGCCCAGGCGGCAGCGGTAAGCCCCACCGCCAGCACCAGGATCCCGCCGAAGATCCCGCACAGGATCTTCAAGGTCTTCCCCTTCAGAGGGGTCGCCTTTCGTTCTTCCATAATGCCCCCTTATCCAGTTCCGGGATCGCTGCCCGGGATGCCGGAGCGGGGAACCGGAAGGGCCACGGCCCCAGGTTCCCCGCCCGTACAGATTTATTCCTTTACCAACAGCTCCGCGATCTGGATGGCGTTGGTAGCCGCGCCCTTGCGCACCTGGTCGCCGCAGCACCACAGGCACAGGCCGTTCTCGTCGGTCAGGTCGGGACGGATCCGGCCCACGAACACCAGATCCTGATCGGAGGTGTCCAGGGGCATGGGATAGCGCTGATTCTTCAGATCATCCACCAGCTTGCAGCCGGGAGCCTTGGCAATGACCTCCCGGGCCTGCTCCACCGTCACCGACACATCGAACCGGCAGCTGATGGAAATGGAGTGGCTGCGCACCACAGGCACCCGAACGCAGGTGCAGCTGACCTTCAGCTGGGGCAGATGCATGATCTTCCTGCCCTCGTTCTGCATCTTCATTTCCTCGCTGGTGTAGCCCTCCAGCTGCTCGCCGCCGATCTGGGGAATCAGGTTGTAGGCGATCTGGTGGGAGAAGACCTTGGGCTGGCAGCGCTCTCCCCGGCTCAATGCCTCCACCTGGTTCATCAGCTCCACCGGGCCGCCGGCGCCGGCGCCGGACACCGCCTGATAGGTGGAGGCAGTCATGGCCCGGATGGGGGCGATGGAATTCAGGGCGTTGACGGCGGTCACAGCAATAATGGTGGAGCAGTTGGGGTTGGCAATGATGCCCTGGTGCCAGGACACGTCCTCCGGGTTCACCTCCGGCACCACCAGAGGCACCTTCGGATCCAACCGGAAGGCGGAAGAATTGTCCACGAACACCGCTCCGGCCTTGACGATGGCGGGGGCAAAGCGCTGGGCGATGTCATTCTCCGCCGCACCCAGGACGATGTCCACCCCCTGGAAGGCCTCATCCCCGGCCTCCCGGATGGCCACTTCCTCGCCCCGGAAGGTCAGCGTCTTCCCCGCGCTTCTGGCGGAAGCCAGGGGGATGAGCTTGCCCACAGGGAAATCCCGTTCCTGCAGAATCTTGATCATTTCCTGTCCCACAGCGCCGGTGGCGCCCAGGACGGCAACGGTATACTGTTTCATGTTCGGTCCCTCCAAAGCAGTTACTTGGTTACGAAGCTGTTATACAGCACCCGGATGGCGTCCTGGAAGTCATCGTTGTCCACGCCGAAGATGATGTTCAGTTCGTCCGGGCCTTGGTTAATCATGCGGATATTGATGCCGCTTTCGCCCAGCGCGGCGAAGATCTTACCGGAGATGCCGGGCCGGAAGGCCATCTTCCGGCCCACCGCCGCCACCACCGCGATGTGGTGATGCACGTCCAGGGTATCCGGCTCCGCCTCCTGCTGAATCTCTGCCATAATGGTGTAAAGATCCTTCTCAATGGCCTGGGTGGGCAGCACCACGGAGACATTGTCGATGCCGTTGGGCACATAGTCCACGGAGATATTATGCCGCTCCAGCACCGTCAGCACCCGGCGCAGCACGCCCACCTGGTTGCTCATCCCTCGCTTGGACAGGGAAATGATGGAAAAGTCCCGCTTGCCGGTGATGCCGGTAATGAACCGTTCCGGGTCGCAGTCCCCCTGGAAGGACTCCTGGATCATGGTGCCCGGAGCGTCGGGCTGGTTGGTATTGCGGATATTCACCGGGATATTCTTCTCCCGGACGGGAAAGATGCTGTCCTCGTGGAGCACCTGGGCGCCGGAATAGCTCAGCTCCCGCAGCTCGTCATAGGTAACCTCGGGAATGGCCTGGGGATTATCCACCAGCCGGGGATCGGCCATCAGGATGCCGGACACGTCCGTCCAGTTCTCATACACCGCCGCGTCCAGGGCCGCCGCCGCCAAAGCGCCGGTGATGTCGCTGCCGCCCCGGGAGAAGGTGTGGATGGCGCCGTCGGGCATGGCGCCGTAAAAGCCGGGGATCACCGCCCCGTAGCCCATCAGCACATGATTGCGCAGAGCCTCATAGGTCTGCTCCTGGTTCACCGTGCCGTCCAGACGGAATTTCACCCAGTCCGCCGCGTCCACGAACTGGAATCCCAGGTAATCCGCCATGAGCTTGGCGGAGAAATACTCGCCCCGGCTGACCAGTTCCTCCCGGGTGACCTGCTTGGCGTCAATGCGCCGCTTCAGCTCCTCCAGCTCCGGCTCCAGCCGCAGCTGCAAGCCCAGCTCATCCCGGATGTCCAGATACCGGTTGGCGATCATATCAAAAATGCCGGAGCAGTCCACACCATACTGAATGTGGGCATAGCACAGATACAGCAGATCCGTCAGCTTATGGTCGCCGGAAAACCGCTTGCCGGGGGCGGAGACCACCACCACCTTGCGGTCTGTGTCGGCCATCAGAATATCCCGCACCTTCCGGTACTGCCCCGCGTCCGCCATGGACGAACCGCCGAATTTTACAACTTTCATAGTCCTCTGTCCTCCCTTGGATCAGGCCGCCGGGCGGCCCGGTATCAGTCCCGGATCCCGGCGATAAAGGCCTGGGGATGTTCCTTCAGCCACCGGTGCATGGCGTCCACGCTTACCGGCTCCGTTACCACGCCGCTGCCCCAGTCCTCCCGAACGGGGCCGTCCCAGCCGCCCCGGACGTAGTAGCCCATGGTTTCCTCGTTCCTGGCCTGGGCCTTGCCGCCGTAAGGGGCATAGAACCCCTTGCCGCCCAGCACATCCACCAGATCCTGAACCACATTATATGCGGTGGGATACCGTCCCGCGCCCTGGCCGTAGAAGCTCATCCGTTCCGAGGACTCGCCCAGGAAGGTAATCAGGTTATAGTTCAGGGGCACAGCCGCCTCCAAAGATCCGGCTGCCACCAGGGTGGGCTGCACATAGGCGCTGAAGCCGTCCCCCAGGCGCTTGCCGGTGGAGATCAGCTTGCACACCAGGCCGTGGCCGGCAAAGCTCTCCACGTCCCGGGCCGTGATGTTCCGGATCCCCGCCACAGGCACACTCTGTTTCTCCAGGCTCACCCCGAAGGCCACATTGGCGGACAGGATCACCTTATGCCAGGTGTCGATGCCGTCCACATCGGTGGCGGGGTTGGCCTCGGCATAGCCCAGACTCTGGGCCTGCTTCAGGGCCTCGTCGTAGCCCAGGCCGAAGCGGGTCATGTTGTCAAGGATATAGTTGCAGGTGCCGTTCATGATGCCGCCCACTTCCGTCAGCTTCTGCACCCGGCGGGAGCGCTCCAGCTCACTGAGCCAGCCGATGCCGCCGCCTACCGCGGCAGTGGCCCGCAGGTGCACCCCCTTCTCCCTGGCCAGGGGCAGCAGCTTGTCATAGTAGGTGCACACCAGCGCCTTGTTGGAGGTGACCACATGCTTCCCGGCCGCCAGCGCCGCGCTGACGAATTCATAGGAAGGATGCAGCCCTCCCATGGCTTCCACCACGGTATCAATGCTGTCGTCTTCCAGGATCTGGCTAAAATCCTTCACCGCCTCTGCGTCGGGCAGGGAAATATCCTCCAGGCACAGCACCTTGCGCACCCGCATATCCTCCCGGCCGCGGACGATCTCATACACGCCCCGGCCGACAACGCCGAAGCCCAGCAAACCAATATTCATCCTTCCATCCTCCGTCACGCGCAGCGCTTCGAGCCTTGGGGGGAAAAACGTACTCAGCTCGAAAACACTTGCAATTTTATAGAAAACAGTATATCATATACCTACTGAAAATGCAATCGCATCAAAAAAGCCAATCCTTCCCTCAGTTTTTCCGGCTTTTTGTGCAATTGGTAAAGATACCACCTATGGGAGGCGCCTATGTTCTATCATTCCACCCGCAGCCCTCTGCCTCAGGTCGACAGCGCCCAGGCAGTTCTGGAGGGCCTGGCCCCGGACGGCGGGCTGTACATGCCCCAGCAGTTCCCCGCCTTTGACTGGAAGGACTGCCTGACGGGCAGCAGCCAGGAGATGTCCGCCAAGATTCTTTCCGCCCTGCTGCCGGACATCCCGGATATGCCCGAATTGGTGCGCCGGGCCTACACCGGCAAATTTGAAACGGAAGACCTGACCCCCAGCGTTCCTGTGGGGGATAAAACGGTGCTGGAGCTGTTCCGCGGCCCCACCTCCGCCTTTAAGGACGTGGCCCTGTCCATGCTGCCCCAGCTGCTCACCGCCGCCAAAACCGTCAAGGGGGTCACCGAGGATATCCTCATCCTCACCGCCACCTCCGGCGATACCGGCAAGGCCGCCCTGGAGGGCTTTCACGATGTGCCGGGGGTACGCATCTGCGTATTCTATCCCCACGGCGGCGTCTCCCAGGTTCAGCGGGCCCAGATGGTGACCCAGGAGGGGGCCAACGTGGCGGTATGCGCCGTGGAAGGAAACTTTGACGACGCCCAAACCGGGGTGAAGAACATCTTTGCCGCCTGCCAGGGCATGGCGCTCCCCTTCCGGCTGTCCTCCGCCAACTCCATCAACATCGGCCGTCTGGCCCCCCAGATTATGTACTACTTCCGCGCCTACCGGGATCTGATGGACGCGGGGAGGATTTCCCTGGGTCAGGAAGTGAATTTCTCCGTCCCCACCGGCAACTTCGGGGACATTCTGGCCGGATACCTGGCAAAGCTTCTGGGCCTGCCGGTGGGAATGCTGGTCTGCGCCTCCAACGCCAACAACGTTCTCACCGACTTCCTGCGTACCGGCACCTATGACCGCCGCCGCCCCCTGCTGAAAACCACCTCTCCTTCCATGGATATTCTGGTGTCGTCCAACTTAGAGCGGCTGCTGTACCTGCTCAGCGGCGACACGGAGCTGGTCAGCGGGCTTATGGAGCAGCTGAAGGAACAGGGCCACTACACCGTTCCCCAGTCCCTGCTGGAGAAGATCCGGGAGCTGTTCCGGGCCTCTTACTGTGATGACAGCCGGGGGGCGGAGATCATCGGCCGGGTGTTCCGGGATTACGGCTATCTTTGCGATCCCCACACCGCCGCCGGCTGGGCCGCCGCGGAGGACTACGCCGCCCAAACCGGGGATCACCGGCCTATGGTGGTGCTGTCCACCGCCTCCCCCTACAAGTTCCCCGCCGCGGTGCTCAGCGCCATCGGCGGCGACCTGAGCGGCAGCGAATTTGACCAGATGGGGCGGCTCGCCCGGCTGACCGGGGTGCCTATCCCCGGGAATCTGGCCTCCTTGGAGGGCAAGCCTGAGCGGCATACCGGAGTAATCCCCAAAGAGGACATGCTCGGCTATGTGCTGGGCCTGTGAGGAAAGGACGCAAACGGCCATGAAACGAGTTACCATCCGCGTCCCCGCCACCACCGCCAACTTAGGCCCCGGCTTCGACGCCTTCGGCTGCGCCCTGAGCCTGTATACCGACGTAACCTTTGAGGAAACCGCCTCCGGTCTGGAGATCACCGGCTGTGACGAGGAGTTCACCGGCCCGGACAATCTGGCCTACACCTCCTACTGTGCGGTGCTGAGCACCATGAGCGAGGAGATCCGGGGGGTCAGGATCCACATCGACGCCCATATCCCCATCTGCCGGGGACTTGGCTCCTCCGCCGCCCTGCTGGTAGCCGGAGCCATGGGAGCCAACGTGCTCCGGGGCAATAAGCTGTCCACCCAGGGCCTGCTGAACATCACCAACGCCATGGAGGGCCACCCGGACAACCTGGCCCCCGCCTTCTACGGCGGCCTCACCGCCTCTATGGTGGACGGCGGCCTCCCGGTGACGGTGAGCTTCCCCCTCCACCCGGACTGGGAATTTCTGGCTCTGGTGCCGGACTTTGATCTGCCCACCTCCCTTGCCAGAAGCGTCCTGCCGGAGCAGGTGAGCCGGGCCGACGCCATTTACAACATTTCCCACGGCGCCCTGGTGCTGAAGGCCCTGGAGCTGGGAGACGAGAAGCTCCTGCGCAACGCCATGCAGGACCGGCTCCACCAGCATTACCGGAAAAAGCTGATCCCCGACTATGAGAAGATCGAAGCTCTGGTGCGCACCACCGGCGCTGCCTTCTGTCTCAGCGGCGCAGGCCCCACCCTGCTGTGCATCACCCAGGATCCCCACCTGGAGCAGAAGCTGGGCAAGAAGCTGGACAGCATCACCCGGCAGTCCTGGCAAATGCTGCCCCTGCACGTGGAATTCCAAGGCGCCCACGTGGTCGACGGGGAATGATCCCCCGGAAATGCCGCCCGCTTCCCGAACAATTCGGGGCTATATCAAAATGCAACCTTTGAAAACGGCTGGATTACCTTTTTTGGTAATCCAGCCGAACTGATTTGATACGCGTTCTTATGGCGCAGCCGCCGATATCCTCACCCCCGGGCCTTAGCTTCGGCCCATTGGCGGATGGCTGCCCGCTCCGGAGGGAAAATATCCTCCGGCAGCTCGTCCCAGGGGAAGAACCGCAGCTGCTTCACTTCCGCCTCCTGCCCCCGCAGGACGCCGGAATAGGCCTTGCACAGATATACCACCGCGATCATGGATACCTGATCTCCGTTGGGGTAGGTGTAGGCCATGTCCGGCCCGGAGAGGATGGTGAACAGTTCCAGGGTATGGGCGGCCAGGCCGGTCTCCTCCAGCAGCTCCCGCCGGGCGGCGTCCTCCACGGATTCATACAGCTCCACCGCGCCGCCGGCGTAGCCCCAGCAGCCGCAGTCGGCCCGCTGCTGCAGCAGGATCCACCCCCGGTCATCCTCCACGATGACCCCCGCCCCCACCTGAATCAGGGGGCGGCTGCCCAGGATCCTGCGCAGATCCATCATGTATTCTGACATAGGCTCCTCCTTATCCGATCATCAACAGGGTTCCCAAGGGGATCAGCGCCGCGCCGGCGGCGGACTTCCAGGTGATCTGCTCGTGCAGAAAAACCGCCGCCAGTACAAACCCCATCTGTTTCCGCTCCTTACTCAATCTCCACCAGTTCCTCCTGAAGCTCGCCCCGGCGGATCAGGAAGCGGCGGATGGCAAACAATCCCGCAATGCAGGTGACACAGGCCAGATTGCTCCAGGGATCGTCGTGACTCAGAATCACGTGGCGGGTAATGGCCACGGTAAGCACCTCCAGGATATTGGCAGGGGTGGTGTCGATGAGCATCCGCACGAATTCCAGGCCCACCACAATGGCCAGCAGATTGTGAAGCATGTGCTGCACATCTTCAAAGTACGCCGGATGGGTGACCATCTGGTAGATCTCCAGTCCCAGGGACGCGATCAAAGCCAGCAGGGTCAGCGCCGCGATGAATAGCTCGGAGCAATGCAGCAGACGGCGGAACAAGTGCTCCACCCGCCGATCCCGGATCTTAATCTTCTCCAGTTTCTCCATGTCTTTGGGGTCTTGGGAATGGTACGGCATGCTCATAGAATGTCCTCCCTTGTTGGAATGCTTCTATTATACCAAATCTCAGCGGAAAAGGGAAGATGCTTCTCAGGAACCTCTGACGAAATCGGAACGAACTGACGCCGGGAGATTCCGGATTCAGCCGAAGGCGATGGATTCAGCGGTTCCTATTGTTCACTGTGAGCCTGCATATCCTTCCGGGCTTCCTCCAGCTCCTGGCGCAGCTCCCGGGCGGATACCCGCAGCACACCGCTGCGGAAGGCGGACATCTGCACCAAGGCGTCGGAGGTAGCCACCCGAACCGCCGCGTTCTTGCCGATCTGCCCTGCCAGGGCTTCGATATACGCGTCGGCCGTTTGCCCCTCCTTGGTGTAGACCACCTGGATATTGTGGAAGCTGTCTTTCTGTCCCGGGTTCCCCTTCTGCTTGTAGCCGTCGAAGACCAGCACCAGGCGGCACTGGGTAAATCCGGCGTAGCTGGAAAGCCAGTCGCATAGCTGCCGCCTGGCCGCGTCCAGATCCGCCTTGGCCAATGCCGCCAGATCTTCCCAGGCAAAGATCACATTGTAGCCGTCCACGATCAGGCATTTCTCCCGGGGCGGATGGATGGCGATCTCCTGGGTAGCCGGATGCTCCCGGGCCTTCACCCCATACTGGGGGCGGCGGATGGGGCCGAATTCCCGCTCCATGATTTTCTCCAGCTCCTTGTCCTCCAGGGAGAGGTTTCTGGTGAGAATGGCCGGAGCCTTCTCCTCCTTTAGGCCGCTTTCCAGGTGCATATACTCCTTGACCCGATCCCACTTGACGTTGAAGCCGCCTCCGTGGGCGCAGAATACCGAGTCCGGGGTGTTCTCCACGTCCGCCTCCGGATCATAGCCGGTCTCCCGGATTACATCCTCCTGGTTGTGACAGGGCAGGTAGCCCCGGAAGGATAGCTGAAGCCGTCCCCGGCCTCCGGTATAGGCCGCCACCGTCTGAGCGTAGTCCTGCACCTGGGCGGCGGGGACTGTGCCTGTGAGGGTGCTGAGCCCGCCCCGGTCCCGGGGCGCCTGGAACTCGCCGCCCATGGCCCGGACGTCGGTGATGGCCCGGCCGATCTGCTCCGTGGGCACTGTCAGCACGAAGTCATACCAAGGCTCCAACAGACGGCTGCGGGCCTGCATCAGTCCCTGGCGCACCGCCCGGTAGGTTGCCTGGCGGAAATCCCCGCCTTCTGTATGCTTCAGGTGGGCCTTGCCCGCCAGGAGGGTGATCTTCATATCCGTCACCGGCGCCCCGGTGAGCACCCCCCGGTGGATCTTCTCCCCCAAATGGGTCAGAATCAGCCGCTGGTAGTTCCCCTCCAGCACATCCGTGGGGCAAACCGTTTCGAATACCAGCCCGCTGCCCTGGGGCAGCGGCTCCAGCAGCAGATGCACCTCGGCATAATGGCGCAGAGGCTCAAAATGCCCCACCCCTTCCACGGTGTTTTCAATGGTCTCCTTGTAAAAAATCCGGGGCTTGTCCAAAGACACCTCCAGCCCCAGCCGTTCCCGGGCCAGACTCCGAAGAATCTCCAACTGCACCTGGCCCATGATCTGGGCGTGAATCTGCTCTTTTTCCCACAGCAGCTTCAGCTGAGGCTCTTCCTCCTCCAGCAGCCGCAGCTTTGGCAGCGCCTGGGCGGGATCCGTCCCTGGGGGCAAGCTGACCCGGTAGGTCATCACCGGCTCCACCACCCAGGAAAGATCCGTCCCTTCCGCCCCCAGGGCCTGACCGGCATAGGTTCGGGTCAAGCCGGTGACTGCCGCCAGCTGTCCGGGGAGAATCTCCTCCGCCGGGGTAAATTTCTCCCCGGAATACCGGCGCAGCTGCGCCGCCTTCTCCTCCAGCCGTTCTCCCGTTGGGTCAGCGTAGCCTATGGAAGCCCGTACCCGGAGGGTGCCGCCGGTGACCTTCAGCCAGGTCAGCCGGTTGCCCTGGGCATCCCGGGAAATCTTGTACACCCGGGCGGCAAAGGTTCGGGGGTAGACGGGTTCCGGGGCATAGTCCTCCAGCACCTCCAGCAGCGTCCGCACTCCCTCCAGCCGCAGCGCGGAGCCGAAGACGCAGGGGAACAGCTTCCTTCCGGCGACCAGCCCCCGGAGGTTCCCGGGGGTAACCACGCCGGTCTGCAAATACATGTCCAGCAGCGCCTCGTCGCAGAGGGCGGCATTTTCCACAACGGCGGCATAGCTTTCCCCGAAATCCACGCACCCTGCTGACAGCTGCTCCTGGAGCTGGGCAAGCAGGGCCTGCTTCTGCGCCCCCGGCAGATCCATTTTGTTGATGAACAGAACAACCGGCACGCCGTAGCGCTTCAGCAAATGCCACAAGGTCATGGTATGGGCCTGGACGCCGTCGGCGCCGCTGATCACCAGCACGGCGCAGTCCAGCACCGGCATGACCCGCTCCGTCTCCGGCGCGAAGTCCACGTGGCCCGGAGTATCCACCAGGGTGATCTCCCGGGTGGGGGTGGTCAAAACGGCCTGCTTGCTGAAAATGGTGATCCCCCTGGCTCGCTCCAGCGCGTGGCTGTCCAGGTAGGCGTCCTGATGATCCACCCGCCCCAAGGTACGTCTGACCCCGCTGACATACAGCAGCCCTTCGCTGAGGGTGGTCTTCCCCGCGTCCACATGGGCCAGCAGACCGACGCACAGCGGTCTTTTGTTCGGTTGATGCGCCTGTTCTCCCATGGGCGGCCTCCTTGTGTTGAACATACTGGGGGTATTGTACCACAACCGGCGGCATTCGTCGAGGGTTCCGAGGGACATTTTATGGGACAGGCGGAGCTAGCCCATTCTCCTCTCCGGACTGCAAACAGGGGTTGGGATCGTCTCCAAGCGGGACGTCTCCAACCCCTGTTATGGACTTAGCGGAATATTTTCACCGTGCCGGTATCGTTCAGGTGGCGCAGCAGGGACAGGCCGATGGGGAAGCCGAACAGGCCCCAGACTCCCAGCAGCTGCACCCCTACGAACATGCTGGCCAGCGTGATCACCGGATGCAGACCGATCTGCTTGCCTACGATTTTCGGCTCGATGATGTTGCGGATCACGGTAATGATCAGGTACAGCACCAGCAGTCCCAAAGCCAGGGAGTAATTGCCCAGGATCACATCAATCACCACCCAGGGGATCATGATGCCGCCGGTTCCCAGCACCGGAAGGATGTCAAAGACTGAGATCAACAGGGCAATGAGCACGGAATAGGGGATCCTCAGAACGGTCAGCCCCACCGCCAGCTCCACGAAGGTAATGGACATAATCAGAAGATAGGAACGGATGCACACCAGCAGGGTGCCCACCACATAGGCGTTGATCTGCCGGATCAGCGCCTTGGCCTTGGCGGGAAGCTGCCGGGCGGCAAAGCCCATAAGATGGTCATAGTCCCCGGCGATGAAGAAGGTGGAGATGATCATCAGCACAATCTTCACAAACAAGGCAGGCAGAGAGGACGCCAAGCCGGACAGAAGGCTTACCAGTTCCATGGAAATGCTGGACACCATCTGCCCCAGCGTCTCCACATACCGATCTCCCAGGGTATTCAGTCCCTCCAGAATCACGGGATCCAGTCCCGACAGCGCCTGCTCCATCCGATTGAACAGCGAGCTGAGGGCCGGAACGATCTTCGTGGTATAGAATTCCGGCAGAGCGGACACCAGCTTGATGGTATTGCTCACCAGGTTGGCCCCCAGAAGCGCCGCCAGCAGGACAATGACACAGTAAAACAGCAGCACCAGGATCAGCGCCATGGGCTTATATGCCACACCGGCCTTCCCGGCGATCCATACCGCCGGCCGATGGAGCACATAGGCAAAGATGAACGCCAGCAGGAACGGCGTCATCAGCCCGAAGACATATTTGATCGCCAAGTACACCGCCAGGAGGATCATGCCGCCGAAGGCCACGTTCACCAGGCTTCTTTTTCTCTTTTCGTAATCCATAGATTCTTCTCCCTACCAAGCCGGCTTTTGTCACAGGCAGCTTTCTTTCATTGTATCCCACCCCGGGTGAAAGCGCAACCCTTTTGGAAAGAAAAGTCGAAAATTCTCGGCGCTTTTCCGCAGATGGTTACTTCCCCTGCTGACGGCACCAGGTCTTCATCACCAGGCCCACCGGCAGGTGCTTCACCAGCAATACCTGAACCCGCTCAGGCAGCCCCAGCACCGAGACGGTCTTTCCCTTCTTCATATCCTTCAGCGCTTTGTCCACCACTTGCTGCGCCGTGTAGTAGCGGTTATAATAGCGGATGGTATCGTCGCGCACCGCGTGGTCGAAAAACTCGGTTTTGATCCACCCCGGGCACACCGCCATGACCCGGATCCCCTTGTCCTTCAGCTCCACCCCCAGCGCCCGGGAAAAGCTAAGCACATAGGCCTTGGAGGCGCCGTAAACGTTGATATAGGGCACCGGCTGCCAGGAGGACATGGAACCCAGATTATAGATCCGGCCGCCCCGGCTCATGTAGGGGACGGTCACATGGCACATGGCCGTCAAGGCCCGGGCGTTCAGGTCGATGATATCCAGCTGCCTGTCCAGATCCATCTGCGCAAAGACGCCGAACAGGCCAAATCCCGCCCCGTTGACCAGGACTGCCACCTCCGGCTTCTCTTCCGCCAGCAGAGCCTGGTAGGCCCGGCAGCTCTCCCGGCTTTGCAGATCCAGCACAATGGGCCGCACCCTCCCCCGGCAGCGCTGCCGCAGAGCCTGGAGCCGCTCCTCCCGGCGGGCAATGACCCACAGCTCGTCAAATTCCTCCTCCCGATCCAGGGCATATACAAATTCCCGGCCCATCCCGGAGGACGCGCCGGTGATTACCGCGATTTTCATTTTGATCCGCTCCTTTCATACCATTCTTTCCCGGGCCGGCCCGGCAAGGGAAACCGCCCCTGCCCCGGAATGTTCCGGACGGGGCGGTTTTCCGCTTCAGCCCGCCCCGTCTTCCTCGGTGGTGAGCAGGTCGGCATAGGGCGCTCCCAGGGCCTCCAGCCCCCGGGCCAAAAAGCCCGCCATTTTTACGGCTCCCTCGGGCTTTAGGTGGGTATTGTCCTTCGGCCAGACGAACAGGGGCTTGCTGGCTTCGTCCCCCAGCTCCGCCAGGAAGGCCTCCGTCACAGCGGTCAGGTCGATTACCGGCACGCCGGTCTCCTGCCCCAGCTGTTTCACCGCCGCCGGGTAGGCGCCGTGGCTGCCCGGCAGGAAGGCCCCGGCTTGGTCAAACAGCCGCCGGGCAATGGGGGTAATCAGCACCGGAAGGGCGCCTGCCCTTTGCGCCGCCTGGATAAAGCGCAGCAGATTCTCCCGAAAGGTGGTGTCCGGGTCGGTATGCCGGGCCGGATCCGCCTTCTCGTCGTTGTGGCCGAACTGGATCAGCAGCAGATCTCCCGGCTTCATAGCCTCCGCCACCGGAGCAAACCGGCCCTCGTCCAGGAAGGACTTGGTGCTGCGGCCGTTCTTGGCGTAGCTGCGAATGGGCACGTCGGAGCGAATATACAGGTGCAGTCCCTGGGACATACCGGTCTGAGGATAGGAATAAATGTTGTTCCGAGCCACGGTGCTGTCCCCGATGTAATGGATCACAGGCATAACGGATGTTCCCTTCTTTGGTGCAAAATCAAAGAGGCGGCCTCCGAAGAAGCCGCCTCGGAAGATCACTTCAGCAGTTCGTCAAAGCGGAAGTAGCGCAGTGTATTGTTGTAGCTGATGTTCTCCACCATAGCGCCCAGGGCCTTCCTGTCAGCGGGATACTCCCCATCCTCCACCATCTGGCCGAACAGGTTGCACAGGATCCGGCGGAAGTACTCGTGGCGGGTGTAGCTGAGGAAGGAGCGGGAGTCGGTGAGCATGCCGTTGAAGCTGCCCATGGCGCCCAGGCTCATCAGGCTGATCATCTGGGCCTCCATGCCGGGCTTGTGGTCATTGAACCACCAGGCGGAGCCTTGCTGGATCTTGCCGGGAATGGGGCTGTCGGTCTGGAAGCCGCCCATAATGGTTCCGATGATGCCGTTGTCCGCCGGGTTCAGGGAGTAGAGGATGGTCTTGCCCAGGCCGCCTTCCTCCTCCAGCTTGCATAGCAGCTTGGCCAGGCCCACGGCGTTGGCGGCGTCGTTCATGGAGTCGAAGCCGGTGTCCGGCCCCAGCTTGCGGAACATCTTGGCGGAATTATCCCGCAGGCAGCCGAAGTGGTACTGGCAGACCCAGTCCCGGCGGCAGTATTCTTTGCCCACGGCGATGAGCAGGGCGGTGTGGTAGGCCAGCTGCTCGTCCCAGGTGATGCCCTGGCCGGACTTGGCCTTTGCCAGAATGGCGTCCAGTTCTTCCTCCGTGGCTTCCACGCAGAAGCAGTAGTCCAGGGCATGATCGCTGACCCGGCAGCCCCGCTTTTCAAAGTAGTCGATACGATCCACCAGGGCCTTGCGCATGTCCGCCATGGTATGGATGGGATAGCCCACCACCTGCTCCAGCTGGCTCAGGTAGGCAGGGAAGGTAGCCTTGTCTGCCCGCATGGCCTTGTCCGGCCGGAAGGCGGGAAGCACCACGGCGGGAGCCGTGGGATCGGCGGCCAGCAGCTCATGGGCCTTCAGATCGTCCACAGGATCGTCGGTGGTGCAGATCAGCTTCACATTGGACTTGCGGATGATGCCCCGTACGGACATATCCGGCTGGCGCAGGATGGCGTTGCACTTCTCGTAGATCTCCATGGCATTGTCCCCGGTGAGAGGCTCGGTAATGCCGAAATACCGCTGCAGTTCCAGATGGGTCCAGTGATACAGGGGGTTGCCGATGAGGTTGGGCATCGTCTCGCCCCACTTCTGGAACTTTTCCGCCGGGGTGGCGTCGCCGGTGATATAATATTCCGCCACGCCGCAGGAGCGCATGGCCCGCCACTTGTAGTGGTCGCCGCCCAGCCAGACCTCGGTAATGGTGTCGTAGCGTTTGTCCTCATAGATCTCCATGGGGTTGATGTGGCAGTGGTAGTCGATGATGGGCATTTTCTCCGCATGTTCGTGGTAGAGCACCTTGGCGGTTTCGGATTTCAGCAGGAAATCCTGATTCATAAATGGGGTCATGGTTCATTCCTCCCTGTATTCATTTGCCTTGCGGCATGGTTTCCGATTCCTGTTCTCCGGCCAGACGGCGGATCCTCCGGAGCACCGGGATCACCACCAGAATGGCCATCAGACCGGTGGACACGTTGCTGACCATCATGGTCATGCCCACCGCCTCCTGACCCAGGGACGTAAAATTCTGAAAGGCCCACAGCACCGGCACCCGGAACACAAACACCCGGGAGACGTTCAGCGCCATGGTCAGCTTGGTATGACCGTAGCCCATAAGCAGGGCCACGGTGGCGGAATTGATGCCCAGGGTCACATAGCCCACCATTTCCCAACGGTGGATGGCGATAATGGCGTCGCAGAAGCCCTGGTCAAAGGCGTTTTTGGATTGGGCGAAGATCCGGGCCAGGAAGGGCAGACACTGGGACACCAGCGCCAGTCCCGCCAGGCCGATGAATCCATTCACCGCCACCAGCCAGAAATAAATGGTGATGGTCCGGCGGTATTTTTCCGCGCCCCGGTTCTGGCTGATCAGGGGCGCGGCCCCGTCGGTAAAGCCCATGTGCCAGGAGGTGGTCAGACCGCCGATGTTGTTGGAGATCCCCAGCGCGCCAACGGTTAAGGCCCCATACAGTCCGGACATGGAGTTGATAATGACCTTTCCCGCGGCAAACAGCATCTTTTCCGCGGCAATGGGGTAAGACAGCTGCAAAATGGGCCGGACGATCTCCTGCTTCAGCCGGGCGTCGGCCAGCGCGGGACGGAAGATCCCCTCGTCGCCGTGCATGGAGGCCAAGGCGTAGCACAGCATCAGTCCCTGGCCGATCAGGGTCGCCACGGCGATCATCATCAGGCCGCTTTCCAGTACGTAGACAAAGAAGGCGGAAAGGCCCAGCTTCACCACCACCACGGTCATGTTCAGGGCCAGGATCTTTTTGGCGTGGCCCCGGCTGCGTTCAATGGCGATATAGACGGTATTGAAGAACTGGATCACCAGGGTCAGGATTTCCACCCGGAAATACCCGGCTCCTGCGGCAATCAGATCCTCCGGGGTGCGGAGCAGCCGCAGAAAACCTTCGGCAAAGGGAATCAGGGTCAGCGCCACCGCCAGACTGGCCAGTACCGCCAGGGTGTATACCGCCGCCACCCGCTTGCGCACCGCCTGGTAATCCCCCCGGCCATAGGCTTCGGAGATTTTGATGCTGCCGCCCACCGCCAGTCCCGAGCCAAGGGCGGTGATCATCAGGGTGATCTGGCTCAGACAGGACACGGCGGACACCGCGTCCGCGCCGATGTGGGAAGCCATCAAAGAATCCAGGATCTTGAAAATGTTCTGAAGGGCCTGGAACAGGGCCAGAGGGCCGCAGGTGCTCAGCAGCACCCGCAGCACCGGCGCTTCCAGGGCATACCGGCGAAAGGATTCATCCTGCCTGGAGGGAGAAGCTGTCATAGTTCTGTATTGCCTCCGATCACAGCACAACGCCGTCTTTGAAGATTGAGATCTCCCGGTAGCCCTGCTCCTCGGTGCGGGTCTGCTTGCCGGAGGCCACCTCCAGCACCAGCGCCATCAGATCCCCGGCGGCTTCATCCAATGTACGGACGCCGTCGGCCACCACACCGGCATTGAAGTCAATCCAACCCTTTTTCTTTGTGGCCAGGGGCGTGTTGGTGGCGATCTTCAGTGTGGGAGCCGGCGCGCCGAAGGGGGTGCCCCGGCCGGTGGTGAACAGCACCATATGGGCTCCCGCCGCAGTCAGGGCGGTGGAGGATACCAGGTCGTTGCCCGGGCCGTAGAGCATGTTCAGGCCCTTGGTTACCACAGCGTCGCCGTAGCCGATAACGTCCATAATCGGAGCGGAGCCGCCCTTCTGGACGCAGCCGCAGGACTTGTCCTCCAGGGTGGTGATGCCGCCGGCCTTGTTGCCGGGGCTAGGATTCTCGTACACCACCTCATTGTGGCGCAGGAAGTAATTCTTAAAGCCGTTGATCATGTCCACAGCCTTGTGGAAGACCTCCTCGTTGACGCAGCGGTTCATCAGGAAGCCCTCGGCGCCGAACATCTCCGGCACCTCGGTGAGCACCGTGGAGCCTCCCTGGGCCACCAGCATATCCGAGAAGCGGCCTACCGTGGGGTTGGCGGTGATGCCGGACAGACCGTCGGAGCCGCCGCACTTCATGCCGATGACCAGCTCCGAGGCCGGGATCTCCTCCCGGTGGAAGCCGCCGGCAAAGGCCGCCAACTGCTCCAGCAGCTCCCGGCCCGCGGCGAATTCGTCCTCCACCTGCTGGCAGGTGAGGAACTTCACCCGGTCCGGATCGTACTGCCCCAATTCTGCCACAAACTGCTCATGGGTCAGGTTTTCGCAGCCCAGGCTCAGCACCAGCACGGCGCCCGCGTTGGGATGCCGGGTCAGGGCCGTCAGGAGCTTCCGGGTCTGGGCATGGTCGGCTCCGGTCTGGGAGCAGCCGAAGGGATGGGGGAAGGTGTACAATCCCTCAATGCTCCCGGCAACCAGATCCTGATTCTGGCGCACCAGGGCCTTGGCCACGTCGTTGACGCAGCCCACGGTGGGGATGATCCAGATCTCATTGCGGATGCCCACCGTTCCGTCCTTCCGGCGGAAGCCCCGGAAGGTGGCGGGGGTCATGGGCGGCAAATGGGTAATCTGGGGCAGATAGGTATAGTCCACCTCGCCGCTGAGGTTGGTCTTCATATTGTGGGTGTGGACCCAGCTGCCCGGAGCCACCTCCGCCACGGCATGGCCGATGGAAAAGCCGTACTTCACCACCTGGTCTCCGGCCGCAATGGGCCGCAGAGCCATTTTGTGGCCCTGGGGAATGTCCTCCCCGGCGGTGATCCCTTCAAAAACCGTGCCGGCGGCAATGGGCCGCAGGGCCACGGCCACGTTGTCAGCAGGATGGATGTGAATAAAATCAGGCATTTGTAAGCCCTCCTGTGGATGGTTTGGGATAGGGAACCTTTGACGAAAGCGGCAAACTTCCGGATGGATTTCCCATTTGCTACACGGCGCGGATGGGGCGACCGATCCGGCGTTCAGCCGAAGACGCTTTTTCACAGGCTCCTCAGATTCCGGGCAGATCCCCGGAAACGGCCGAACAAGGAAGCATAGGGCCTACCCAAAGGCAGGCCCCCGGGACATTACAGGCAGGAGGCGTAAGCGGCGATGGCCCCTTCGGCGCGGATCTTCTTCAGATTTGCCACGGTAGCGGCCTCGAAGCCGGGGATCTTGGTCAAATCCTGGCCCCACATCTGCGCGTTTGTCATCACGGCATGGACGAGATCTTCCACGGAATCGTCCTTATGGGCATAGTAGAACTCCAGCACCCACCGGTCGTCGGAACAGGTGTATTCATTGCCCTTGGGGCGGCGGCAGACCAGCCCCTTCTCGTTCAGCTCCTGGATGTCATTGCTGAAGAAGGCGATGTAGGCGGCAAAGCTCATGGTCAGGCAGGTGGGCAGCTTGCCGTAGGCTTCCATGTACTCCAGGAAGCTGGGCATGTTTCTGGCCCGCCACTTGGAGGTGGAGTTCAGGGAGATGCTCATCAGCTCATGGTTGACGAAGGGGTTGTTGAACCGATCCTGGACAGCGGCTGCAAAGGCCTTGCAGTCCTCCTGATCCAGCGGCAGGATGGGCACAACTTCCTCCAGAAGCATCTTGTTCATGTAGCCCAGCACAGTCTGGTCATGCATGCAGTCCCGGACGATGTCGTAGCCGCCCAGGTAGGCGCCCAGAACGAAGCCGGTATGGGCGCCGTTGAGGATGCGAACCTTGCGCTTCTTGTAGGGGGTCATGTCCGGGGTGACGAAGACCTTGTCTTCGATCCCCGCCTTTCTGAAGGGCAGAACATCGTTGAGCTTGGGGTCGCCCTCGATGACCCACACGCCGAAGACCTCGCCCACGTCCAGCAGGGGGTCGGCATAGCCGTGCTTCGCCTCCAGCTCCGCAACCTCCTTGGGATCCCGGATCCGGCCGGGAACAATCCGATCCACCAGGGAGCCGCAGAAGGTGCAGCTTTCATTAACATACTTGCGGAAGCCTTCCTCCAGGCCCCACTGGTCAATGTACTGATTGACGCACTTCAAAAGCTCCTTGCCGTTGTTGTCGATCAGCTCGCAGGCCAGCATGAGGATGCCCTTCTTTCCGGCCTGATACCGCCGGTAGAGCACCTGGGTCAGCTTGCCGGGGAAGGAAGCGGCGGGCTTGTCCGTAAAGGCGCAGGCAGGATCGTACACAATGCCCGCCTCGGTGGTGTTGGAAACGATGATCTCCAGACTGTCGCTGGCGGTCAGCTCCATCATTGCCTCAAAGCCCGCGTCCTCATAGGGATTCAGGCACCGGGACACAGAGGAGATCACCCGCTTGTCGTCCACCTTCTGTCCATTCTGGCTGCCCCGGAGATACAGGGTGTACAGGCCCTCCTGCTCGTTGATCATGTTCGCCAGGCCCGGGGCGATGGGCTGCACCAGGCAGCACTTGCCGTTCCAGCCGGCCTTTTCATTGGCCAGATCGAACCAGTAGTTGACAAAGGCCCGCAGGAAATTGCCTTCGCCGAACTGCATCACCTTTTCAGGCGCGTCCTTGAGGATATAGCCGTTGTAGCCGGATGCTTCTAAGGTTGCGTAGTTTAGTTTTTCCATAAGTGAACGAACCTCCTGACAGATCTTTGTCTGTTTTTTGATATCCCCATTATATACGCAAGGTTTTTCCTTGCAAATAGGATTTTTTGTGATAAAACATTGTGAATTTTGCGGTTTTGTTCTTGACCTTTTTTCGGATCCCGGCTATGATGGCTTCAGAAAGGTCAGGTGATTCTCATGGCCATCCAGCCCCAGCATTTCAATGCCAAGCAGCAGATGCGCCGGACGGATTTCGAGCTGCAATACAAGCGGGACTCCAGCCTCATCGACGTAGAGCTGCACCATCACGACTTTTACGAAGTGTACTATCTGATCTCCGGAGACGTGACCTACACCATTGAAAGCAAGCTCTATAAGGTACTGCCCGGGGATCTTCTGCTCATCAGCCCCAGAGAGCTGCACCAGGTTCATATCCAGGCGGAGCGGTGGGATTATGAGCGCTATGTGCTGTGGCTGAACCCCGGGTACGTATCCCGGCTGTCCTCGGAAGGAAGCGACCTGCTCCAGGCCCTGGATCCCACACGTCCCGGCTACCGCAACCAGATCCGTCTGCAAAGCCCGGAACGCCAGCGGGTGCAGAGCCTGCTGGAGCAGCTCTACGCCGAGAGCCAGGAGACGGCCTTCGGCTGGGATCTGCTGCCGGGGAGCCTGCTGACCCAGCTGCTGGTCACCGTCAACCGCCTTGCCCTGCGGGAGGATGTGAGCCACACCAACATCTCCCTGACCAGCCGGACGGTGGCCCAGGTCATCGACTACATCAGTCTCAACTACGCCGAGCCTCTGTCCCTGGACGCCTTGGCGGAGAGGTTCTACGTCAGCAAATACCATTTAAGCCACGAATTCCAGCGCCAGGTAGGCACCAGCGTATACCGCTACATTCAAAAAAAGCGGCTCCAGATCGCCCGGCATCTGCTGTCCCAGGGACACAAGCCCAACCTGGTCTATACCCAGTGCGGCTTCCGGGACTATGCCGGATTCTACCGGGCCTTCCGCGGCGAATACGGCATCTCCCCCCGGGCCTTATCCTCCGGCGGGGAGGAACACGGATAGCACCGCTGCGGCAAAGGGTCATTCCCCTTGCCGCGGCGGTTTTTCAGGGAACCTTTGCTAGCATTGGCAGGAGCGGATGCCGAACGGTTTTGGCACAGCCGCAGGTTCAAAAAGCGGAGGAATCCTGGATGGATTTCCCACTTTTTCAGCCGCGCGGATGGGGCAAACGATCCGGCATTACGCCGGGGCTTCCTTCCATTCAGGGCTGCTTGCCGATGTAGGCAAGGATGCCTCCGTCCACATACAGCACATGGCCGTTGACAAAGTCGGAAGCAGAGCTTGCTAGGAACACGGTAGGCCCTACCAGATCATCGGTGGTGCCCCAGCGGCCGGCGGGGGTCTTGGAGATGATAAACTGATCGAAGGGATGGCGGCTGCCGTCGGCCTGGCGCTCCCGGAGCGGGGCGGTCTGCTGGGTGGCGATGTAGCCCGGGCCGATGCCGTTGCACTGAATGTTGGCCCCGCCGAACTCGGAGCAGATGTTCCGGGTGAGCATCTTCAAACCGCCCTTGGCGGCGGCGTAGGCGGACACCGTCTCCCGGCCCAGCTCGCTCATCATGGAGCAGATGTTGATGATCTTGCCGTGGCCCTTCTCCAGCATTCCGGGGATCACCGCCTTGGAGCAGATGAAGGGGGCGATGAGATCCACGTCGATGACCTTGGAGAAATCCTCTACGGACATTTCGGTCATGGGGACGCGCTTGATGACGCCGGCGTTGTTCACCAGGATGTCAATGATGCCCACTTCCTCCCGGATGGCCTTGACCATGGCCTGGACGGCGGTTTCGTCGGTGACGTCCGCCACATAGCCGTGAACCTCCACCCCGGCCTCGGCGTAAGCAGCCAGACCTCTCTGGCGGCTGCCCTCGCTGGAGCAGTTGAAGCACACCGTAGCGCCGGCCTTTGCCAGGCCCACGCCCAGGGCGAAGCCGATGGAATGGGCGCCGCCGGTGACCAGAGCCACCTTACCTGTCAGATCAAACATGTTCATTTTGCAATTCCTCCTCATTTGAAAGCAACAGTTCGGTATAACACATCAGGAAGGGCGCCAAACCCTTGGCGTCGTTTTCCACCACCGGTTCGGAGATATAGTATTCGTAGGTGCCGTCCCGGCGGCGGTTGTTCTCCGGGCCAAGGCCCGCCACCAGGCAGATGCCGCCCAGGTTCAGCTTTCCGTCGGTCTCCTTCAGGTATCGGCGGCAGATGCTGTGGAAGATGGCCGCGCCCCGGGGGGCATAAGACGCGTCCAGAATGCCCAGCCGGGCGCCCTTGAGGTAGAAGTAGGCCACCATCGCCGAACCGGAGGTCTCGGGGTAGTTCCCCTCCCTGCCAATCTGGTTGGGCACCTGCCAGAGCATGCCGCTGTCCAGATCGATGTAGGGCAGCAGATTCCCGGCCAGCTCCCGGGCGATGGACACCATCTCCTCCTGGAAATCTTCATGTCCCGGAGCCAGCTCCGCGGTCACGTCCACCAGGGCGGCGCTGAACCAGCCAAGGCTGCGCAGCCAGGGATTCTGGGAGCAGCCGTTCTCCCCGGCCCAGAAGGCCTTTCCGCTGGCGTCATAGCCATGGCGGTACAGGCCGGTGTCCGGGTCGTACATCCGCCGGCGCACTGTGGCAAACTGGCGGCGGATGTCGTCGTATCCGGCGCAGTTTTCAAACTCCGTGGTATATCTGGCGTAGAAGACCTGGGCCATATACAGCCCGTCCAGCCAGACCTGGTGGGGATAAATGGCCTTGTGCCAGAAATTCCCCTCATAGGTGCGGGGCTGGCGCTTCAGCTGTCCCCGGACGGTCTCCATCCCTAAGCGGTATTTTTCCTTGCCGCTGTGGTGGTACACGTCGAACAAGGCCCGGCCCTCACAGATGTTGTCCAGGTTATAATCCTCTTCCCGGAAGCCTCGGATGGAGCCGTCTTCAAAGACGTAATAGTCCAGGAAGTTCTCCACAAAAGTGAAGTACCGCTCCTGGCCGGTAATCCGGTACAGGTTCAGCAGGGCCAGCATCATGCAGCCGTCGATGTAGTTCCAGCCGTTGATCTTTCCCTCCCGGATTTTTTCAATGTTCCACAAAGGCCGGTCAGGAGTAGATTCTGCCATGATCCGTTCCACATAGCGTTCAATGTTGTTCATTCGTCAATCACCTCGCCTACGTTTTCTGTGATCAGCCGCCGGCCCTCCTGGCCCTCCATGGTCACATGCTTCAGTCGCACCTTGCCTACACTGTTAAAGTACAGGCCCCGCTTGCACTCCGGATCGATGAAGTCCATCATGGCCGGGCGGCCGGCGGAGGCGTCCTCTTTGAAGGTAAAGCGGACATTTTCAATGGTAACGCTGCCGATTGGCTGCTCCGTCAGGCCGTAGAAGTAGCCCGCCGCCCACTCGCAGTCTGTGCATTCCATATCCCGGAAGGTAAAGGCTCCCAGGTAGGGGGTGGTATCATCCACCGGATGTGGCTCCTTGCTCCAGACGATCTCCTCATGACCGTCCGGATCGCAGAAGTAGTACATATTCATTACCAGGGGCGCCATGACGTTGTCCATGCGGATATTGGAGAACTCCACCCCGTCGATCACCGCGTACTTACCCCGGCCGCGGCGGGTCTTGATCCGCAGGCCCCGGTCGGTGTGCTTGAAATAGCACTGGCTCACCTTCAGATCCTTCACGCCGCCGGACATTTCGCTGCCCAGAACCATCGCCCCGTGGGCATATTCCATCAGGCAGTTGCGCACCAGGTGGTTGGTGGCGGGGGTCTGGTACTTCATGCCCATGTAGATCTTGCCGGCCTTGATGGCAATGGCGTCGTCTCCCACGGAGAACCGCACGCCAATGTAGCGCACATCGTCGCAGGATTCCGGATCCGTACCGTCGGTGTTGGGGCTGTCCTTAGGGGCCTCCACGGCGATGTGGTAGAAGGCGATCCGCTGGCTGAAGAAGGGATGGAAGTTCCAGGAAGCGGAGTTCCTCCCCAGGATCCCGTGGAAGGTCACGTCCTGGCATTTGTTCAGGAATACCAGCCGGGGCCGTCCGATGGTACGATTCTTCACATTCTGCCACCAGGCGCCGTTTTGCGCGTTTCCGTCAATGGTACCCTGCCCCACCACGGCAATGTCCCGGGCGTGGAAGGCGCTGATGAAGCTCTGCCGGCAGGGGAAGGGATTGCCCTCCCAAGTGCTGATCTGATGCTCTGTCCCCACCCCGGCGTCGGGAATTTCCCCGGGCCACAGGGGATAGTGCTCCTCCTCAGGATCCGCCAGCAGCACCGCGCCTGCCTTCAGCTCCAGGGTCATGTGGGACTTGAGCACCAGGGGCCGAACGGGGTAGACCCCCGGGGGAACCGTCACCCGTCCTCCTTCGGGGCAGGCGTAAATGGCGTTCTGAATGGCCTGGGTGTCGTCCCCTTCCCCGCTGCCCAGGGCGCCGAAGTCCCGGACGCTGAGGCAGCCGGTTTCTGTCTTGGTCGTAAAGGTCAGGGTATCTGCCCCCAGGGCAACAAAATACTCCGTTCCGGGACACAGGTCGAACAGGGAAAAAACGTTGGTGCGCACGCCCTGTAAGGCGGGCGCACCATTTACGGTCACGTCAAAGCCCTCCCCGGCATAGTACGGGGATGTGTTTTCCAGTTCAAAGCAAGCCGAAACGGAGGATACATATAAAATATGAAATTTCATAGCCGTTCCTCACAAATGGATTGGTTGTCCCAGCCGAACCTCAGCCCTGAATCACCAGCTCTGTCTCCGCGTCGAACAGGTAGGTATCCGTATAGGGGATGGAGAAGGTGATCTGGCTGTCGATGGCGGGGGCGTCGTGGGGATTGACCTTCAAAATGGCGTTGGTATCCCCGATGTTTACATAAACGTTGGTGTTGTCGCCCAGCATTTCCGTCAGCTCCACAGTGGCCCGGACGTGGTAGGCATTCTCCACCTCTCCCAGCCGGATGGCCTCGGGACGGAAGCCGAAGTAAACGTCCTTGCCGTTGTAGGCCCCTTCCTGCCTGCCCAGGTTGTGGGAGATGTCATAGGCGGTGCCGCCGATGGTGATGCCGCCGCCGTGGACAGTGGCGCGGATGAAGTTCATAGGCGGCTCCCCGATGAACCCGGCCACGAACAGGTTCGCGGGCTTGAAGTACAGCTCATAGGGGGTGCCAACCTGCTGGATGTAGCCGCTTTTCATAATCACGATCCGGTCGGCCAGGGTCATGGCCTCCACCTGGTCATGGGTGACGTAGATGGTGGTGGCGCCGGTCTGGCGGTGGATCTGGGCGATCTCGGCGCGCATGGTGACACGCTGCTTGGCATCCAGGTTGGAAAGCGGCTCGTCCATCAGGAAGATACCCACCTTGCGGATGATGGCCCGGCCCACCGCCACTCTCTGGCGCTGGCCGCCGGACAACGCCCGGGGCATACGGTCCAGGTAGTCCGTCAGGCCCAAGATATGGGCCACTTCCCTTACCTTCTGATCGATCACATCCTCGTCCACGCCCTGTAGCGTCAGGCCGAAGCCCAGGTTGTCGTAGACGGTCATCTGGGGATACAGGGCGTAGCTCTGGAAGACCATGGCTACCTCCCGTTCCCGGGGGCCCATTTCGTTGGCCCGGACGCCGTTGATGAGCAGTTCGCCGCTGCTGATGTTCTCCAGACCGGCGATCATGCGCAGTGTGGTGGACTTTCCGCAGCCCGAGGAGCCGACAAACACGATGAACTCGCCCTTCTCGATCTCCAGATTGAAGTCGTGAACCGCGTGATAGCCGTTGGGATAGATTTTATTGATTCCTTTCAGGGTCAAGTAAGCCATATGACCACACTCCTTATACACAAGTGGATGCGCTTTCTCGGCAGATGGCTGATCAGCGCAGGCTGCTCCGGGCAGTCTCCTTGGCGTCCCGGAGGATCTTCTGCATGGTTCTCTTGGCGGTGACGAACAGCATGTCAATGCCCATGCAGAACACGCCAAACAGCACCGGCTCCACGCCCAGGGGAATGGTATCCGTCTGGCCGGTGACACTGACAATGGCCAGATTGATCAAATTGTAAAGCATGTATACACACACAATGATGAACAGGCCGTACAGGATGTGCAGGAAAAAGGTCAGCATCCCTTTCCTGGTCATCAGCAGCCATTTGTCATTGGCCCCGGGCGTTTTCTCCATGAACCTTATCACATTGTTGGTCAGAAGATCCGTTACGATCCCCAGCACCACGCCCAGGATGAACAGCATGTCCAGCATGCTGTTCACATAGATCCCCAGGCCCCAAAGGATGAAGAAGCACACCGCTCCGGGGAACCAAGCCTTGATAAACAGGATCTTCACCGTCTCCGGGATCCGCAGGCCCTTTTTGGAGCGGTATTTGTCCAGCTCCTCCCGGGAGTAGACCTTGTCCTTGTGGGCGTCCGGGTCGGCCAGGGTCTCTACCGCGTCGCTTTTGAGATTATAATTCTTCCGGACGCCGACGCTGTTTTTGCCGCTTTTATTTTTGCTTTGTTTTTTTGCCATATTGCCGGATCACTCGTCTTCCAGTTCGATCTCCTGCATGCCTTCATTGCTCTTGACTTCCACGGAAGTATTAATCTTGCACAGAAGCTTGCTGTACACCGGCCGCAAGACCACCAGGGCCGCGCTGACGCCAATGAGGATCAGGTGGGTGCCCAGCATGTTGTAGGCCTTGGCGATGTAGGCCGTGGAGCTGTCCAGCTCGATGGGGCTTTCCGCCCGGTTCAGCGCCGCCATAATGGCGCCGGTGTAGTGGATGTCGCAATAGGCGATGATGGCCAGCATCACAAACAGCAGCACCAGCATCGGCATATTGGCCTTCTTACGCCGGGGGAAGGCGTTCATCAGGCACACCAGGCTCAGCAGGGAGAACAGCATGATGCAGAACTGGGCAAGGCCCATGCCGCTGCCCTGAATTTTGGCGGTGGTGTCGGACATATTGGTTAGGTTGAAGGAATACCACACAAAGGTGAACATAAGCATCACCATAGGGATGATGGTGGGATTGCGCTTCAGTGCCACGATCTTTTTACGGAGGAACTCCTTAAACCCTGCCCAAAGGCCGGTAAAGAACTGTTTCATACGCCTTCCACCTCCAGTTTGATAGCGTTGGTGGTTTCCTTATCGAAGAAATGCTTTCTGGTGATGGAGATGGGAACCACGTCTCCGGCCCGGTAATTGCACCAGCCGGCCAGCTTGCAGGTGATCCGCTCGCCCTTGCCGTCGGCGCCCACGTGGCCGTGCACCAGGGTATTCATACCCAGATTTTCGTTGGATAGCACCTTCAGTTCGAAGTCGCTGCCCACCCGGGTGTTTTCCGGCCGGAAGCCCAGAACAATCTGCTTGCCCATATAGGGAGCAAGGGCCTGCTTCTCTGCCGGGGAAAGCGCCAAGGAGAACCGGCTGGTGACCAGCCCCTGGGACTCCACCTTGGCATCGATGAAGTTCATAGGCGGCAGGCCGATGAAGCTTGCCACGAACAGGTTGGCCGGGGTATCGTACAGCTCCAGAGGCGTGCCGATCTGCTGGACATGGCCCATGGACATGCACACGATGCGATCCGCCAGGGTCAGCGCCTCGGTCTGGTCGTGGGTGACGTAGAGCATGGTAGCGCCCAGGCGCTTGTGCAGCAGCAGGATCTCCCGCCGGGTGGCGCTGCGGAGCTTGGCGTCCAGGTTGGAAAGCGGCTCGTCAAACAGGAACAGCTGGGGATTGCGGACGATGGAGCGTCCCATGGCGACCCGCTGGCGCTGGCCGCCGGAGAGCTGGGCAGGTTTCTTATTCAGCTGCTCGGTCAGTCCCAGAACCTCCGCTGCAGCGAGAACTTTCGTATGGATAACGTTGGGATCCTCCTTTCGGAGGGTCAGGGAGAAGGCCATATTTTCATAAATGGTCATATGGCCGTACAGGGCATAGTTCTGGAACACCATGGCGATGTCCCGATCCTTGGCAGGCGCGTCGGTGACGTCCTTGCCGTTGAGAAGCATCTTGCCCCGGGTGATGTCTTCAAGACCGGCGACCATGCGCAAGGTGGTGGATTTTCCGCATCCGGAGGGCCCGACCAAGACGATCAGCTCGCCGTCTTTTACGTCGAGATTGAAGTCGAATACGGCCTGAACCTTGTTGTCATAGACCTTCTCCAAATGCTGTAAGCTCAGCTGCGCCATAACTTCTCACCTCTCATACGGTTTTATTTTCCATGGCGGCCAAATGGGCAGCCAAGTGCTTGCCGTTGACATAGCTGTTCACCGCGGCGACAATGCAGCATACGGCGGACAGGCCCAGGCAGATCAGGAGGTAGGCATACTGCCCACGCTCCATAGCGGCGATCTCCACGCCGGATACGGTGACGGTGGCGTTTACCGCCTGGGCAGGCAAATAGAACATACGCACCACCTGCATAACGCCCAGGAAGATCAGAAGGCCGGTGTAGCCGGTTTTCCGGTTCTTCACGCCTTCGGCGCACAGGAAAGCCGACAGCAGGAGCAGCAGATTGTAAACGATGGACGCGCCGATCTTCCAGGTATAGTAGTAGTTGCCTACGTCCGTCTGATACAGACTGACAAAATACAGCGCGTCAAAGACGATGGCCAGCAGCACCAAATTGGACGAGCGCTTATCCTTGGTAAAGCGCATGCGGTCGTTTTTCACAGACAGATCCGTCATACTGCCGCCTCCTTTCCGACTTTGAGCAGTTCATCCTCCCCGCGCATCAGCCGAACCTTCCAAATCAGGTTGACGATGAGAAGCGCTGCAGCAACCAAGGTAACAGCGCCCACCAGATAGTGCAGATCCAGCCAGAAGGTGGACTCGATATAGGTTCTTCCCCACAACTCGGAGAACGCTTTCAGCGCCTCAAAGTCCAGGGTGGTCAGATACTGCGCCTTGAAGGCGGAGATCCGGATATGGGACCAAAAGGTCAATGCAGCAGCCGCCGCGCAGTACAGGCCGGTGGCAACATAGTTGCCCACATAATACTTTCTGCGCACATTGGTGTTGGTCAGGAACAGCAGGCAGGAAAGCAGGATCAGTCCGATGCTGGAGTACAAATAGGTCTTGTTGAACGGCTGCATATCGTAGTAAATGATGGAACCGGGAACAGAGGTCTGGGTCAGATCATTCGGATTCATCATGGTGGCGTACAGGCTGTCGTAGATGTCCGTGATGATGCCCAGGGAATACATAAAGCAGACTGCTGCCGCCACAATGGCAAACAGACAGGCGAATTTTTGAAAACCCAACTGTTTTTTATACATAAATGACCTCCCCGCCGAGATCTGTCCCGGCCCGGGGCCGGAAGGCCCCGGGTAGGACGGTAAATCGACTGATGTGGAAAAGGTGATTCCGCAGACTGCAACGGCTATGGCCGCCGCGGCGCTTCGGTATCAGCCCTGCAGGCTGTTGTAGTAGCTGATCAGGCGGTCGTAGGCCTGCTGCTTCAGCGCCAGATACTGGGTGCCGCCCAGGGTATCCCGAACGGTGGCGGCGGATTCCTCAGCAGAGCCCATGCCCTCCTCGGTGTAGCCGGAGGCGATAATGCCCACCAGCACGTTGGAGCCGCTCTTGTTCTGGTCAAACTTGTTCTTCAGATCGGTGTAAGAGTTAATCATGTCGTTTTCCACGGTGGTGGTGGGCAGAACCGTGGGAACGGAGGTATACCAGGGATTCTCCGTCAGGGCCAGCTCCGGATGCTTGATGGTACCCAGGCCGATGGCGGTGGAGATATGTCCGGCGCCTTCCTTGCCCACCTCGTGGGTGCACTGGTATTCAAAGGCCTGGCTCTTGGCGAAGCTCAGGGTAGAGCCTAAGTACTGACGGGCGTAGTTGGTGTAGTTGCCGCTGGCCTTCTCCCACAGTTCCTCGTAGGTGGCGTCGGCGATCACAGGCATTTCCTCACCGTTGAAGATGAAGGTCTCACCCTCCTTGATGAAGGCGTCGGGGCCGTAGGACATGAGGATCTGGCCCTCGGGGGAGTAGGCGTAGTCAATGAGCTTCAGGCAAGCGTTGAGCTTGTCGGTATCATTGCCCACACCGGCGACGCTGATGCCCCAGCCGTCGGTCTTGACGGAACGCCAGGACTCGGTAAAGCGCATATACACGCCGTCCTCGGAGGAGCCGTCATACCAGTGGGCCACAGGCACCATAACGGCCATGTACTTCTCGCCCTCCTGAAGCTTGGTGGCATTGTAAACGGTCTGGGTCTGGTTGTAGTCGTAGTGCATGAAGCCCAGGTCGTTCTCCAGCATGGTGGCGGAGGACTCCTCGGACATATCCACGAAGGACTTGGAGATCAGGCCCTCCTGGGTCATGGCGTTCATCCGCCCAATGGCTTCGTAGGTCTCCACCTCGCCCCGGGCGTCATGGAGCTTGCCGTCGGCGCCCACATACAGGTAATCCTGACGGGACTCCAAGCCGCGGACGCCGAACAGGGTGCCGCAGAAGCGGAACATATCCACACGGCGCTGGTTGTTGTTGTCCTCACGGGAGAACAGACCCTGGATGGAGTCGGTGCCGTTGAGGGTCTGAGCATTGGCCACCACGCAGCGCAGCAGGGCTACCAGCTCGTCGGCGTCCCAGGCGGCGTTCTGACCCACGAACAGGTCGGAACGCTGGGTGCCGTAATAACCGGCGTAAGCGGTGTCGATGTAGGTGCGCAGCATGTTCACGGCGGTAACGCCGTCCACCGCGCCGGCGGCCAGGGCCTCGTTCATCTTGGCGATGATGTTGCCGGCGGCGTCATAGTCCTTGGTAACAGTCTCCACAGCGGAGCCGTCAGCCTTGACCACGTCCACTTCCACCTTGCCCGCGGTGGGCATGTAAGGCTCATAGACGGCGGGCTTCAGCGTTCCGGACTTCTCGGCGGTGAATTCGCCCTCACCGTCCAGGAGCTTCTGCACCCAGTCAACACGCATCAGAGGCATACGCTCGATGTCGTTGACGCCGTCAAAGTAAGGGGAGAAGTAAATGGCGCCGGTGGAGGTATCGCCGGTGATGGACAGCCGGACGATGGGGTTGGCTTCCAGATAGGCCTTGAAGTTGGGCATCTGGTCTAAGTACTCGGCAATGTTGACGATGGTGCCGGCAGCGCCGAACTCGCTGAGGACGGTAGCGGTGCCGCTGATCATGTCCACCTCGTTGAGGCGGTCCTTCCAGAACTCAAACTCCTTGGCGGCGCTGTTGCCCTGGTACTTGTTCTCAAACACCATGCCCAGACGGTTCTGAACCTCCACCCAGGTGGGCTTCAGATCGCCGGCCTGGTAGGTGATGCCGTCGGCCAGGGTCACGCCGTCGCCGGCAACCTCCGCGTCGAAGAACAGACCGGTCTTGGTGCTGTTATAGCCGGTAGCCATCCGCAGCACGGTGCCGGGGGCGAAGGACAACTCCGCGGCCTGGGTCGCTTCGGTGGCGGCAGCACCGTCATCCGCGACGGGCGCCTGGGTCGCTTCCGTAGGGACGCTCATCTGTCCGCCGCAGCCGGCAAAGGCGGCGGCGACCATTGCAATAACCAGCAGCATTGCGATCATACGGGTCAAATGTTTCATAATAGTCTCCTTTTCCTTGAGTTGTTTTGACTTTCGTCAAGGGAAGCTCTGATTCAATCGGCAAGAGCGGATGCCGAGAGATTTTGGCACAGCCAAACCTTCAAAAAGTGGAGGAATCCTGTATGGATTTCCCGCTTTTTGAACTGCACGGATGGGGCAAAAGGTCCGGCATTCAGCCGAAGACGATTGATTCAGAGGTTCCCAAGATTTATAATCCACCGGCGTTGGCCGGGAATTATACCGCGGGATCACTCCTTCACGCCGCCCACATTTACGCCCTTGGCAAAATACTTCTGGATGAAGGGGTAAATAATCAAGATGGGCACGATGGAGCAGACAATCAGGGCATAGATCACAGAGTCGGAGGAATAGACCTCGTTCCAGCCGGCCATGGCCTCCGGATCGGTGTACTCCTCCAGCTTCAGCCGGATGAACACCTGCAGAGGATGCTCGTTGGAGTTGGAGATCATCTGCCGGGCCCAGAAGTAGCCGTTCCACCGGGAGATGGCGAAGAACAGGGCCACTGTGGCGATAGTGGACTTGGACATGGGGATGTAGACCTTGGACAGCACCTGGAACTCAGTGGCGCCGTCTACGATGGCCGCTTCCTCGATGTCCGAGGGCACGCCTTCAAAGGCATTTCGCAGCAGGATGATGTTCATGGCCGCCATACCCATGGCGATGACCACCAGCCACTTGTCGTCGGTAATGCCCATGACGTTGAAGACTTCCTTGGTATCCAGGTAGTTTAAGTACTGAGGCACGATACCGGCGGAGAACCACATGGTAAATACCAGGAAGAAGTTGAAAAACCGACGGAACAGCAGCCGTTTCTTGCTCAGCGCGTAGGCGCCCAGAATGGACACGCCCAAGGCCCAGACCGTGCCATAGAAGGTCAGGAACAAGGTGTTGGAGTAGGCGTTCCAGAACATGTTGTCGTTGAACATCTGGGAGAACGCCTCAAACTGGATATCCTTGGGGAATAGGATGACCTCGCTGTAGTCCACGGCATGCTGGCCGCTGATGGCGGCGGAGATGGCGTAGATAAACGGGTACAGGCAGCACACCGAGAACATGGTCAGCAGGGTGTAGCTGATGATCTTAAAGATCAGTTCGGAAATCTCAAGCTTTCTTTTCACGTAACCCTCGCCTCCTTAATACAGAGATACATCCGAGGCCTTCCGGGAAATGGTGTTGGCTCCGATGACCAGCAGCATGCTGATCACGTTGCTCATCATTTCCGCCGCGGACGCCAGACCCTGGGCGGAGGAGGAGCCGAGACCGTAGCGCTGGGCAAAGGTGGATACCACATCCGCGGTGACGTAGGTGTTGGGATTGTACAGCAGCAGCACCTTTTCGTAGCCGATCTGGAGCAGAGAACCGATCCGGGTGATGAGCATGATTACCAGAGTGGACAGAATGCTGGGCAGAACGACGTACTTCATCTGGGCCATTTTCCCCGCGCCGTCAATCTGGGCGGCTTCGTAGCTGGTGGGAGAAATGGCGATGATGGCGGCAAAGAAGACGATGCTGTCATAGCCCGCGGTCTCCCAGATGCCGCTGATCTGATAGATGCCACGGAAGAAGCTGGGGTTATTCAGAAGACCCGCGTTGGCCACTTCCTCGCTGATCAGCCCCAGGGCGCACAGTCCTTGGGACAGAATGCCCATGTTGGAGGTCAGAGAGCCCTGCTTGACCAGCATGGTCACCAGAGAGGTCATAACCACGGTGGAAATAAACTTAGGCAGATACGTCAGCACCTGGTAGGCGCTTCTTAAAATGTCGGACTTAATCTCGTTGAAGAACAGTGCCAGGATCACCGGTACCGGGAAGCCAAACACAAGGCCGTAGAAGCTCAGCAGGAAAGTATTGCGCAGGGCCCGCCAGAACTCGGTGGACAGGCCGTCGCCGCTGAACAGAAGACGCTTGAAATAGGAGAATCCCGAGAAGAACTGATCCGCCACCGGTTTGACCTCGTCGGCCACCTTAAAGCAGCGCAGCAGCTCATACATGGGGAAGTAGCGCCAGAACAGGAATACCAAGATCATAGGCACCAGCATCACATACAGCCGCCAATCCTTTACCACTGTGCGAACCACGTTTCTCCAATAGTGTTTCTCAACGTCGTCCCGAACCAGCTGCTCCGGATCCGGCCGGTAGGAATTTGAGGACTTGTCATAGAGCAGAAAGTCCCCGGCAAACATTTTTTTCAAAACACGTCTCCCCTTTCATTGTTGTTCCTGTACGCGCAGCAGATACGCTTTTTGGTCTTCGAAAAGACCGTCTACCCGGCGGATGATCCACAGAAGGAACAGGGTAAACAGATCCGACAGGGCATCCGTGGTCAGAAAGCCCAAGCAGGCTGCCCACGGGTATCCCAGCAAACCGGCCACCCCTGCCCTGCCCAGCTGCATCAGCAGCTGCACAGTCAAGCCGAACATCACAGTCAGGAAGCTGTCCTGGCGGACCCGCTCCTTACCGAATAGCTTAAAGAAGATCAGGCCTCCCAGGCCCAGCAGATTCCCCAGGCTGTAGATCAGGTACTGCTCCGGTGTGCCGCCGGACAGGGCCGTAAACACCACCCCGCCCACCAGGGCGTGGACGGCGCCGCAGCCGTTCCAACGCATCATCACCAGCGCCGTCACCGCCGCCACGGGAGAGACCACATACAGCTGCTCCGGATACCATTGGGAACAGGCCCGGTGGATCACATACTGGGAAACCCCCAGCACCACAGCCAGAATGGTCAGATCGATCAGCCGGTATTGGCGAAAGGATATTTGTCGTCTCATAGCGTCGCCTCACCGGTCGCTTCGGTCTCGCGGTTGATCCAGGATACCCGCCCGGGCACCGGCGGCGTCTCAAAAAACCGGGCGGTGCGATCCCGATGGGTATCGTTCCATTTGTCAAAGCCCTCCGGGGCAATATGGGGGCCGTAGGTACACGCCTCAAAGCGGGCCAGTCCGTAATCCCGCCATGGCCGGGCCAGATAAACGCTCCCGGGACGAACTCCCTCCTGGCAGGTCAGGCGGCAGCGGCGGAACAGGAAGCCCTCCTTCTGCTCCGAACCGTGCGCCGGAGCGGCAACGAAGCCTGTGCCCCGGACGTCGAAGCCGGAGCGAAGCTCACACCGGTCAAACACCGCCCGTCCGCAGCCGAAAATGAAATCCACGGTGCCCTGGATCAGGCAGTTTTCAAAATACTGATCCATCTGCCCTGCCCGGCGCAGCTCGTCGGCCAGAAAGCCGTCATAGCGCTCGATGAGATCCGGGGGCAGCGGGCCGGAAAACAGGGTGTCCTGGGTGGAGATCAAGGCGCAGTTTTTCATACGGAAGCCCCCGGCGTACACCGTCAGCGCCACCTCCTGGCCCTTTTCCTCAGGACGGCCCGCGTCGTTTTCCACACACAGATCTTCCAGGGTCACCCCCTGGGCGCACACCGCCATGGTGTAGGTGCGGAAGGTAACATATTCCCGCCCCTGGTCGTCAATCTTTTTCGCGTAATCGTCCCAGACGATCCGGGTCTTGTCCGCCCCCGCCCCCCGCAGGGTCAAATTGCGGGTGCGGATCACGGTCTTGCACCGGTAGGTTCCGGGAGCCAGGCAGATCAGCGCGCCTTCCTCAGCGGCATCCAGGACGGCCTGGAGATCCTCTCCGGGTGTTATGTGGATCGTCATAGCTTATCGCAGCTGGGCGGTGGGGATACCGTCCATATCGTCGAAGTCCTGGTTTTCGCCGCACATGCCCCAGATAAAGGTATAGTTGGCGGTGCCTACGCCGGAGTGGATGGACCAACTGGGGGAGATCACCGCTTCCTCGTTGTGCATAACGATGTGCCGGGTCTCATTGCCCTGGCCCATCATGTGGAACACCGCCTGATCCGGGGCGATCTCGAAATAGAAGTAGACCTCCATCCGCCGCTCATGGGTATGGCTGGGCATGGTGTTCCAGACGTTGCCGGGAAGCAGGGCGGTCATGCCCATGCTCAGCTGGCAGCTCTCGCATACCGCCGGATGGATGTACTGGCGTAGAATCCGCTCGTTCACCGTCTCCTGGGCGCCCAGGTGGTTGTACCGGGCCTTATCCATGGGGATCAGCACCGTGGGGCAGGCGCGGTGAGCGGGGCAGGAATTGATGTAGAACTTGGCGGGATTGCTCTTATCCACGGAGCGGAACACCAGCTCCTTGGTGCCCATGCCCACGTAGATGCCGTCCTTATGCTTAACGGGATACTCCACGCCGTCCAGAATCATCACCCCATCGCCGCCGACGTTGATGGCGCCCAGCTCCCGGCGGGCCAGGAAGTAGGGGGCGGCCAGCTCCTTGCAGCTCTCCAGCACCAGCGCCTCGTCCACGGGCATGATGCCGCCGGCAATGATCCGATCCTGGTGGGAATAGGTCAGATTGATGGCGTCCTTCTCAAACAGGCCGGAAATGTGGTAGTGACGGCGGAGGGTTTCGGTATCGTAGTGCTTAGAGTCCTCCGGATGATTGGCATAGCGTACGTCAAATTTCATATCAAACTCTCTCCCAAATCGTTTTTATTGTGGCAACAGCCCGGGCAATGTGGTCGCCGGTGGTACCCTCCAGGGTGAGCACCGCGTCCTTGTCGTAGGCCTTGATCCTGCGCAAAATGGCGGTCATGTCCAGATCTCCCGTTCCCAGGGGCACCTGCCGGGGCGGCTGCCCGCCGCGAAGCTCGCAGTCCTTCATGTGGAACAGCAGAATGTCCCCGGCGAAGGCGTCCAGTCCCTTGTCCAGGATGGTCAGGTAGTCTCCCTGGTTATCCTGATCCAAGTAGTTGTACAGGTCGAAGATCACCCGGGTCTTTCGTCCCATGCGCCGCCGAACCTCCCCCAGGACTTCCACACTCCAGCACACATGGCCCGCCGCTCCCTCCATGGCCACCTGGCTCCCATAATCCTGGGCCAGGTCGCACAGCTGGGAGAAGGTAGCGATCACCGTCCGCCGCGCCTCCTCCGTACGGTTGCGGGGATGGTAGGTCCACTTGTCATCGTTATACGAGCCGGTCTCGGAACCTACGTACCGGCAGCCCATGGCCTGACAGACCGAAAGATATTCCCCGAAGATCCGGAAGCACCGCCGTGCCTTCTCCCGGTCGGAATGGACGGGGTTGAAATAGGCCCCTACCAGAGGGATCATGGCTCCCGCCTGCTGAAACTCCCGACCGATCCGGGCCGCCCGCTCCGGGGTGATGCCACCAGGCGCGTAGGGGATGTCGTCATAGGCCTTGTAGCAGACCATCTGCACCCCGTCCAGCCCCAGACTGTCCAGCCGCTCCAAAATGGCCTGGCTGCCCTTCACGCCCAGATCGTGGGCGCGGATGCAAAGTTTCACAAATTTCACCTCCAGAGTTTGGTGCTTTTTACCAATTCTCCGCTTTTATAGCTATTATACCTTGTCTATTTGACAAATTCCATGTTTTATTCGGAACAACATATTCACAAAACGGACATCACCCGGTGTCCCGCACCGGGGCGGTTGTCAGCCTCAGAGCTCCCCCTTGCCCTTTCCGGCGGCAAAATAGGTGGGAGAAACGCCGAAGTATTTTTTGAACACCCGGGAAAAGTACAGCGCGTCGTCATATCCGCACAGCTGGGCCACCTCGGAAACGGAAAAATCCTTTGACCACATGGCGGTGAGCATCGCCTCGGCCTTCTTCATCCGTTGCTGGGTCAGGTATTCCAGAGGCGTGACGCCCTGCTCCTTTTTAAACAGCTTGCGCAGGTAATCGTAGTTGAAGGGCAGCTGCCGGATGGCCTGCTCCAGGACGAAGTCCGCCCGGGAATAGTTGCGCAGGATCACATTGCGCAGCCGCTCCACCGGCTCGGAAAACTCGGAATTGCTCCGGCAGACCACCGTATAGCTGTAGATCAGGTCTCCCAGCGCCGACAGCACCAGCTCCCGGTGCTTGATATCCGCCAGAAAGTAGTATTTCGCCTGCTCAAACGCCACCCGCATATGCCGCTCGGGATCGTCGCTGACCCGGAAGGCGGTACGGTAGGGAAAGGCCGGTTCCGCCATGCGCATATGGATGTTGGTAAAGCCGTCCTGGCTGACGTTGGAATGGATCTCCCGGGGCGGGATGGCCACGGTGTCCCCCTCCCGATAGTTGATGATGGTGCCGCTTTCGAACTGAAAGGCCCCTTCCCCGGCGGTGCAGTACACCAGCTCCCAGTGCTCGTGGGAATGCCAGCGCACATCGTAAGTCCTGGCGTGCTCTCCCACAAAAACAATGGAATTCATACCTGCGCCTCCTCCCGGAAGCCCAGTCCGCAATCCGCCCAAAACGCCGCCATATCCTCAGGCCAGCCGGGGATTTCCCCGCTCATAGGCGGCACCTGCCCTGCCGGGTAGACCAGCTCATTGGCCAGGGATACCCCGTGGGGGCCGTGGGGATAGATCCGCATGGCGAAGTTCACCCCCGCCTCGTCCAGAGCCTGGGCTAGGAGCAGGGAGTTGCGCACCGGCACCGCGCCGTCGTCCGCGGTGTGCCAGAGGTACACCGGCGGCATGTCGGGGCGAACCAGCTTTTCCAGAGACAACCGCCGGCGCAGCTGGAGATCCTCGCCGCAGAGCATCCGGAAACTACCCTCATGGGTGGCGCCCCAGGAGACCGCCACCGGGTAGCAAAGGCCCAGCGCGTCGGGCCGCAGAACCTCCGGCGGGGCGATGTCCGTCACCTCCGGACAGTCGTACAAGCATCCCAGGGTGCCGCACAGATGGCCGCCGGCGGAAAAGCCCACCGCCGCCACCATATTCGCCGCCACAGCGTACTGCTCCCGGTTCTGCCGAATGTAGCACATGGCCATGGCCGCCTCCCGCAGCGCGGTGGGGAACCGGCTGGGATCGCAGGAATACCGCAGGATAAAGGTTTGATAGCCCTTCGCGGCGAAGCGCATGGCCACCGGCTCCGCCTCCCGACCCGAGGTATATTGATAGCCACCGCCGGGAAGCACAAGCACCGCCGGCCCCTCCCGCCGGGCGCCCACGCCCTCCGCCGGACGCCAGGACAGGCAGGTCAGATGCCCCGCCGCGCCGTCCCGCTCCCGGCCGAAATATCGGTATAAATCAACAGTTTGCGAATACATGGTATACCCTCCCAGCACCGGCGACACCTCCGTTTTCTCCATATGTCGCCGCCAAAACATCCATTGAATTTATTTTAATACAAAAGCCGCCGCCCGTCAACCCGATTGCCCGTCTTTGCGGCGCGCCAAAATAACGAAAAATATTACCCGATTTTATACATATTGTAAAATCTTTGTAAAAACAGAATTGACGCTTCCCCGGCAAACTGCTATACTACCCTCATACAGGCCCCTTTGGCCGCAATTGAAAACCGGGAGGAACAGTATGAAAACAGACATTACCATCACCTACATCGGCGGCGGCTCCAAGCAGTGGGCCAGGGTATTCATGGCGGATCTGGCCGCTTCGGAGGGGCTTTCCGGGGAGATCCGTCTGTATGACATCGACATGGAGGCCGCCCTGCGCAACGCCGCCATCGGCGATCGGATCCCCCAGGATCCCAACACCCGCTCCGTCTTCCGCTACCGGGTCTGCCAAACCCTGGAGGAGGCTTTGACGGGAACGGATTTCGTGATCATTTCCATCCTCCCGGGCACCTTCCGGGAAATGCGCAGCGACGTTCACGCCCCGGAGGCCTTCGGCATTTACCAGAGCGTGGGGGACACCGTAGGTCCCGGCGGCGTGCTCCGGGCCATGCGGTCGGTGCCGATTTACGAAGAATTCGCCCGGAAGATCCGGGACATCTGCCCCCGGGCCTGGGTGCTGAACCTGACCAACCCCATGTCCATTTTGGTCAAGACCCTCTATGATGTGTTCCCGGAGATCAAGGCCTTCGGCTGCTGCCATGAGGTCTTCCACGCCCAGGAACTTCTGTGCCGGGTGCTGTGGGAGATCAAAGGGATCCGGGCCACCCGTCGGGAACTGTACACCGACGCCAGCGGCATCAACCACTTCACCTGGATCACCGAGGCCCGGTATCGGGATACGGATCTGCTGGCCCTGCTACCGGAATTCATGGAGCGGTTCTATGAGGAAGGCTATTACGAAAGACCGGGAGCCAGATTCGCGTTCCGGGAGGATCCCTTCGCCTACGGCAACAAGGTCAAGCTGGATCTGTACCGCCGTTACGGCGCTCTGGCCGCGGCAGGCGACCGGCATCTGGTGGAATTCCTGCCCAATACCTGGTACGCCGCCGATCCCCAGACGGTGAAGGACTGGCAATACAATCTGACCACCGTGGACTACCGGGAGGCCCAGCAGGCAGCCCTGGTGGCCCAGACCATTGAAATGGCCCAGGGGCGGCAGCCCTTCCCGGTGAAGCGCTCCGACGAGGAGGCCGCGGATCTGATTAAGGCCCTGCTGGGCTTTGAGACCATCGTCTCCAATGTGAATCTGCCCAATGCCGGTCAGATGCCCCAGCTGCCCCTTGGCAGCGTGGTGGAGACCAACTGCGTCTTCGCCAACGGGATGATCCGCCCGGTCACCGCCAAGCCCCTGCCCACCGCCGCGGCAAATCTGGTGCTGCGCAACTGTCTGAACATTGACACCACCTACGAGGGCATCCGCCGGCGGGATCTGGGAACCATATTCCTTGCCTTTGTGAACCAGCCTCTGTGCGGCTCCCTCACCCTTTCCCAGGCGGAGAAACTGTTCCGGCGGATGTGTCTGAACACCCGGGAATACCTGGATCCCTGGTTCGACCTGGACGGCTGGTTCGGCGGCTGATCCCGGCCAAGCCGGCCAGAACGAAAAACGGCCGCTTCCATTTCGGAGGCGGCCGAAGCTATATTACAGAGGATTTTCGTTTCGCAGCTTTCCCCGGTATTCCGTGGGAGAGCAGTTGGTGTACTTCTTGAAGCAGCGGCAGAAGGTGGTCAGATTGTTGAAGCCCGTGCGGAAGGCGATGTCCGTAATGGACATCGGAGTGGACAGCAAACTCTGGGCGGCGTTCACCCGCTTGCGGCACAGGTAGCTGTAGAAGGTGACATTCACATATTGCTTAAACAGCCGGGAGAAGTGGTACTTGGAAAAGCCCATTTGATTGGCCACCTGATCCAGGGTCAGTTCCTCGGTGTAGTGGGAGTCGATATAATTGAGCAGGGCGGTGAAGCGCTGGAAGTATTCGCTACGCTTTTCCACAGGAATGTTCTCCCTCTCCCCGCCGCTTCCGTAGTAATCCTGGCCGATGGCGCAGATGCATTCGAGCAGCAGGGAATAGATCCGCGTCTCCCACAGAGGCGGCCGGGAAAAATAGATGTGGCTCATGCGCTTGAGACCGTCAAGCACCGCGGGATACACCCGGGGAAACGCCGAGGCCGTACACAGATACGGCTCCATGGAAATGGGATACAGAGCCTTAAAATCCTGAAGGGTATTCAAAAAGTCGATCTCGATCTGGTAAATGAACCGGCTGCCGTCGGTAGGCTCCTGGATCTCGTGAAGCATATGGGGCGGGATAAACAGGATGTCCCCCTCCTCCAGGGCGAAGGTTCGCTGGTTGGCGGTGACGGTATAGCCGCGATGCTTGGGGATTACGATCTCCAAGGCGGCGTGGTGGTGCATAGGATAGCCCTCCATCTGGGTATTGTACCAGATGCGCACATGGCTTTTGGGCGCATAGCTGATCTGCTCCAGGCCGTCCTGGAGCAAGGTGCGTTCCAGCCAGTTGTCCGGCTGGACATAGTTTTCAGGCGTCAGTTCAATGGATACATTCATAGATAAGCGCTCCTGTTTTACAAATACCGTACCTGTATTTTCCAATGTGACGCTTGGTATTGTACACGATAAACACGCCGCTGGAAAGAGACAACAAAATTTTCAGCAATTTGTGTAAATGCAACCGCAATTTTTGTGATGTGAGCCGTGCCTCTTTCCGCTAATATAGATGTATCACACAGGGAAACCGGAAAGGAGAATCCTATGGACAGAAACCAAGCCAGCCGGCGGGCAGCTGCCCTGGTAGCCCAGATGACGGTGGAGGAGGCCGCTTCTCAGCTGCGTTTTGACGCGCCGGCCATCCATCGACTGGGGATCCCGGCCTATAACTGGTGGAGCGAGGGCCTTCACGGCGTGGCCCGGGCAGGTACCGCCACAGTATTCCCCCAGGCCATCGCCCTGGGCGCCGCCTTCGATCCGGCGCTTGTGGAGCAGGTGGGCCGGGCCGTGGGCCTGGAGGCCAGAGCCAAGTATAACGAAGCCTCCCGTCAGGAAGACCGGGACATCTATAAAGGCCTGACCATCTGGTCGCCCAACGTCAATCTGTTCCGGGATCCCCGATGGGGCCGGGGCCACGAGACCTACGGTGAGGATCCCTGCCTGATCTCCAGACTGGGGGTGGCCTTTATCCGGGGCCTTCAGGGCGATGGGGAATATCTGCTCACCGCGGCCTGCGCCAAACACTTTGCCGTCCACTCCGGGCCGGAGGGCATGCGCCACTACTTCGACGCCCAGGCCAGCCTGAAGGACATGTGGGAGACCTATCTGCCCGCTTTTGAGGCCTGTGTCAAGGAAGGCCGGGTGGAGTCGGTGATGGGCGCCTACAACCGCACCAACGGCCAGCCCTGCTGCGCCCATAGCTATCTCATGGAGGAGGTTCTCCGGGGCCAGTGGGGCTTCGAAGGACACTACGTCTCCGACTGCTGGGCCATCCGGGACTTCCATGAAAATCACAAAATCACCCACCGCCCCGAGCAGAGCGTGACCCTGGCCCTGGATCGGGGGTGCGACTTAAACTGCGGCTGCACCTACCAGCGAATCCTGGACGCCTACCGGGAAGGGCTGCTGTCGGAGGAAACCATCCGCCGGTCGGCCCGGCGGCTGTTCACCACCCGCTTCCTGCTGGGAATGTTTGATCAAACGGACTACGACCGGATCCCCTACGAGACTGTGGAATGCCCCGAGCACCTGGAGCTGTCCCGGAGAGCCGCCCGGGAGAGCATGGTGCTGCTGAAAAACAACGGCATTCTGCCTCTGGACAAGACCCGGCTGAAGACCATCGGCGTCATCGGCCCCAATGCCGACAGCCGCAAGGCCCTGGTGGGCAACTACCACGGCACCGCCTCCCGGTACATCACCGTTCTGGAAGGCATCCAGGACTATGTGGGCCAGGACGCGCGGGTGCTCTACTCCCAGGGCTGCCATCTGTACCTGGATCGGGAGGAACCCCTGGCCCAGCCTGACGACCGGCTCTCCGAGGCCGTCACCGTGGCGGAGCATTCCGACGTGGTGATCCTGTGCCTGGGCCTGGACGAGACTCTGGAGGGAGAAGAAGGGGACACCGGCAACTCCTACGCCTCCGGGGACAAGCCGGACATCTCCCTGCCCGCTTCCCAGCTGCGGCTGCTGGAGGCAGTGCAGCGCACCGGCAAGCCCTTCATCCTCTGCCTGATGACCGGCAGCGCCATGGATCTGACCTACGCCCACCGGCACGCCGCCGCCATTTTGCAGCTGTGGTATCCCGGCGCCCAGGGCGGCCGGGAGGCGGCCCGGATCCTGTTCGGTCAGGTCTCCCCCTCGGGCAAGCTGCCGGTGACCTTCTACCGGGATCTTTCGGAGCTGCCTGACTTTACCGACTATCAGATGACCGGCCGCACCTACCGGTATCTGACCAAGGAGCCGCTGTATCCCTTCGGCTACGGTCTGACCTATTCCCCCTGCGCCGTGACGGCGCTGGCCAGCGAAGGCCCGGCCTTCCCGGAGCTGGCCCGGCAGGATCTTACCCTAACGGTTCGCGCCCGGAACCAGGGCGCCATGGCCACCGAGGAGGTGCTCCAGATCTACGTCCATGTCCGGGGCACGGAAGACGAGACGCCTAACCCCAGGCTGGCAGCTTTCCTGCGGATCCGTCTGGAGCCTGGCCGGGAGGATACTTTCACCATCCGGGTTCCCGCCTCCGCCTTCCTCACCGTGGACAGTCAAGGAGTCCGAAGTCTTCGCGGCACCGGCGCGGACATCTACGCGGGCTTCGGCCAGCCAGACCGGCGAACCGCCCAGCTTCTGGGCCGGGACTGTCTGCGTGTCACCATCTGACCTACGGAAGGCTCCTTCGGGAGCCTCCGCACAGCAAAGGGAGGGATTGTCCATGCCGCCCCGTCTGCGGGATTTTTGGTACTATCATAAGTGGAAGGTACTGGTGGAGATCGCCGTCCTGGCACTGCTGATTTCCACCGTGAGCAGCTGGCTGGAGGAATCCCGGGAGCCTTGGCTGGAAATCGCCGTGATGAACGCCCGATTGGACAGCCCCGAAGCGGCCCAAGCCCTGTCCCAGGGCTACATTCAGGCCCGGGGGCTGGATCCCCAGACCGCCCCGGTGCACCTGGAAACCGGCCTGTACCACCCCAATACAGCGGCAGTGGCCGAGGAATTTGCCGCCGCCAGCATCCAAAAATACCAGGCCATGCTCATCAACGGCTATGTGGATGTGACCGTCACCACCCAATGGGTGGTGGATGCCTACGCCGAAAACGGCTGCTGGATGGATCTGCGGCAAATTCTGCCCGCCCAGACCCTGGCAGCTGTGGAAGACCGGCTGCATTATGTCCCCGGCGACGGCGGGCCCATCCCCGTGGGGATCCTGGCCCGGGATCTGGAGCCGGTGGGCCGGTGGTATCCCGAGGATCCTCCCATTCTCACCGTATCCGCCTTCTCCCGGCGTGATTCCGCGGCGACGGATTTTCTGCTGTGGCTGCTGGATCCCCTTCCCGAGGCTGACCAATAGCCCAAGAGCAAGACCGGCAAGCGCCGGCCATGAAAGCAAAAAACACCGGCAAGGGTGCAGCTCGGCTGCGTCCTTGCCGGTTTCTTAGGGAAGCTCTGATTAAATCGGCAAGAGCTGATGCCGAGAGATTTTGACTCAGCCGAAAGTTTAAAAAGTGGAGGAATACTGTATGTATTTCCCACTTTTTAAACTGCACGGATGGGGCAAAAGATCCGGCATTCAGCCGAAGACGATTTATTCAGAGCTTCCTTAGCTTTATGCGCCTGCCCGGTCAAAAATCCGTTGCAGGAATATGGCATAGAGGCTTGCCAGGGCGGCACAGCCCATGAACAGCACCAAAGAGAAGGTCAGCACCGCCAGCTGCGCGCTGAACAGGCACAGGTAGACCACCAGCGCCGGAACCGCCAGGAAGAAAATGGTGACAGGCAGGTTCCCCAAGCTCAGCAGCAGGGCGTTCTTCACCGTGCGGCGGATGGTGTCGGAATAGACCGCCAGCAGCGGGAAGCCATACAGCCCTACGCCGGTCAGCCCCAGCAGCATCACCAGCACCGGGATCTGCAACAGCCTGTAGGCCGGATCAATGACCCGCAGCACGATGTACAGATCCGCCCCGAAGAAAAGCAGCCCCGCCAGCAGCCCCAGCCACAGCACCGTCGCTTGGCGAAAATTTCCCTTCATCGCCCGGAAGAAGGCGCGGATCACCGACGGCTCCTCCCCGCGCCGGAGGCGGAAAATCACATCATACATAGCCGTGGCAGCCGCCCCCAGGGTGATCACCGGCAGACTGCACAGCAAAAACAGGATATTCAGCACCATCAGGTCAAACACCCTTGACAATAGCACCGCCACAGGATTGTCGGTGCGAATGATCGGTTCCATAGGATACGCTTCCTTTCTCCGGCCCTGATTTTGGGGAACAGGTTTTACAGCCTTTGCCGCCGCCTCCCCAGGGTCGGTCTCTGAAATTAGGGAAGCTCTGATTCAATGGGCGACGCCGAGAGATTTTGACGCAGTCCAACCTTTCAAACGGGGAGGAAACCTGAATGGATTCCCCGCCTTTTCAGCAGCGCGGCCGGGGCAAACAAGTTAGGCGTAAGCCGCAGGCCATTGATTCAGAGGTTCTTTAGATATAATATACTGTAGTTTTTTGTAAAAGGCCATCCAGATTGTGCAAAATAGCAATAATTGTCAAATGTAGCGCAAATGTTGTAAAGAAATCCGCCGCAAATTCTATATAATAGATAATATCCAAAAAGCAGGGATTGCTTTTTGGATAAGGAACGAAAGATGACAACGAAGCAAGGAGGAACAGAAAATGAGCAAACGACTGATGGCAATGGTACTTTGTCTGTGCATGATCGCCTGTCTGTTCGCCGGCTGCGGCAGCAGCGAGAGCGACACCGCGGCACCGGCTCAACCTGAGGACAACGTAATCAACCTCTGGGCCTTTACCGACGAAGTCCCCAAGATGATTGAAAAGTACCTGGCCGATCATCCTGACTTCGGCTATGAAGTCAAGACCACCATCATCGCCACCACCGACGGCGCTTACCAGCCCGCTTTGGATCAGGCCCTGGCTGCCGGCGGCGCCGACGCCCCGGACATCTACTGCGCCGAGGCCGCCTTCGTCCTGAAGTACGCCCAGGGCGATGCCAGCCAATACGCCGCCGCCTATGAGGATCTGGGCATCGACGTGGCCGCCAAGATCGAGGAAGCGGACATCGCCCAGTACACCGTGGACATCGGCACCAATCCCGACGGCAAGGTAGTGGCCCTGGGCTATCAGGCCACCGGCGGCGCCTTCATCTATCGCCGCTCCATTGCCAAGGACGTCTGGGGCACCGACGATCCCGCTGTGATCAAGGAGAAGGTTGGCGGCGGCAGCGGCAGCTGGGATCAGTTCTTCGTGGCTGCTGAGGAGTTGAAGGCCAAGGGCTACGGCATCATCTCCGGCGACGGCGACCTGTGGCACGCCGTGGAAAACAGCTCCGATTCCGGCTGGATCGTGGACGGCAAGCTGAACATCGACCCCAAGCGGGAGGAGTTCCTGGATCTGTCCATGAAGCTGAAGGAAAACGGCTATCATAACGATACCCAGGACTGGCAGGACGCCTGGTTCGCGGATATGAAGGGCGTGGGTGAGAAGCCCATCTTCGGCTTCTTCGGCCCCGCATGGCTGATTAACTACACCCTGGCCCCCAACTGCGGAGGCTCCGCTGTGGGTGAAGGTACTTACGGCGACTGGGCCATCTGCGAGTCCCCCATCGGTTTCTTCTGGGGCGGCACCTGGATCTTGGCCAACAAGGACACCGACAAAGCTGAGGCTGTAGGCGACATCATCGAGTGGATCACCCTGGACAGCTCCGACACCGGTCTTCAGTACGGCTGGGCCAACGGCAACCTGTACGGCGACGGCGGCACCAAAGATTGTGTCGGCTCCGGCACCGTGATGGCCAAGTCCGACGGCACTGTGGAGTTCCTGGGCGGCCAGAACATGTTCGATGTCTTTGTTCCCGCCAACGCCTTCGCCAACGGCAAGAACCTGACCCAGTACGATGAAACCATCAACACCTACTGGAGAGATCAGGTCCGGCAGTACACCTCCGGTCAGAAGACCCGGGATCAGGCCCTGGCTGACTTCAAGCAGCAGGTGGCCGACAACCTGGACGTGATCGTTGAGTAACCAACCGGTATAGCAACGGCAACCGGGGCGGATCACCTCCGCCCCGGCTTGCGCAATGTGTATGACTTCTGAAAGCCGAGGTGGAACCATGCAAACCAAAAAATTCAGCTACGCCAAATGGGGCTACATCTTCAGCATCCCCTTTGTCGTCGCCTTTCTGATCTTCTCCCTGTACCCGATCATCTACACGGCAGTGATCGGATTCACCGATCTGAAGGGCTTGGGTATGACGGACATCCATTTCCTGACAGACGATCCCTTCCGGAATTTCAAAACCGTTCTGTCCAACCCCTCCTTCCAGACAGCCTTTCAGAACACCGTTGTCATGTGGGTTCTGAACTTCATTCCCCAGTTGGGACTGGCCCTGCTGCTGGCCGCCTGGTTCACGGATAAGCGCTCCTATGTCAAAGGTCAGGGCTTCTTCAAGGTGGTCTTCTACATGCCCAACATCATCACCGCCGCCACAGTGGCCATTTTGTTCAAGGCTCTGTTTGACTACCCCATGAGCCCCATGAACGATCTGGTCATTTCCCTGGGGCTAGCGGATAAGCCCATCCAGTTCCTGATCAGCAAAAATGTCGCAAGAGCCATCGTCATCTTCATCCAGTTCTGGATGTGGTACGGCTACACCATGGTGGTGCTGACCTCCGGCATCCTGGGCATCAGCCCGGAGATCTTTGAGGCCGCCGTTGTGGACGGCGCCAACCGCTGGCAGACCTTCTGGTATGTCACCATCCCCAACATTAAAACCATCCTGCTGTTCACCTTCATCACCAGCCTGATCGGCGGTCTGAACATGTTCGACATTCCCAAACTGTTCCTCCTGGGCGGCCCGGACAACGCCACCATGACGACCAGTGTGTTCATCTATAACCAAGCCTTCAGCGGAAGCTATCTGTACAACCGGGCCGCCGCGGCCAGCATGATCATGTTCGTGATTATCGTGTTCCTGTCCTCCATTTTGTTCTACCTGCTCCGGGACAAGGACGAGGCCCAAATGAAAAAGGCCAGCCGCAGACGGGCCAAAGCGGAAAAAGTCGCCGTGAAAGGAGGAAAATAAGCCATGTCAGAAAAACGCAGCGACCAGGGCATGAAGATCTGCATCTATGTGGTGTGCGTCTTTTTGACCATCCTGAGCTTATTCCCCTTCTGGATCATGTTTATGAACGCCACGCGCTCCACCACCGAGATCCAGCAGCACGCCATTTCCTTCGTTCCTTCCACGTATCTGCTGAGCAACCTGAAGATCCTGCTGGGCAAGAGCTTCGATCCTATGGTGGGCTTTATGAACTCCCTGACCATTGCCGCGGGCTCCACCGTCCTGTCCGCCTACTTCTCCACCCTGACCGCCTACGCGCTGGTGGTCTATGAGTGGAGACTGAAAAAGCCCTTCTTCAGCTTCATCATGGCGGTCATGATGATTCCCGCCCAGGTGACCATGATCGGCTTCTATCAGATGGTCTACCGCATCGGCATGACCAACAATCTGTCCATGCTGATCCTGCCCGCCATTGCCTCTCCCAGCATCGTGTTCTTCATGCGCCAGTACATGTACCCGGCACTGTCCATGGAGATCATTCAATCCGCCCGAATCGACGGCGCCGGAGAGTTCCGGATCTTCAACACCATCGCCCTGCCCATTATGAAGCCCGCCATCGCCACCCAGGCCATTTTCAGCTTCGTATCCAGCTGGAACAACCTGTTCACCCCTCTGGTGCTGCTGACGGATCAGGAGAAGTACACCCTGCCCATCATGGTATCCCTGCTCCGGGGCGACATCTACAAAACCGAGTACGGCTCTGTGTACCTGGGCCTGTCCATGACGGTGCTGCCCCTGATCGTGGTCTACCTGCTGCTGTCGAAGTACATCATCGCCGGCGTGGCCCTGGGCAGCGTCAAGGGCTAACCGTCAACCCAAAAAACAAGTCAATGGCCGGTGACCAAAAAGGCGCCGGCCATTGATTTTGCCAAAAAACGCGGGCCTTCCGAAGAAGGCCCGCACCAGACTGTCGAAAAAGTCCAGCTAATGCTGGGCTTTTTCTCATAGTTGATGAGAAGGATGACAATGATCCGCCCTCCACGCCCAAAAAGAAAAGAGACAATACTTCAAAAAAGAAGCTGAAAAAGCGGAAAAAGGAAGCCAAGAAGAAAACCGTTACCAAGAGTACCACCGATCCGGATGCGGGAATGTTCGTAAAAGGCGACCACAAGAAGCAGATGGCCTATGAAGCCCACACCGTCTGCAACCAGCACGGCTATGTTCTGGAAGTAGAAGTAACACCCGGCAATGTACATGACAGTGTAGCTTTTGATGATGTATACGACAAATTGGTAGAAAAGCACCCCGAGGTAAAGACCGTAGTAGCTGACAGCGCCTATAAGACCCCGCATATCTGTAAGAAAGTATTTGACGACGGCAGAATTTTGTACACGCCCTATAAACGTCCCCAAACCATGAAAGGCGGTCATGAATGGTGGAAGTATGTGTATGACGAATACTATGATTGTATCATCTGCCCGGAATACCAGGTATTGAACTACAGCACCACCAACCGTGACGGCTACCGGGAGTATAAAAGTAATCCACAGGTCTGTGCGAACTGTCCCACCAGGGAGCTGTGCACAAAGAGCAAGGACTTTGTTAAGACAGTCACCCGGCATATTTGGAAGCCCTATGTGGAAATGGCCGAGGAACTTCGATACACCGAGCGGCACAAGAAGTATTACGCAATGCGCAAAGAAACCGTTGAACGAACCTTTGCGGATGCCAAGGAAAAGCATGGCATGCGATATACGAGATACACAGGCCTGGCCCAGG
>CALWXQ010000004.1 GCA_944385545.1 uncultured Oscillospiraceae bacterium | reverse complement strand
TCATTACGTTTGCCATAGACAAAGTCGAAAACCAGGATATTTCAGACCAAGATGTAATGGAAGCACTAATCAGCAATGTTTACGCGGCATACGAATTTTGTGACAAGCCTGATTTATCAGAGCAACTGCATAATTTGTGGAACACATTGGTTTTTGAAGATGATCGTTATATCGGTAAGGAGGACGTGCTGATAACGCAATTAAGAGAGATTGCGGAAATGACGCAATTGGGAAACTGACAATTTCCCATATATTCCCCACCTCACAATTGAATAGAAACCCACAGGGCAGCTGTTTTCAGCGAAGAAAACGGCTGCTCTTTTTTTTGCCTTGACCCGGAAGCGGACTTTGAACGGATAGGCGAATACGCCATAACCGCCGCCAAGCGGTTGTCCGGCGCATGAGCAAACACCGTCCCATAAAATTCGTCGATGGCAATAAAAAGAGCGGAAACTTGTTCCAAAGAACGACTTTAGCGCAAAAAGAAAGCCTAAGCCCACATCCCAACTGGGACGTCGGCTGAGGCCCAAGGCCGTCTTCATGCTAATGTTTGTTCCCGCTGTAAACCCGCCTTGCTCCGTCCCTGGGAGAAGATCCCGCAGTCGCGGTGATGAATGACAGCGTAAGCGGCTGGCGGGCCGCTCTCCGCGCCGCCGATGGCGGTCGTCCTTACGCGCCGTTTTGCAAGCCGCGGGACATCGGGTTTCACTGTTCGCCACGAATGTTCCCGACAGCGGCGGATGAAATACCGTTTTTGTCCATATACAAAATACGTTTTTCTTCGACACAAGGAGAATTCGGCAGATAGAAGAAATTTCCGATGGTTTTTTTAGAATTATTGTTCATCTTGCACAATCCCATGAAACCCGCATAGACGGCGTGGTTTGAAAACCGGTGATTTTTTGCGCATTTTCCATGCTTTTTTTGTGAAAAAGTTCTCAGTTAATAAAACTTGGGAATCTTTTCCCTGACAAATCCTATTTTTTGTCCTTGCAAAAATGCAAGAACGGTTGTATAATTTTTCCATAACCCTTTGAAAACACCCGTATCCCAGAAGGAGGAAATGAAAATGAAAACGAAGAAGCTTCTTTCCATTGTATTGGCTATGGCTTTGATCCTCACCCTGGCTGCCTGCGGCGGTTCCACCTCCGGCGAGATGACCATGGGCACCGGCAGCACCTCCGGCACCTACTACGCCTTCGGCGGCGTGCTGGGCCAGTACATCAGGAATCACGCCGGCATCGCCGTCACCGTGGTCTCCACCGACGGCTCCAAGGCCAATATCGAAGGCATCGCCGCCGGTGACTACCAGCTGGGCGCCGTCCAGTCTGACGTTATGGCCTACGCTTGGGACGGCATCCGCTCCTTTGAAACCAACGGTAAGGTGGACTCCTTCCGGGTTGTCGCCGGTCTGTACGCCGAGGCTGTCCAGCTGATCACCATGGATCCCGAGATCACGTCTGTGGCTGACCTGGCGGGTAAGAGCGTCTCCATCGGCGCCCCCGGCTCCGGCACCTACTTCAACGCCATGGACGTGCTCAACGCCGCCGGTCTGACCGAGGAGGACGTCCAGGCCCAGTACCTGAGCTTCGCTGACAGCACCGAGGCCATGAAGGACGGCAAGATCGACGCCGCCTTCATCGTCGCCGGCGCCCCCACCGCCGCCATCACCGAGCTGTGCACCACCAACAGCGCTTACCTGGTGCCCATCGACGGCGCCATCGGCGATAAGGTCATGGCCGACTGCCCCTTCTACACCGCCTACACCGTTCCCGCCGGCACCTATCCCGGCCAGGACGCTGACGTGACCACCGTCACCGTCAAAGCCACCCTCATCGTCTCCGCCTCTGCCGACGAGGAAGCCGTTTACAACCTGACCAAGGCCATCTTCGACAACGTCGACGCCATCACCGTGGAAAACGGCAAGGGTGCTGAGCTGTCCGTGGAGAACGCCACCTCCGGCATGACCGTCCCCTTCCATTCCGGCGCGGCCAAGTACTTCGCCGAGCAGGGCGTCACCGTTCCCACCGAATAACGTCCCCGGCCCATACCAACCAGCCGCGGCGGTAACAGCCGCGGCTGGTTCTTACCATATCTCAGGAGGTATCCCATGGCTTTGTTCAAGAAAAAAAACCAAGCAGCTCCCCAGGCAGAGCAGCCTATGGATCTGGAATCCGTGATGAAAAAGTACGACCGGGAGTCCAACGTCCGAATCTGGGAAGGCGCGCCCAAAATCGCTGTGACCTGCGTTCTGGCCGCCTTCTCCCTGTTCTGCCTGTACGTAACCCTGTTCGCCAGCTGGCTGGAGGAGATCCGTTTGACCTCCTTCGTGGCCTTTATCGTATTTTTGGGCTTCCTGGTCTTCCCCGCCCGGAAGGGCCAGCAGAAAGTCAATCACATCCCCTGGTATGACGTGGTGATGATGATCGCCGGTACGGCGGCGTTCCTGTATTTCACCTTCAACGCCATGACCATCATCCAGCAGGGCAGCTTCTTTCAATGGTATCAGATCCTCATCGGCATCGTGGGCATCGTGTCCCTGGCAGAGGTCTGCCGCCGGAGCGTGGGCATCCCCATTTTGTGCGTAGCGGCGTTCTTCATCGTCTACGCCCTGATCTGGGGCCTGGCGAACCCCTCCCTGTGGGGCAGGCTCAACTATGCCGTGCGCTACCTGTTCTACAGCAAGGAAGGCATCTTCTCTACCCCGGTGAATGTGTGCTCTAAGTTCATCGTGGTGTTCATCATCTTCGGTGCCTTCTTGGAGCGTACCGGCATCGCCGACTTCTTCATCAACATCGCCAACGCCTTTGTAGGCGGCTTCTCCGGCGGCCCGGCCAAGGTGGCCGTGGTAGCCAGCGCCATGGAGGGCATGGTTTCCGGCTCCTCCGTCGCCAATACCGTGGGCAGCGGCTCCGTCACCATCCCCCTGATGAAGAAGACCGGCTATAAGCCCGAGTTCGCCGGAGCCGCGGAAGCCGCCGCCTCCACCGGCGGGCAGATCATGCCCCCCATTATGGGCGCCGCCGCCTTCTTAATGGCCGACTACGTCCAGGTGCCCTACAGCACCATCGCCGTGAAGGCCATTTTGCCCGCGGTTCTGTATTTCATCGGCGTTTTTGTGGCCGTCCACCTGGAGGCCAAGAAGCTGGGCCTGAAGGGCCTGCCCAAGGAGGAGCTGCCCAAGCTCAAGCCCCTGCTGAAGCAGACGTATCTGCTGCTGCCCCTGGCCCTGCTGATCTACCTGGTGGGTACCAGCCAGCGCAGCATCCAGTATGCCGCCGCCATCGCCATCCTGGCCGCCATCTTCGTCTCCCTGTTCAATAAAGGCAACCGCATCACCCCCAAGCGGATCCTGGAGGCTTTGGCCGCCGGCGGACAGGGCACCATCACCGTAGCCGCCGCCTGCGGCGTGGCGGGGATCATCGCCGGCACCATTACCATGACCGGCCTGGCCAACACCCTGATTAACGGCATCGTCACCCTGGCCGGGGAGCACGTGATCATCGCCCTGTTCCTGACCATGGTCTGCTGCATCGTCCTGGGTATGGGCGTGCCTACCACCGCCAACTACTGCATCATGGCCTCCACCTGCGCCCCCATTCTCATTCGTATGGGCGTTCCTGCCATCGCGGCCCACTTCTTCGTGTTCTACTTCGGCATCGTGGCGGATCTGACGCCTCCGGTGGCCCTGGCCGCCTACGCCGGCGCCGCTATCGCCCAGGCGAACCCCATGAAGACCGCCCTGACCTCCACCAAGCTGGCCATCGCCGCCTTCATCGTGCCTTACATCTTCGCCCTGAACCCCGCCATTTTGTTCATCGATACCACGGTCTGGGAGGTCATCACCATCTGCATCACCTCCTTCGTGGGCATCTTCTCCGTCGCCGCGTCCTTGGAAGGCTACCTGCTGCACCACATGCCCGCCTATCAGCGGATCGTCATCGCCTTGGGCGGTCTGCTGCTCATCGATCCGGATCCCATTACGGATCTGATTGGCATTGTCCTGGTAGGCGTGGTGGCCCTGATTCAGTACGCCAGCAAAAGGAAAACCCCGGCCACCGTATAACCCAAGTCAAATCGGCCAGAAACCCACATGGGCTTGTCTCGAACATGGTTTTGAGACAAGCCCATTCCTTCTTGCAAAACCGTAACCCATGGCCTATAATAATAGATATCGTTGCCGGTATGGCGGCAGCGCCACTGTGTAACAGGAAAGGCATGTGATTCCATGAATGTCACCTTGCAGAATCTGACGAAGGAATTCCCCGGCCGTGGAAAGAAACAGCCCCAGCCGGTGGTGGCGGTGAAAGACTTCACCTTCCGCATCCCCCACGGGAAGCTGGTGGGCCTCCTCGGCCCCTCGGGCTGTGGCAAGTCCACCACGCTGAACCTGCTGTCCGGGCTGCAAAAGCCCACCTCCGGACGAATCTTCTTCGGAGAAGACGACGTCACCGATCTGCCCCCGGAGCACCGGGGGGTGGGCTTGGTGTTTCAGAATTACGCCCTGTACCCCCATCTGACGGTGAAGCAGAACATCACCTTCCCCCTGGAGAACCGGAAGGGCAAGGAGAAGCTCACCAAGGCCCAAATGGCCCAAATGGCCCTGGAGGCCGCCAAGCTGGTACAGATCCAGGAGCTGATGGACCGCAGGCCCGGAGAGCTTTCCGGCGGTCAGCAGCAGCGGGTAGCCATTGCCCGGGCCCTGGTGAAGATGCCCCGGATCCTGCTGCTGGACGAGCCGCTGTCCAACCTGGACGCCCGGCTGCGGCTCCAAACCCGGGAGGAGATCCGCCGGATCCAGCGCTCCACAGGAATCACCACGGTCTTCGTCACCCACGATCAGGAGGAGGCCATGTCCATCTCCGACCTGATCGTGGTGATGAAGGACGGCGTGATCCAGCAAACCGGCGCCCCTCAGGCGGTGTACGACGACCCGGCCAATCTGTTCGTTGCCCGGTTCCTGGGCAATCCTCCCATCAATGCCTTTGCCGGCGACATCCGCGGCGGTCAGCTGTACCTGGGCGGCGAAGCGGTGCTCCAGACCCCCGGACTGCCGGATCAGCCGGTCACCGCCGCCGTCCGCCCCGAGGGCTTCCTGCCCCAGGCAGACGGCCCCCTGCGCTGCGCGTTCCGGGGCGTGGAGGTCATGGGCCGGGATGTAACCATATTGTCCGCCCACCCGGATCATCATGCCCCGGTAATCCGGGCCATCGTCAGCGCCCGGGAGGCCGCGGCGCCTGCCGGGGACAACGTCCGCTTTGCCCTGAAGCCGGACAAGGTCTTCCTGTTCCATCGGGATACCGGGGAACGGATCCGCTTTTGAGGAGGCTCCCTATGGAAAAGAACCAACCCAAGGGCTGGCTGTATCTTCTGCCCGCCATGGCCTTCCTGGGGGCCTTCCTGGTGTATCCCCTGGTTGACGTGTGCGTCTACTCCCTGGAAGAAGGGTATAACTTTGCCTCCCAGACCTACTGGGGCGTGGGCCTGTATAACTATTCCTACGTGCTGCGGGATCCCTACTTCCTCCAGGCGGTGAAGAACACCTTCCTGCTGGTGATCATCACCGTGCCGGTGTCCACCGGACTGTCCCTGCTGATCTCCCTGGCCTTAAGCTCCGTCCGCAGGCTCCGGGAGCTGTACCAGACCATTTACTTCCTGCCCTACGTCACCAATACCCTGGCGGTGGGCCTGGTGTTTATGATCCTATTCAAGCGCACCCCCTACACCGACGGTCTGGCCAATCTAGTGCTCAGCTGGTTCGGCGTCGCTCCCATCGACTTTATCGACGGGCCTTACTGGGCCAAAATGCTGGTGCTATGCCTGTACACCGTTTGGATCGTTATGCCGTTTAAGATTCTGATCCTCACCAGCGCGCTGGCCTCGGTGGATCCGACCTACTACAACGCCGCCCGGATAGACGGCACCTCCAAGCTGCGGATCTTCACCCGGATCACCCTGCCCATGATCTCTCCCACTGTGTTCTATCTGGTGATCACCGGCTTCATCGGAGCCTTTAAGGCCTACTCCGACGCGGTGGCCCTGTTCGGCGTGGATCTCAACGCCGCGGGAATGAACACCATCGTGGGCTATATCTACGACATGCTCTACGGCGATGCCGGCGGCTACCCCTCCTACGCCTCTGCCGCCGCCATTATCCTGTTCGTCATCGTACTGACCATCACCTGCATCAATCTGTCGGTGAGCAGGAAGCACGTCCACTATTAAGGAGGCGGTACTATGGACTATGCCAAACTGGAAAAAGCCGCCCTGACCCGCCGCCGGGTGGGGAAGGCGCTGACCTATACCCTGCTCACCTGCTGGGCCGGAGCCGTACTGTTCCCCTTCTACTGGATGGTGCTTACCTCGGTGAAACGCTACGGCGCTTACAACGCCGAGTGGACCCCCCAGCTGTATACCCTGGATCCTACCCTGGACAATTACGTCCAGGCCTTTACCGAGGTGCCTCTGGCCGGGTATTTCCTCAACACCGTGATCTTCGCCCTGGCTACCACCGCCCTGATGCTCCTGGTGACGGTGCTGGCGGCCTTCGCCTTCTCCCGGCTGCGCTTCCCCGGCAAGGAGCTGGTGTTTACCTTGTTTCTGTCCTTTATGATGATCCCCAGCGAGTTAGTGGTGATCACCAACTTTGTCACCATCACCGAGCTGGATCTGCGCAATACCTTCACCGGCCTGATCCTGCCCAGCGTCACATCGGTGTTCTACATCTACCTGCTGAAGGAGCACTTCTCCCAGATCCCCGACGAGTTGTACTACGCCGCCAAGGTGGACGGCACCTCGGATCTGAAGTACCTGTGGAAGGTGATGATCCCCATCTGCAAGCCCACTGTGGTCACCATCACCATTTTGAAGGTCATTGAGTGCTGGAATTCCTACGTCTGGCCCCGGCTGATCACCGATGATCCCAGCTACTACCTGGTGTCCAACGGCATTCAGCAGCTCCGGGAAACCGGCTTCGGCCGGGAGAACATCCCGGCGATGATGGCGGCTGTGGTGGTGATTTCCGCGCCGCTGATCGTGCTGTTCCTGATCTTCCGCCGCAGGATCATGGCAGGGGTGGCAAAAGGAGGGATGAAGGGATGAAAAAGCTTTTTTCCCTCACCGTCCTTGTGTGTCTGGTGCTGAGCCTGGCGGGCTGCCACGGCTCCCGGGAGCAGAAGGCCTTCACCCCGCCGGAGACCTTCGACGACAGCCGCGACTACAGCATCACCTTCTGGGCCAAGAACGATACCAACCTGACCCAGGTGAACATCTACAAGCAGGCCATTGCGGATTTCCAGTCCCTCTACCCCAATATCACCGTGGAGCTGCGGCTGTACACCGACTACGGCAAGATCTACAACGACGTAATCACCAACATCTCCACCGGCACCACTCCCAACGTCTGCATCACCTATCCCGATCACATCGCCACCTACCTCACGGGCGCCGACACGGTGGTGCCCCTGGACGAGCTGTTCACCCACCCCGGCTACGGTCTGGGAGGCAGTCAGCTGCGCTACGACGGGCCGGAGCAGTCCCAGATGGTTTCGAAATTTCTGGAGGAATGCCGCATCAGCGGCCAGCATTACGCCGTCCCCTTCATGCGATCCACGGAGGCTTGTTATGTAAACAAGACCTATGTGGAGAAGCTGGGCTATCGCTTGCCGGAGCAGCTGACCTGGGACTTTATCTGGGAAGTGTCCCAAGCCGCCATGGCCCAGGACGACCAGGGCAATTTCCTCCTCAACGGACAAAAGGTGCTGATCCCCTTCCTCTACAAGTCCACGGACAATATGATGATCCAGATGCTCCACCAGAAGGGAGCGGGGTATTCCACCAACCGGGGCCAGATCTTGCTGTTCAACGACACCACCCGGGAGCTGCTGCTGACCATCGCCGATCAGGTGGAGAAGCGAACCTTCAACACCTTCAAGCTGGCGGGATATCCGGCCAACTTCCTCAACGCCGGACAGTGCGTTTTCGCCATCGACTCCACCGCCGGCGCCACCTGGATGGGCTCCGACGCGCCTCTGATCGACATTCCCGAGGACAAGCTGGTATCCTTTGAGACCGTGGTCATGGCCATCCCCCAGTTTGACCCGGCGAACCCCTCCATGATCTCCCAGGGGCCTTCCCTGTGCGTGTTTAACAAAGCCGATCCTCAGGAGGTGGTGGCCTCCTGGCTGTTCGCCCAGTACCTGCTGACCAACGAGGTGCAGATCGCCTACTCCCAGACGGAGGGGTATCTGCCTGTGACCACCAAGGCCCAGGAAAGCGCCGAATACCGGGACTACCTGTCCCGCCGGGGAGAGGACAGCGACCTGTACTACTCCGTGAAGCTCGACGCCGCCCAGCTTCTTCAGCAGAACATCCACAACACCTTCGTCACCCCGGTATTCAACGGCTCCGCCTCCTTGCGCAACGCCGCGGGGCAGCTCATTGAAAACGTCAACAAGTCCATCCGCCGGGGAAATCCCGTCACCGAGGACAATTTGGACGACCTGTTCCAGGAGGTCAGCGCTCTGTACCGCCTGGATCAGATCAGCGCCTCCTCAGGCAAGGTCAACCTTGGCCCCCTGCCCACCGGCGCCAAGGCGCTGCTGGCCGGTCTGGCGATTTGCTGGAGCGTTATGGGGATAACGTTTCTAATCGGTAAACTTAAAATGAAAAAACGTTAAATTTTCGCAAAACTGGATTGATTTTCAAAACATCCCGTTGTATAATCCCCTTGTGCATATGGCACAAAAACAAGAAAAGGAGTTACCCATATGAAAAAGCTGATCGCTATGCTGCTGGCGGTTTCCATGATCCTGGCCTTCGCCGGCTGCGCCAATACCGACACGCCCGCCACCACCGAAACCCCCACCACCGAGGCTCCTGCCACCACCGAGGCTCCCGCCACCACCGAGGCTCCCGCCACTACCGAGGCCACCGAGGCCGTGGAGGAAGTGGCCGTGATGACCCACGAGGAGTACATGGCCGCCGAGATGGACGCTCCCGTCTGCATTGAGACATATGTCCAGGCTCACCAGTCCTGGTGGGAGGACAAGATCACCGTCTACTGCCAGAGCCCCGACGGCGCTTACTTCCTGTATGAGCTGGCCTGCTCCGAGGAGGACGCCGCCAAGCTGGTTCCCGGCACCAAGATCCTGGTCAACGGCTACAAGGGCGAATGGTCCGGCGAGATCGAGGTTCTGGACGGCACCTTTACCTTCGTTGAAGGCGGCGATACCTACATTGCCGAGGCCCTGGACGCCACCGCTCTGCTGGGCACCGACGAGCTGATCGACCACCAGAACGAGAAGGTCTCCTTCTCCGGTCTGACCGTGGAGAGCATCTCCTACAAGAATGACGAGCCCGGCGACGACATCTACCTGACCCTGGGCCTGGACGGCAACAGCTATGAATTCTGCGTGGAGGTCTACCTCACCGGCACCGACTCCGAGGTTTACACCACGGTTGGCGAGCTGGAGGTAGGCGACGTGGTGAACGTGGAAGGCTTCCTGTACTGGTACGAAGGCCCCAACCCCCACATCACCGCCATCTCCGTGGCTGAGTAATCCCCCCGATCCCCGACCAACCGGTCGGGGATCTTCCCTTTCTCCGGCCCGGTTTAAATTGGTCAAAAAAGCCGGAAAACCAGGGAACCTCTGATGAAATCGGCAAACGTTCCGGAGCTCCGCTTCGGACGATTTCATCAGAGGTTCCCTGGTTTTCCGGTTTTCGTTATTCCGGAGCCTGCTCCCGGATCATCTGGTAGACCCGGCTGCCGCACCGGACGCACCAGGGCCTGCCCTCCCGGGCATAGAATTGCAGGGTACTCACCCGTTCCCGGGGATCGTTTTCCGCCATAGCGGCAAAGACGTTTTTGCCGCACCATTGCAGCAGGGTCTTCCTGCCCTGATAGTCCGCCTTCAGGCAGCCATCCTCCTGGTAGACCACACAGTGGGCAGGCACCCCCTCCCGGCACAGGTAGTGGCCGCAAAGGATCTCAGGGCAGTCAAAGCGCCGGCCGTTGGGCACGGCCCAGGGATGCCGGGTATCCAGAGGCAGGCCCAGAATGTGGTTCAGACAGATCCACAAAAAGTCCGTCATATCCACGTCCCCTTCGTTGCACAGCGCCGCCACGGCGAAGCCTCCCTCCAGGAAACCGCCGATGGTGGACACCCCGTGAAGGCCGCCGGAATGCTGGCACAGCACCTTCCCCGCCAGCAGCCGCTTCTCCAGACCCAGGCAGTACACCGGCTTGACACGCACCGGGAAGCCCCGACCCGCCAGCCGCTCCACCGCCTGCGCGGGAATCACCTGCTTGCCCTCCCAGACGCCTCCCTGGGCCAGCATCTGGTAATACTTGGTAATGTCCCGGGCAGTGGACTTGACGCAGCCGCAGCCCCGGAAGGGCGGCAGAATAGACCAGTCGTCGTCCCACACCAGCTGCCCCGCCTGGTCGCGCTCAAACAGGCTGGTGATGTCCCCGCCGGAAATGGCCCGGGCCTGGCTCGCGTCCACATCCAGCACCGTGCGATCCATGCCCAAAGGGGCAAAGATCCGCTCCTGCAGGAACCGCTCCAAACAGATCCCGGCAGCCTGATCCACAATGTAGGACAGCAGGGCGTAGCCCTCGTTGCTGTAGCTCATCATCTCCCCAGGAGCGCCCAGAGGCGTATAGTCCCCGGCGGAGATATAGTCCACGATCTGCTGGATTTGATCCATTTTGTTGGGGGCGGTACGCCGCATTTGGCGATACCAGTCGCTGTCCCGCTGGGCGCTGTTCATGGCGATGGACCATTCCAGCGGTTCCATGGGAGGGATCCCGGAACGATGGGTGGCCAGCGTCTCCACCGTGAGCCACTGATCCGGGGTGCCGGGGATGTGCAGCTCCGGGAAATAGGTCGCCACCGGATCTTCCAGAGACATCTTCCCCTCCGCCTCCAGAATGCAGCAAGCCAGGGCGGTGATGGACTTGCTCATGGATGCGATGCCGAAAATGGTATCTCCCGTTACCGGAAGCCGGGGCTGAACGCTGCGGCAGCCAAAGCTTCCCTCATATACCACGCCCTCCGGCCCCCGAATGCACACCGCCATGCCGGGAAGCCCCCGCTTGTCAAACTGTTCCTGCAAATATTTGTCCAAACGATTCTGATCCATGCCGATCTCCTCCTGATGTCTGTCCGGATTTCTCATGCCTATGAACGCCCCGCGCCGCCTCGCGGAAACCGGACTCTGGCGCGCCCCTCGGGGAATGTCACGAGGCGCGGCAGAGGGGGTAAGCCGATTGCAGCCTGGCAGCTGTATTCCTGCCGCGTCCATCCGCATATAGAAAAATGATACTTCTTCCTTCCGGCAATGTCAAGGGCGGCATTTTGCCGGGTTCCCGGCGACGGATCCGGGCATACTAATCCCTAAGACAACGGGTCAAGCGGCCCGGTTTTGCGCAAAAGGAGGATCTTCCATGTCCCGGATCACCATTTTTTCCGGCGGCCCCATCATCCCCATGACCGCCCCCGGCCATCGGGTTCAGGCCCTGGTGGAGCAGGACGGCCGGATCGTCTATGCCGGCGATCTTGCCCAGGCGGAAGCCCTGGCGGGGCCGTCGCCCCGGCGGGTGGATCTGAAAGGTCATGCCCTGCTGCCCGCCTTTCTGGACGCCCACAGCCATCTGTCCATGGCCGCCCAGTACCGTTCGGCAGTGGATCTGTCGGAGTGTACCGACTTCACCCAGATTGCCGGCGCTCTGCGCCGCCACCTCAACGCCGCGCCCCCCGGGCCGGAGGGGGCGGTGCTGGGGGTCAATTATGACCACAACTTTCTTCCCCAACAGACCCACCCGAATCGGGAGCTGCTGGACGGCGTCAGCCGCCGCATTCCCATGCTCCTGCTCCACGCCTCCTCCCACATGGGGGTAGCCAATACGGCGCTGCTGGAGCTGCTGGGCTGGGACGCCAATACCCCGGATCCCGCCGGAGGCCGTCTGGGCCGCCGGGAGGACGGCTCCCTCAGCGGCTATCTGGAAGAGCCGGGGGCCTGTGTCCCGGCGCTGACGGAGGTGTTCCGCCGTCTGCCCACCGATATGGAGCGGCAGCTGGCCGACGCCCAGCAGGACTACCTCAGCTATGGCATCACCACCGCCCAGGATGGGGCCACGAATTTGCAAACCGCCGCCCTGCTGGCACGGTATGCCCAGGGCGGCGGTCTGAAGCTGGATCTGGTGTCTTATCTGGCAGCGGCGGAGGGACAGGCGGAGGACTGGTTTCAAAAACTGGCGCCTTACGCCGGGCCTTACCGGCACCGCTTCCGCCTGGGGGGCTATAAGCTGATTCTGGACGGATCTCCCCAGGGCCGTACCGCATGGCTCAGCCGGCCTTACCAGGGCAGCGACTCCCGGGGCGCGGCCAGCCTCAGCGACGAAAGGGTGTACGCCGTCTGCGCCCAGGCCCTGGCCCACCGTCGGCAGCTGCTGGCCCACTGCAACGGCGACGCCGCCGCGGATCAATTCCTGACCCAGTACCGCCGCGCCTGGCTGGAGAGCCGGGATCGGCCCTTGCTCCGGCCGGTGATGATCCACTGTCAGATCCTGCGCCGGGAGCAGCTGGATCAGATGGCGGAGCTTGCCATGATCCCCAGCTTCTTTGTGGGCCACATTTGGTACTGGGGGGACGTACACCGGAAAAACCTGGGCCGGGAGCGGGGCAGCCGGATCTCCCCGGTGGGTAGCGCCCTTTGCCGGGGGCTGTGCTGCACCCTCCACCAGGACACCCCGGTGACCAGGCCAGACATGCTCCACAGCGTCTGGTGCGCGGTGAACCGGCGCACCCGGGGCGGCGATATCCTCGCCCCGGAGGAGCGGGTGGGGGTTTACCAGGCTCTGCAAGCCGTCACCGGCAATGCCGCCTTCGCCTATGGAGAGGAAGACCGGAAAGGCGTTCTGGCCCCGGGAAAGCTGGCGGATCTGGTGGTGCTGGAGAAGGATCCCCTGGCGGCGGATCCCAAGACCGTCAAGGACATTCCGGTGCTGGCAACCTATAAAGAAGGGGTCTGTCTCTACCGGCGGTAAGCCCGGCGCTTAGGGAAGGCCACGGGCCAGGGCCTCAAAAAAGTCAGCGCCCTTTTCCAGGAGCCGGTCGTCAAAGTCAAAGGTATCGGCATGAAGGGCCGGAACATCCCCAAGGCCCAGGAAGCAGAACAGCCCCGGGATCTGCCGCTGATACCAGGAAAAATCCTCCGTGGTCATGGAGGGCGTGGGCAAATGCCGGATCCGGGCGACAGCCGCCGCCCGCTCCAGCAAATCTCCCGGGTTGCACACCGGGGGATATCCTTCGCTGACCGTTATTTTCACGGCGCAGCCGGTGCTGGCTTCCACCCGGCGACCGATGTCCTCCAGCCCCCGGCGCAGCCGGTGAAAGACGGCATCGTCATAGGCCCGCAGGGAGCCTTCCAGATGGGCGCGGGCGGCGACGGCGTTGCGGACGCTGCCGCTTTGCAGCAGGCCAAATTTCAGCAGCCGGGAACCGGAAACGCTTTGCTCCAATTGGGCCGTCAGCCGGTACATCTCCACCCCGGCGGCCAGAGCGTCCAGCCCCTGCTCCGCCTTGGCGATGTGCGCGGAGCGGCCGAAAATATCCACAGTGACCTCTCCGGAGCGGGCCATCATGGCTCCGGGACGGCTGAAAATCTCCCCGGCAGGAAGCCCCGGCCACAGGTGCAGGCCGAAGATGGCCTCCACCCCCTTCTCCCGGAGGATCCCCCCGGCGCACAGATCCCTGGCCCCGCCGGTGGTCTCCTCCGCCGGCTGGAACACCAGCAGCACATTGTATCCCGGGCGCTGCCCCCGGCTCAGCCGCCGGGCCAGCTCCAGCAGGATCGCCATGTGGCCGTCATGGCCGCAGGCGTGCATCCGCCCGGGGTGGGTGGAGGCATAGGCGGCGCCGGTGTTCTCGGTGATGGGCAGGGCGTCGGCGTCTGCCCGGAAGGCCAAGGCCCTCTCCCGGCCGAAGTCAAACCAGGCGCACAGCGCGCCCGGCATCGGTGAAAACACCTGACACCCCAGCCCCTCCAAGGCCGTTTCCAGATAGGCCATGGTTTTGGGCAGGGCACGATCCAGCTCCGGGATTCGGTGCAGGCGGCGGCGGTCTTCCAGGATCTGCATAGCGTTCTCCTCCTGTAGGGATAGGATGGTGCAATTATATCCGAAAGCCCCCGGCCTGTCAATTTCGCCCTTGTATTTCCGGGGGAAAAATGGTACGATAGTCCATCATAAGACAGGGAGGAGAACCCCATATGGATGCCCAGCAGATCATTGAATATATCCGCACCTCAGAAAAGAAAACCCCAGTAAAGGTCTACGTCTGGGAGCAGACCCCGGTATCCTTCCCCAATTGCCGGGAATTCCCCTGCGGCCAGGGCTGCAAAATCGTCTTCGGCGACTGGAAGGACGTAGCCCCGGTGCTGCAGAGCAACACCTTCGCACACCTGGAGATCGAAAACAATTGCCGCAACTCCGCCATCCCCCTTCTGGATCTGAAGGACATCCCAGCCCGGATCGAGCCCGGCGCCGTAATCCGGGAGCAGGTGCGCATCGGCAAAAACGCGGTAATCATGATGGGCGCCATTTTGAACATCGGCGCGGTGGTAGGCGACGGCACCATGATCGACATGGGAGCCGTGCTGGGCGGACGGGCCACCGTAGGCAACAACTGCCACGTAGGCGCCGGGGCGGTGCTGGCCGGTGTGGTGGAACCCGCCTCCGCCCTGCCTGTGGTGGTGGAGGACGATGTGCTCATCGGCGCCAACGCCGTGGTCATCGAGGGCTGCCGGGTCGGCCGGGGCGCCGTGGTGGCGGCGGGCGCCGTGGTGGTGAGCGACGTGGCCCCCAACACCGTGGTAGCCGGCTGCCCTGCCCGGGTGATTAAGGAAAAGGACGCGAAAACCGCAGGCAAGACCGCCCTGGTAGACGCTTTGCGAACCCTGTAACAACGCATTTCCGCGCCGCGGCTTTTCGCCGCGGCGCGGATCGTTTTACTTCAGGCTGTATTTCCTGGCGAATTGCTTGTACTGCTCGCCGAAGTTCTCGTTTTCCACCCGGGCGGAGCGGAGGGCCTCGTGGGTGTTCATATCATGGTGGGCCATATCCACCACACAGCCGGCGATGTTGGAGCAGTGATCCCCCACCCGCTCCAGGGCGGTGAGCAGATCCGACCAGACAAAGCCGCTCTCGATGCTGCAGCTGCCCTGCTGCAGCCGCAGGATGTGGTGCACCCGGAGCTTCTCCTTCAGATCGTCAATGACCTGCTCCAGAGGCTCCACCTGATACGCCTTCTCCAGATCCTTGTCCCGGAAGGCCTGGAAGGACAAGGTCACAATGTCATTGACCGCCCGGTTCAGCACCGCCAGCTCGTGGCAGGCCGCGTCGGAAAGGGTCAGGTGCTTGTCATGCAGCTCCTCCCCGGCCTCCACCAGGTTCAGGGCGTGGTCGGCCACCCGCTCGAAATCGTTCAGGGCCTTCAGGATCATCGCCGCCTCGGCGCTGTCCGACTCGCTGATCTGCAAGGCGCTGAGCTTGACCAAATAAGTACCCAGGATATCCTCGTAGTGGTCGGTCTTGTTCTCGCATTCCCGCACCCGGGCCACCAGCTCAGGGCTGTAGCTCAGCACCGACTCCGCCCCGCCCCGGAAGGCCTCGGCGGCAGCCTCCGCCATTTCCCAGGTGACGCTGCGGCAGCGCTCCAGCGCCAGGGATGGGGTGCCCAGCAGGCGCTGATCCAGCTCCGCCACAGTCTCCGGCTCCTTGGCGTCGGGAACCAGCTTGCACACCAGCTTTTCCAGCAGACTGCCGGAAGGCAGCAGCAGGGCGGTGCAGAAGCAGTTGAAGGCGGTGTGGCAGATGGAGATGCCCACATAGTTGGCGCTTTCGTAGAGGATCGCCGGGTCAAAGATCCACCGCCCCAGCATGAACAGAGGCAGACAGATCAGGGTGCCCAGGATGTTGAACATCAGATGCACCACAGCGGCGCGCTTGGCGTTCTTGGTGGTGCCCACGGAGGCCAGCATAGCGGTGACGCAGGTACCGATGTTCTGGCCCATGATGATGGGAATGGCGGCGGCGTAGGTGACCTGACCGGTAACGGACAGAGCCTGCAAAATGCCCACCGAGGCGGAGGAGGACTGGATGATGGCGGTCAGCACCGCGCCTGCCAGCACGCCCAGCACCGGGTTGGTAAACAGCAGGAACATCTGCTGGAACTGGGGCACGTCCTTCAGGCCCTTCACCGCGCCGGACATGGTGTCCATGCCGAACATCAAGGTAGCAAAGCCCAGCAGAATCAGGCCGGTGTCCTTCTTCTTGCTGTCCTTCAGGAACATGTAGTCCACAATGCCGATCAGAGCCAGGATAGGGGTAAAGGAGGTGGGTTTCAGGAGCTGGAGGAACAGGCTGTCTCCGTCAATGCCCCCCAGGGACAGAATCCAGGCAGTGACGGTGGTGCCTACGTTGGCGCCCATAATCACGTTGATGGCCTGACCCAGGGTCAGAAGGCCGGAGTTGACGAAGCCTACCACCATCACCGTGGTAGCGGAGGAGGACTGAATCACCGCGGTCACCGCCAGGCCCGTCAGGAAGCCCAGCATCCGGTTGCCGGTGAGCTTGCCCAGCAAGGCCCGCAGGCTGTTCCCCGCCCGGCGTTCCAGAGCCTCGCCCATCAGATTCATACCGAACAGGAACAGGCACAATCCGCCGATCATTGTCAGCAAATCAAAAATATCCATGTGGTTCTACCTTTCTGTCAATGGCTGTCACAGCCTTTTTCACAAGGATATTTTATCAAGAAAACATCAAATCCATTATCGGCAGAATGTAAAATCCATGTAAACACCCCGAACCTATGGGCAGGTTTGGTAAAGGGCCTGGGTCAGCTCCCGGGCAATGGCCCGCATTTGATCTTCCTCCACCTTCACCACCTGGCGGTCGTAGGTTACAAGCCCGTTGGTCTCGTCCTCCACGTCGGAAACCTGGGTCAGGATGCTGCCGCACAAACCTGTGGATACCTGAGGGATGATATGTTCGCGGTACAGCCGGGTCAGAGCGTCGCCCAGAGCCTGGGGGCTGGAGAACTTTCGGTAGCCGTACTCCTGGCGGAGGTTGAACCGGTGGCCCTCTACCGGCCAGCTGTAGCCGCCGAACTCCGACAGAAGCAGGGGGCGGTCTCCCCGGGCGGTCATGTCCGGCTTGCCGAAGTAGATATGCTCGCTTTGCACGTCGGATTGGGAGTCCCGGAACCAGCCGGATGCGGCGTTCCAGATTCGATCCGGCGCCCAGGCTTTCATCTGCTGATACAGCGCCTGGGTATCGTGCTGGCCCCAGCCTTCGTTGAACAGGGTGTACAAAACCAGGCAGGGATGATTGTGCAGATGGTCAATAGTCTGCTTGGCGTGGGCCTTGAAAAAGGCTCTGGCCCGGGGGGAGGGCTTGGGATGGATGGGAAAGCGCCGCTGGCCCAGGGTGGGCAGCACAGTGTCCAGCAGGTAGTTGTATGGCCCGCAGTTTACCAGATCCTGGAATACCAGCATCCCCAGCCGGTCGCAGTCGTAGTAGAACCGCTCCGGCTCTATCTTGATGTGCTTGCGCAGGGTGTTGAAGCCCAGGCCCTTCATGGTTTCGATGTCCCAGGTATAGCCCCGGGGACTGCCGGGCAGGTAGATGCCGTCGGCGTAATACCCCTGATCCAGCAGACCGTGGAAATAGTAAGGCGCGCCGTTGAGAAAGATCCGGGGATACCGCCCCACCCTGCGGATTTCCACCCAGCGCAGAGCGAAGTAGCTGTCCACCCGATCCTCCCCGGCCACCAGGGTGAAGTCGTACAGATTTGGCGTCTCCGGGCTCCACAGCCGGGGCGCCTCCGGCCGCAGGGTGACGGATCCGCCGGTCACGGGATAGCGCTTGCCCTGGCACAGCAGATACATATCCGCCCCGCCGCCGGTGACGGTAATGGTCACCGTCTCCTGGGTGGGCGTGATGGTCAGACGTTTTATGTAATTCTCCGGCACCGACTCCAGCCACACCGTCTGCCAGATGCCGCTGACGCCAGTGTACCACATGCCGCCCCGCTTGGGGCGCTGCTTGCCGTAGGGCAGATCCGGATCCATGGGATCCTCCACCTCCACCACCAGGGTGTTCACCGGCCGGAGCAGGTGTGTGATGTCAAAGTGGAACGGCAGATATCCGCCTTGGTGGCTGCCCACCGCCGCGCCGTTCACCCACACCCGGCAGATCTGATCCACGGCGCCGAAGTGCAGCAGCACCCGATCCCGCAGGAAGCCCTTCGGCAGGGAAAAATCCCGCCGGTAGGTCAGAGTCTGCCCCGGTTGCGGCCCCCGTCCCACCCCGGAGAGCTGGGACTCCGGCGGATAGGGCACCAGGATCCGCTCCCAGGGATCGCCGCCGAAGCGCAGCTGCCACCAGCCGTTGAGGCACAGGAAGCTGTCCCGGCGCAGCTGGGGCCGGGGATATTCCTGCCAGGGGACCGGCGGCTGCTCCATCCACGGGGTTTGCAGATTGACTGCGGAACCATCGTTCATGGCAATGACCTCCCTCGATCATGGATATCCCCGGCTTCACAGCCGGGGATCGGTTTTTTTCAAAGGATCCCTGCCGCTTCCCAAGGGGTCAGCTCCGAAGGAAGCGATCCCGCCAGGATTTTTGGAAGGGAATGCCGAAGAAGGCCCTGGCCTCCTCCAGATCCATTACCACCCAGTCCCGGGACTTGTGGGCCTCCAGCGTCTCCGGAAGCTCCTTCAGGATCCGATCCGCCTCCCAGGTGGCGCCGGCGTTGTAGCGCAGCTGGTTGGTCTTGGGGGAGACGTCAAAGGAGGCGCGGCTGGTATTCCAGGCGTTGCGGATGGTCTTGATGGCGTAGCTTCCGGTGACCCGCTCGCTGAAGTAGTCCTCCAGGGTCAGCTCCCGGATATACCCCGGCAGAGGCCCGGGAAGGTACTCCCGGAACATCTCCAGCAGCACCCGGGAGGAGGCGGCCAGAATGTCCGGGGCGCTTTCGGAGGCGTCGCTTTTCAGCTCCTCCAGCTGCTGAGCCACAATTTGCAGCATCCGGCACAGATACGCCCGGTAGAAGGCGGTGCCCATCTGCCGCTGGACGGCCCGCACCACGCTGCTGCGCATGACCTCCGTATTGGTAAGCCCCGCCTGCACCCGGCAGATCACCGTCCGGCGGATCACCTCCGGGGCCACGGCCTTCACGTCCTCGTTGGCGCTGATCACCACCGCCGAATAGTGGCGCATTCCCTCCGCCACGCCGAAATCATCATTTTTAATGGTCTCGATGGCGTGCTGGCTGAACCGGGCGTTGGTCAGGTCGTCTACGATGATGGGAGCGCCTTTGACCGTGCGCTTCAGCCCTTCGATGCCGGAGCGGGTAAAGTCCGGGGCGGAGAGCTTGGTTTTCTGGCCGATCATCATTTTCAGCAAGGTCTCCAGGAAGCTGGTTTTCCCCGCCTTGCTCTGTCCGTAAACCAGGCCGAACACCGGGTAGGGCAGCAGATTCTGATTATAGCGCACCGCCATGTCCCGCATGCACGCCATGAAGGGAGAACAGAAGAACCAGTTGGCAAATTCATAGTAGCGCTGCTGAAGGCCGGCCACGTCGCCGTGGAATTTCTCATATCCGGCCATGTATTTCAAGAACAGTTCGGCGTCGGCGGCAACATCCTCCCGGCTTGGGTGCAGATCCAGATCCTTGTCGTTGAGCCGAGCCATGGCTTCCTCGGGGAACACCTCCAGCTGGGGATACTGGCTTCGCAGCTCCCGCTCCTTGACCAGGGTGTCCGTCACCTGGCGGCGAACCATCTTCATCCGCTCCGGGGAGAGCAGGAGCTTACCTTTTTTGTCCGGCTTGGGTACCGAGGGGGCCAGCTTTCCCGCCAGATGCTTGACGTCCAGGGCAAAGCGCACCTCCTCCTTGTTTTCCTCCACAGCGTTGAGCACCAGGGCCTTCCGCGCCCGGATGGTTTTGGCAATGGGCAGCTCCTCCAGATGCTCTCCCTCGTCGGCCAGGAGCAGAGTATCCTTGTCAATCCGGTCGGTGCAGTCCTCCCGCAGGCGGCAGTAGCAGTCCCAGTACCAGCTGTAGGCCTCCTCCCCGTCCAGATAGCAGATATTCTCCCGCTGGCTGCCGGTGAAGGCGGCTTGGGACAGGTTGGCCGATCCCAGGATCACCCGCCTGCGTCCGTCCTGGGCGGAAAGCAGGTAGAGCTTTTCGTGGGACAGCACTCCCCGGGCAGCGAACAGCCCCAGGGTGCCGCCGTCGATTCGGGAGATCAGATCCAGCTGCAGCTTCCCAGCGGTTTGGCGGATCCGCTCCACCAGCTTGCACTGATAGGCCATCACCTCCTGCAAGGAGTAGGTCATCACATCCTCACAGCCGAACAGAATCTCCGCCTGGGAGAACAGCTCCAGCAGGCGGCATACAAAGCCCAGTCCCGAGGAATAGGTGATGGCGTGGAGGGTATCGAAGCCAGAGAACAGCTCCTGCCAGGTCAGCGTCCGAACACCGGAAAAGCGCATTTCCGCCACGTCCAGCCTGCCGCTGTCCTCCAGGGACAGCTGTCCCCGGTCAGCTTCTTCCATAGAAAACAGGTCATACATTTCCATCGTGTACCTCCTGGCAATACGGCGGTTTCCGGATGTGTGTTCTTCTCAGCGGCTCAGCCGCCGAAGGTGCTTACAGTCTCCCGGTAGGCCTGGGGAATGCCAATGTCGTAGCGCTTGCCGTCCACCCGGTAGCCCATCATGCCGTCGGTCTGGCAGATCTCCTGGAGCACGCCGGTCAGCTCGTATTCACTGCCGTTTTTCCGGCCCTCCCGGATGTTCCGCTCCAGCAGCTCGAAGACCTTGGGGGTAAGCACATATTGACCGAATACGCAGTAGTACCGGACTTCTCCCTTTTTGTCCCGCACTCCTAAGTAACCCCGGGCGTATTCGGCGGTGGGCTTCTCCACCATATTTGATACCTGCATATGGCGGCACTCGGCATCCAGGAACTGGCCGGTGAGGGTGCCGTAGTACATGGTTCGCTCCACCGGAATCTCGTCCAGGGCCACCGTCAGCTGGCCGCTGCGTTCGAAGGCCTCCAGGATCTGCTCGGCGCAGGTCTTCCCGGCGGAGGAATAGATATGGTCCCCCAGGAGCATGAGCACCGGATCCTGTCCGGCGAAGTCCCGGGCCTGGTACACCGCGTGGCCAAAGCCCAGCTGCTCCTGCTGATAGATGTAGGTAATCTTCTGCCCCAGCTGCTGGATGGCCACATTCAGATCCCGCAGGGGCCGGGACAGCTTCCGGTAATGGTCGATGGCAAGATCCCGCTTGAACAGCCGGTCAAAATCCGGCTTGTCCTCAGGGCTGATAATCAGACCGATCTGCTCGATGCCCGCTTTTTCCAGCTCCTGGAGCAGGATCAGCAGGGCGGGCTTGGCAATCCCGTCCCGATCCACCACCGGGAACAGCTCCTTCTTCACCACCTTGGTGGCGGGGAACATCCGGGTACCGTAGCCGGCCACGGGGATGATCGCCTTGCGCACACTGCGCTGGGCGGGGATTGTGAAGCAGTGGGCCTCCATGCTCTGGCTGTGCAGATAGTCCCGCAGGGCCTCCTGATCCGCCGCGTCCTTGCAGATCATCTGCACCGTGCCGTCGCCGTGAGAGCCGACGCCCTTGACGCCCAGGGCCAAGGCCCGAACCTGGGGATCCTCCATAACCCGGTGCAGCAGCGGCGAGACCAGCTCCGCCGGACAGGCGGGAGCCACCAAACGGTCGAATATCTCCTGGGATTCGTTCATCAGCCGGCCGATCTGCACCGCGTCCCCGTGGGCCATAGCCTGGATCACCTGCTCCACGATCCGCCGGTTCTCCGGGCCAAGGGCCTTCTGCACCCCCAGGGCAATGGGATTCTGGGCGTAGGGGTAACAGGCGTTCAGAGAGGAAAGAATCTTCAGGGTATCCTTTTCGCCGTTGAGATCGGCGAAAACCCAGTGCAGCTCCTTGCCCACGGCCAGACGATCCACTTCAATATTCTCGCTGGCAAAGCGCATGAGCACCGGCTTGGTGCCGTAGGCGCAGGCCTGATCCAGCCGCCCACACCGGGAAGGCGTCATAATCTCCCCCCGATAGGCGGCCTCCATTTCACCCCGGACGGAGATCTGAAGATCGTACACCAGGTTGAAGGCCCGGGCCACCAGCACGCAGATGGCGGCGCTGCTGGAAAGCCCCTTCTTAATGGGCAGGGTTACCTTGGTGATGTCCACCGACAGACCGCCCACGTCGTAATATTCCAGCATAAAGGCCGCCACCCCCGCCACGTAGGAGTAGTAGCCGCCTTCCTCAGCCGTGGCCTTCAGCTGCTTGACGGACAGGGGCCACTCGACCCATTCGTCGTGGGTGCCGTCGGACTTCAAAGCCCGGAAGCGGAACTTGTCCGACCGGGTCACATAGCCGTAAATGCCTTGCTCAATGCCGGTGACGATGGCAAGACCCGGCTCAATGGCGGAATTAGTACGGTTGTACAAGCCAGCCCAGTCGCTGTGCTCTCCAAAGAGGCACAGCCTGCCGGGGACGAAAATATTCATAAGCGCATGCTCCTTTCGGACGGAGAAACCGGCCGGGCGGGGGAAGCGTTGGGGAAGTCTGTCCCGCCGGGATCCGGGGAAAGCCGCCGCTTTTTCGCGCCTATCTCCGTCCTTCTGTCTTTGAGAACCTCTGATACTATGGGCAAGAGCCGGTGCCGAGAGGTTTTGCCCCAAATGAACAGAAAAAAGCGGAGAAATCCTGCGCAGATGGGGCAACCGCTCCAGCATTTAGCGGAAGACGATTGATTCAGCGGTTTCTTAGATCCAGTATACCATACGAGATCGAAAAATCCATACATTCATATAAATTTTCACTCAAAAACCGGGGGCTTCTCCCGATGTTCCATTGGGCGGCGGGAGCCGGAGGCGCGGGGCGATTTACATAGATTTTACAAAAACGGGGTTGCAAATATGATGTTTTTGCCGTAGTATCAAGCTAGGGAAGCTCTGATTAAATCGGCAAGAGCTGATGCCGAGAGATTTTGGCACAGCCGAAAGTTCAAAAAGTGGAGGAATACTGTATGTATTTCCTGCTTTTTGAACTGCACGGATGGGGCAAAAGATCCGGCATTCAGCCAAAGACGATTTATTCAGAGATTCCCTAGGGAGCTTCTGAGCGTCCGGCCCTTCTGAGCAGGCGGACGGCAGCCCCGAAATACGTTACCCAAGGAGAACGCTTTATGATCTACTGCGTGGAAGACGATACCAGCATCCGGGAGCTGATGCTCTACGCTCTGCGGGCCTCCGGGTTCGAGGCGGAGGGATTCAGCGACGGGGACAGCCTGTTTCTTGCCCTGAACCATACCCTGCCCCAGCTGATTATGCTGGACATCATGCTTCCGGGCATGGACGGCATTGAGATATTGAAGAAGCTTCGCGCCAACTCCGCCACGGTGCGGGTTCCTGTGATCATCGCCTCAGCCAAAGGTACGGAATATGATAAGGTGGTGGGTCTGGATCTGGGTGCGGACGACTATCTGGCCAAGCCCTTCGGCATGACGGAGATGGTGTCCCGGATCCGGGCGGTGCTGCGCCGCTGCGCGCCCCAGTCCCAGGTAGGCGTGCTGCGCATGGGGCAGCTGCAAATGGACGTCCAGGCCCATACCGTTTACGCCCAGGGCAAACGGGTGGAGCTGACATTGAAGGAATTTGAGTTGCTGCGGCTGTTCATGGAGAATCCCCGCCGGGTCTTCACCCGGGATCAGCTGCTGGAGCGGATCTGGAGCGCAGACTATCTGGGGGAAACCAGAACCGTTGACGTGCACATCGGCACCCTGCGCACCAAGCTGGGAAGCTGCGGTGAGCTGATCCGCACCGTCCGGGGAGTGGGCTACCGGCTGGAGGAGCAGCCATGACCAAGCGGATCTTCCGCACCATCATTGCCGTGGCGCTGGTGGTGCTGCTGGCTTCCCTGGTGCTCATTGCCGGGGCGCTGTACAGCTATTTCAATACCATCCAATTCCACCGGCTCCAGGAGGAAACGGCTCTCATCGCCCAGAACCTGACCCGGGAAGGGTCGGACTATTTCCAAAATTCCCCGCCGTCCACCACCTGCCGCGTCACCTGGATCGCGTCGGACGGTTCTGTGCTCTATGACAGTCTGTCCGACAACGCTGCCATGGAGAACCATCTAAGCCGGGAGGAGGTAATCCAGGCCCTGCAAACCGGCTACGGAGAAAGCGCCCGGTATTCCGACACTCTGCTGGAGCGCTATCTCTATGTGGCTCAGCGGCTGCCGGACGGTACGGTGCTCCGTCTGTCCAGCGCCCAAAGCTCGGTGCTGAATCTGATGCTGGGGATCTCCCGGTTCATCTGCGTGGTGCTGGCTCTGGCCATTGTGCTGTCCATGTTCCTGGCCAACCATCTGTCCCGGGCCATCGTCAAGCCCATCAACGAGCTGAACCTAGACGATCCCCTGTCCAACCGGGACTACGAGGAGATCCAGCCCTTGCTGCGGCGGCTGGATGCCCAGCAGAACCGGCTGCGGATCCAGGATATGGAGCTGGGTCAGAAGCGCCGGGAGTTTGAGGCGGTGACCCGGGCCTTAAGCGAGGGGCTGGTTCTTCTGGGCAGCACCGGCACCATTCTGAGCATCAACCCCGCCGCCGCCCGGCTGCTGTCCGTCACCCCCAACTGTCTCGGGGCGGATTTTTCCGTGGCCAATCAGAATCCGGACGTGGCCACCCTGGTGGAGCAGGCATTGACGGGGACGAAAGCGGAAGCCACCGTGATCCTGGAGGACGGGGCCTATCTGGCCGCCGCCAGCCCGGTGAAAAGCCAGGGAGCGGTATCCGGGGTGGTGCTGTTGCTGTTCGACGTGACCCAGAAGCGTCAGGCGGAGCAGCTGCGCCGGGAGTTCACCGCCAATGTCTCCCACGAGCTGAAAACCCCCCTGCATGTGATCTCCGGCTACGCCGAGCTGATGAAATCCGGCATGGTTCCCCAGCAGGACATGGCGGTGTTTTCCGATAAGATCTACAACCAGGCCCAGCAGCTGATCCGGCTGGTGGAGGATATTTTGCGGCTGTCCCGGCTGGACGAAGGCGCGGCGGATATGCAGTGGACGGCGGTAGATCTGTATGAGGCGGCCCAAAGCGCCATGGCCTCCGTGGCCTCCTCGGCAGAGCTGAACCGGGTGCGGCTGCATCTGGAGGGCGATCGGGCGGTGGTCAGCGCCATCCCGCAGCTGGTGTCCGCGGTGCTGTTCAACCTGACGGACAATGCCGTTAAGTATAATAAGCCCGGCGGCAGCGTCACCATCCGTGTCAAGGATTTGGGAAGTCAGGCCCTGCTGATGGTCAGCGACACCGGCATCGGCATCCCCAAGGAGCACCAGGAGCGGGTCTTTGAGCGGTTTTATCGGGTGGACAAGAGCCACTCCCGGGAGATCGGCGGCACCGGCCTGGGGCTGAGCATCGTCAAGCACGGGGTGATGATCCTGGGCGGTCAGCTGCGCCTGACCAGCGCCCCAGGCAAAGGCACCACCGTAGAAGTCCGCTTCCCTAAGGAGCAGACACAGACGCAGTAATCCGGCCTTCCCGCCGGCAACAAAGGCAGAAAAAGAGGCTTGTCCCGAACCCGCGGGACAAGCCTCTTTGCAATTGGGGAAATTGAAGTGGGAAGGGGTCTGCCGTTTTTCCGCCGGTTGCGGCGGCGCTCCATGAGCCTCAGGCAATGCGGAAGACGTATTCGTCCAGGCGGCGGAAGGCCTCCTGAACCCGGGACAGGGGCAGGGCCAGATTCATGCGGATGTGGCAGGGGCCGCGGAACATGGCGCCGGATTGCCAGGCCACGCCCACGTCCCAGCCTGCCCGGAGCAGCCGGTCAATGCTCCATCCCCGGGCGGCGCACCAATCGGTGCAGTCCAGGAACAGCATATAGGTTCCCTGGGGCCGGGAAACCTTCACCCCGGGATAATGCTTTTCGATATGGCCGCAGGCGAAGTCGATGTTCCCGGCGATCACCGTCATCAGCTCGTCCACCCATTCCTGGCCCTCGTGGCGGTAGGCCGCCATCAGGGCGTGCATGGACAGCAGGTTCCTTTCATTATAGTGGGACAGGGAGCCTTCCTTCTCCACCCGATCCCGGAGCCGCTGGTTATAGATGATGTGATAGCTGCCCACCAAGCCCGCTAAGTTGAAGGTCTTGCTGGGGGCGTACATGGCAATGGTTCGGTTCCTGGCGTCCCGGGACACCATTTGCGTGGGAATATGCCGGAAGCCCGGGAGAATCAGATCCGACCAAATCTCGTCGGAAACCACGTAGACGTCATACTGTTCGCATATAGCCATCATTTTCTCCAGCTCCCAGCGCTCCCAGACCCGGCCGCAGGGGTTATGGGGCGAGCAAAACAGCAGGGTATGAATCCGATGCCGGGCCAGCTTCTCCTCCATATCCTCATAGTCCATCCGCCAGATTCCGTTTTCATCCCGGATCAGTTCGCTGTGCACGGCGTTGTAGCCGTTGTTGTTCAACGCGCTGGTAAAGCCCACATAGGTAGGCGAATGGATCAGAATGCTGTCGCCCTTGGAGCACAGCACGTTCAGCGCGCTGACCACGCCGCCGAGAACGCTGTTTTGGTAGCCGATGCACTGGGCCGTCAGGCCGGTGACCCCGTTGCGGGTCTCGTGCCAGCGGATAATGGAATCCCAGTAGGCCTCCGGCGGCGCGAAATATCCGTAGGCCGGGTGCGCGGCCCGGGCCACCAGAGCCTGGGGCACCGTAGGCACCGTGGGAAAATTCATATCCGCCACCCACATGGGGATGGGGTCAAATCCCGGCTTCGGCGCTCCCGGAGCCATCTCCCGGCCCAGGCCGTCCACCGCGATGGCGTCCATGCCCCGCCGGTCCAGAATGCTGGTAAAATCGTATTTCATAAGGCTGTATCCTTTCTGTTTCTGAGGGAGTTTCCCCGCCAGGAACATCATACGGGCAAAATCCCCGGCTGTCAACCTAAAACCCGCGATTTCCTCCCGGATTGACAGGGTCTTTCTCGGGAGATATAATGGACGCAGCTTACACAGTCCGGCCGGGGCCGGACGGTTTGGAGGAACCAAATGACCAAGGATATGACTGCCGCCCGGGCCCTTCTGGACACCGGCAACTATACCTGCGCCGTCTGCCGGGGGGCGCGGGCCTATACCGCTACGGAGCGAGGCGTACGCCCCCTGGTGACCTGGCTAGAGCAGGGTCTGAACCTGGAGGGCTTCTGCGCCGCCGATCGGGTGGTGGGCCGGGCCACGGCGTTTTTGTACTGTCTGCTGGGAGTGTCCCAGGTCTACGCCCGGGTGATGAGCCGTCCGGCTGCCCAGGTGCTTCAGGCCGCGGACATTGCCTTTGACGCCGACGTTTTCACCGACGGCATCATCAACCGCCAGGGTACCGGCCCCTGCCCCTTTGAGGCGGCGGTGATGGCCATCGACGATCCCCGACAAGCTCAGGAGGCCATTGTGCAGAAGCTGCGGGCCATGACAAAGGCCGGAATCTGAGGAGGATACCCCTATGACGGACATGACCGCAGGCCCTCCCCGGCGGCATCTGGTTCGCCACGCCCTGCCGCTGCTGCTGGGCAACTGGATGCAGCTAAGCTACAACGCCGTGGACACCATCATCGCCGGACGCTTCCTGGGCCAGAACGCCCTGGCGGCGGAGGGCATCGCCGGGCCGGTGATGAATCTGGTGATCCTGGCCATCTCCGGCCTGTGCATCGGCGCGGGGGTGCTGATGAGCGAGGCCTTCGGCGGCAAGGACTATGACACGCTGAAGCGGGCCTTAGCCAACACCCTTCTGGCCGGGCTGACCATCTGCTGCGCGCTGTCCCTGGCGGGGATCCTGCTGACCCGGCGGATCCTGACCTTTCTGGAGGTACCGCAGACCATCTATGCCATCACCGGGACATATCTGCGGATCACCTTCCTGGGCGCCCCCTTCACCTTTTGCTACAACGCTCTAGCGGCGGGGCTGAAAAGCGTAGGCGACGCGGATACGCCTCTGGGCTTTCTGACCTTCTCCTCCCTGCTCAACGGCATATTGGACGTGATCTTCCTGGGTTTTCTGGGGTTCGGCATCCTGTGCAGCGCCGTCACCACGGTGTTTGCCGAAGCCCTGTGCGCGGGACTGGCCCTGCGCCATATGCTGCGCCGCCAGGGCCGACTGTTCCCTAGAGGCAGCCAGTGGAGGCCGGATCCCAGGCTGCTGAAGCAGATCTTCCGCTACGGCGGCCCCACCGCCTTGCAGCAGGCCATTCAGCCGGTGTGCAAGGTGCTCATTCAGGGACAGGTCAACGCCCTGGGAGTCAGCGCCATTGCCGCCTTCAACGCCGTAACCCGGGTGGATGATTTTGCCTGCATCCCCTGCCAGAGTATTTCCTCCGCCATTTCCACCTACATCGCCCAGAACCGGGGCGCAAAGCGCACTCAGGCCATCCGCCCCGGCTTTCGGGTGGGGATCCGGCTGGAGCTGTGCTACTGGCTGCTCATCGGCAGCCTGACGGCCCTGCTGCGAAAGCCCATGGTCAGCCTGTTCGTCACCGGCGAGGGGACGCGGACCGTGGTGGCCCTGGGCAGCGAATACCTTTTCTGGATGGCGGGCTTTTACATTTTACCCGCCCTGACCAACGGGATGCAGGGCTTCTTCCGGGGAATGGGAAAGATGAAGACCACCATGGCGGCCACCTTTCTGCAAGCCTCCACCCGGACGGTATGCACCTGCCTGCTGGCTCCCAAAATGGGGATCACCGGCATCGCCTTCTCCTGTGCCATAGGCTGGAGCCTGATGCTGCTGTTCGAGGTTCCCTGGTATTTCATCACCTGCCGAAGGCGCTCCCTTCCCCGCTGACTGAAGGAACCTTCGAATCAGCGCTTCCTGAAAAATCATGGGGCTGTCCCGAAACAGCCCCATGATTGTATTATCTGCCGTCCTTTGGAAGGCTTTGGATGTATTCGTGCATGGCCTCCGCCACCACCTTGCTGTGGGCCACAGCCTCCACCACCGTTCGGGCGCCGTTGACCACATCCCCGGAGGCGAAGATCCCCGGGCGACTGGTTCTGCCCCGTTCGTCCGCCACCAGCAGCCCCCGGTCATTGGCGGTCAGTCCGGTGGTGGTATTGACGATGGTATTCTGAGGGCCTTGGCTGATGGAGATCAGGATGCTGTCCGCCGGATAGAGCCGGTCCGTCCCCGGCAGCTCCGTCAGGGTACCGTCTTCCGCCTCCTCCACATCCCGCAGGATGATACCGGCATCCACGATTTCCACCGGTTTTTTATTGTACAGGAACTCCACTCCTTCCAGCTGGGCATAGCTGAACTCATACTGGCTGGCGGCCACCTTCTTTGACAGGGACACACAGGTCAGTTCTTCTGTGCCTTTGCGCAGGGCGGTGCGGGCCACATCCATGGCAGCGTTCCCCGCGCCGATGACGATTACCCGTTTGCCCAGGCGGTATACGTCCGGGTTATGCAGATAGTTGATGGCGAAGTGCACGTTGCCGAAGGTTTCCCCTTTGATGTGCAGGGCGTTGGGCTTCCATACTCCGGTGCCGATGAAAATGGCCTTGTATCCGTCCCGGAACAGGTCGTCAATGCCGATGGCCCCGCCGATACGGGTATTGGGCCGGATCTTGATGCCCTTCAGTTCCAGATGCCGGTACTGGATATCGTCCAGCACGGACTTGGGCAGGCGGAAGTCCGGAATGCCGTAGCGCAGCACGCCGCCGATCTGATCGTTGCTTTCGAAAATAGTCACCTGGTAGCCGTACCGGGCCAGCAAAATGGCAATGGTGATGCCCGCGGGGCCGGAGCCGATAATGGCGGCCTTGATGCCGTTGGAGGGGTGCGGGCCTTTCACCATTTTAGGCGCGTAGGCGCTGGAAATGTAGTGCTCAATGGTGGAAAAATGCACCGGCGCCCCCTTCCTGCCCAGGACGCAATGGCCTTCACACTGCTTTTCATGGTTGCAGATCAGGCTGCAAACCGTGGTCAGAGGATTGTTCTCAAACAAAAGCCATCCGGCTTTGTCCAGCTGATTGTCCTTCAGCAGCCGGATCACCTCAGGGATGGGGGTATTGATGGGGCAGCCCTTCTGGCACTGGGGAACCTTACAGCCCAGGCAGCGGTTGGCCTCGTCCATAACGTGAAGCGCCATTGCATTTCCTCCTTGTGTTTTTTTACCAGTTTCTACAGGTTATAGATGCGGTTTTGTTTAGGGAAGCTCTGATTAAATCGGCAAGAGCTGATGCCGAGAGATTTTGACTCAGCCGAAAGTTTAAAAAGTGGAGGAATACTGTATGTATTTCCCACTTTTTAAACTGCACGGATGGGGCAAAAGATCCGGCATTCAGCCGAAGACGATTTATTCAGAGCTTCCTTAGTTTAACATATTTCCCCCTGGTATGCAAGGGCGCTTTCTGTCAACAATTTCAAGGCTCCCCCAACGCCCCCCGCAACTTGATCAACGCCCGCTTCTCGATCCGGGACACATAGCTGCGGCTGATGCCGGTGATTTGGGCCACCTCCCGCTGGCGCTTCGGGGACTGACCCTCCAGACCGTAGCGCAGGAGAATCACCTGCCGCTCCTGCTCCGTCAGGCAATCGTCGATGGCCTGGCGGAGCCGCTGGGTCATCTCCCGCGCCTCCACCTGCTCCAGCAGATCGCCGTCCTCGCTGACCACGTCCATTAGCTCCAGCGGCGCCCCGTCGGTGCCGGTCTCAATGGTATCAAATAGGGAAACGTCCTGGGCATTCTTCCGCTGCGCCCGAAAATACATCAGGATCTCATTTTCCACGCATCGGGCGGCGTAGGTGGCCAGCCGCGCCCCTTTGTCCGGGTCGAAGGTTTCGATGCCCTTGATCAGGCCGATGGTGCCGATGGAGATCAGATCTTCCTGGTCGGCGGTCTGGGCGTAGTATTTTTTCATGATATGGGCCACCAGGCGCAGATTGCGTTCAATGAGGATGTTCCGGGCATCCAGGTTTCCTTGCTTGGCTAGGGTCAGGTAGTGCCGTTCCTCCTCCTCGGTAAGCGGCTTGGGAAAGCTTCCGGTGTTCAGCTGCAGCGAATACAGCAGCGTACTCAGAATCAGCCATACGGCAGTGAGCATATGCATCCCCCCTGCCGTTACTGTATTCCCCATTGCCCGTCCATTTTCCGAAAAAACCTTGTCCCGGGGCCATAATTCCCAAAAAACATTGGGGTTGTCTCAAAACAAACGGTTCGAGACAACCCCTTTCGCAATTGGCATGCCAAGTTGGGTAATTTGTTTGCCTGGGGCAGAGCCGGCGGCTCGGCAGCGGTTTTCACCCGGCTTTCCGCTTTTCCCCTGCTCACAGCTCCAGGCACAGACCGGTGGAAATGGCTTCCAGCCGCTGTCCCATCCTGGTTTTCAGGAAGGCGAACTGCCGTTCCCCGGTGCAGTGGCCGGTATAGTAACGGGTGGGCAGAGCCAGCAGCCCTTGTGCCAGGTCAGCCAGTTCCTGTTCCTCCTCCCAGCCCATCAGGTGAAAGCCCCCTACCAGCACATCCGGCCGGAACCGGGCGGCGATCTCCCGGATTCCCCGGTGGGAGCACCCGCTGAACAAAATCCGCTTCCGTCCTTCCCGGATCAGCAGATACTGCTCATGGCGGAAATCCTCCGGCCGTGGCCCCTCCGGTTCCAGCACCGTCATGCCGGAGCCGGCCACCGGCTCCAGAGGGCCGCCGGCAGCGTACAGCGTCAGCCCTGGCCCCAGACTGCGCTCCCCTTTCACCGGCATCAGCCGGGGATGGCCCTCCAGAGTCTTATCCAGACCGATGTACTTGCCACGGCTATTGCGGCAGTGACAGAAGGCGTAGGCGCTGACATACACCGGCGCCTGGGTGTTGATTTCCAGAAAGGCGGCCATGCCCCCGCCGTGGTCATAATGGCCGTGGGACAGCACCGCCGTATCCACCTTCTCCAGATTCACCCCCATACGGGCGGCGTTCCGGGCAAAGGCATCGGTCTGGCCCATGTCGAACAGGATCCGGCGGCTGCCGGTTTCCATATACAAGCTCAGACCATGCTCCGGCAGCATCCCTTCGGCGCAGGCGGTATTCTCCGCCAGGATCCAGAGCTTCATTTACAGCTCCGGGCCTCTGAAGACCTGCGCAGAGGCTTGCTGCTTATCCAGCGCGAAGGCGCCCAGGCATCCCTGGATCAAAGAAACCAACGCCCAGATGTGAAACAGGATGTCCACGATCATGGAAGCGGCGGCCTGATAGTTTACCACCCACCAGACCATATACAGGCAGTCCAGGACAAATATCACCAGCGCCGTCACCGGGAAAGCCTTGCTCTTATTCCAAAAAACGGCGCACACAATGAATACGCCCGTCATGATCCCCGCGGATACCAACCGCAGGTAGGCCCCCAGGAGCATGGCCTCCAGAACCTTGGTATAGGGAAACCAGATTGAAAACAGGAAATACCTGGTATCCTCCGCTCCCAAGGCGAGCAGCAGCAGACAGTTCACCGCGGTGAGCGCCAAGGCGGTGATCAGACTGCCCCGGGCAGACCGCACCCGATTCTTTTGATATTCCGGACTTCCCTTTGCCGGCGGGGTAGGCTTTTGCTGATTTTTCATAACGCCATGTTCCTCCTTTTTCCGTCCCTGTGGGGATTATAATCTACCATATCACATTTTCCCAAAAAAGGCAATCGTCTTGTCCTTTTTGGTATTAGCCGGGAAGGCCCTGAGGGGTATCCGCCGGCCGCTGGCTGACCCGCGGATCCTTCGCAGAATTCCTACCGCATCGCTTCAACTGCTTTCCTTCTGGATCAGCGTCCAGGGCACCTGGACGGATTGGCAGGACTGACCCTGGAGCAGCCGCATGAGCAGTTCCGCCGCCACTTGTCCGGCGTTGTAAGGCTCATGGGACAAGGAGGTGATGCGGGGCACGGACAGCTCGCTGTAGGTGCTGTTGTCAAAGCTCACCACCGCCATCTGCTCAGGAATGGCGATGCCCTGCTTGTTCAGATACGTCACCAACCGGCTGGCGATCTCATCGTTATAGCACACCGCCGCGGTGCAGTCCTCCAATGCCCGCCGCAGTTGCTCCAGAGCGGGCCCCTGGGCAAACAGGGTATCCTTCTCCCCGGTGCTGTACCAGCAGACGTAGTGATCCTCCATGGGAAGCTGCAAATCCCCCAAAGCCTGGGCATACCCGGCATAGCGCTGGTGGCCCTGAATATCGTCGTTTTTGAAGATCCCGGCGATCTTCCGGTGTCCCCGGCCGTGGAGGTATTCCACCAGCATCCGCCCCCCGGCGGCGTTGTCGTCCAGCACGGACAGCGCTCCGTGGAGCTGCGCGTAATTGCCGTGAACGAATACCAGGGGGATCCCCTTGTCCATAAGCTTGCGATACAGATCCAGGTTGGGATTGGGCATGGCGGTCTTGGTGCCTTCCACCAGGACGCCGTCCAGGGAGGTCATATTCAGCAGCGTATTGAGCACCTTACGCTCATTGGACACCAGATTCTGGGTGGCGAAAAGCAGAGGGGCAATGTTGTGCTGGGAGAACACCGTCTCAATATGGCGCAGGATCCCCGGGAAAATATAGTCGCTGATATAGGTGGTGACGATGGCCACAGACCGGTGCGCCGCCCCGGCAGGTTCCTGGCGCAGGATGTGAGAGCCGCTGCCCTGGCGCTTTTCAATGATCCCCTCCCGGGCCAGCAGGGAAAGGGCCTGACGCACCGTCTGGCGGCTGACCCCGTATTCCTGGGCAATGGCAAATTCCGTGGGCAGCATCTGGGCGTCGGCATATTTTCCGGTGTGGATGTGCAGCCGCAGCTCGTCGGCAATGACCTGATATTTTGGAATCATGGCGTCTCTCCTATTCCCCCGGGCGAATCGGCCCGGGCAGGCTCCAATTTTCTGTCTATTATTATAGTACAAATTTCCCCATGTAAGCAAGTACTATTTTCAATTTGTACGTTTTTCTCATATCCCCGCAGGAATCTCCCCGGCGGGATTCCCCTTTCCGCCCCGGGAGGAATCTGGTGCCAGCCAGGGCCTTTCCCGATTTTTAACAGTCATTTCAGCAAATATACCCGCCGTTCCCCGGTTCCATACTGAATTTTGTATAAAATAGCAAGAAATAACCCCCCTCCTTCCCTACTTTAAATACAAATTTTATTCTTCGCAAATTTCTTTTCATTGTTAATTATTTTGGTTTTCATGAATTTTTTAACTAAGTTTATTTCCTAATTCCCGTTTTCACTTTTTCATTTTTTAAATTTGTATTGTTGTTCTTCCACGAAATCCGCAATCGTTCCGCACATATTATTGACAGCAGTGGTCAAAAGGGTTATACTTTACTGGTAAGCAGCGGGAGCCGTTCCAATAAGCCGCCCCGCAAACACGAAAAAAACGTTATCAAAGGAGGCTTGGCGGCCCAACACCACCGTAGCCGCCATGAGCTGCCTGTTCCTGGTGATCCAGAGCCTGGTGCTGCCGCGAAAGAACAAGGCCAAGCGCTGAACACCTTCCCATTTCAGGCAAAGGAGGCAATCCAATGATGGATACCCTGATAAACCCGGCAACCGTCCTGGGCATTGAGCTTGGCTCTACCCGGATCAAGGCGGTGGCCATTGACAGTGCCTTTCAGCCGGTGTCTTCCGGGGACTACACCTGGAAAAGCAGCTTTGAAAACGGCATCTGGACGTATGATCTGGCCCAGGTCTGGAAGGGACTGAAGGCCGCCCTGTCCGCGGTGGAGCACCGGGAGGCCATCGCCGCCATGGGCGTCTCCGCCATGATGCACGGCTATCTGGCCTTTGACAAGGACTGGAACCTGTTAGTTCCCTTCCGCACCTGGCAGAATACCATCACCGCTCCCGCGGCGGCGGAGCTGACGGAATTGTTCGGCTTCAACATCCCCCAGCGCTGGAGCATTTCCCACCTGTACCAGGCGGTGCTGAACGGCGAGGCCCACGTTCCTCACATCGCCCACATCACCACCCTGGCAGGCTACGTCCATTACATGCTCACCGGGGTGAACGCCGTGGGCATCGGCGAGGCTTCCGGCATGTTTCCCATTGACTCGGAACGCCTGTGCTATGACCAGCGGATGCTGGAGAAATTTAACGCGCTGATCGCTCCCCGGGGCCTGCCCTGGGCCTTGGAGGAGATCCTTCCCCAGGTTTTGGTGGCCGGCGACCAGGCGGGCGCCCTTACCGAAGCCGGCGCGGCTCTGCTGGACGGTCTGCTGGTTCCCGGCGTTCCCTTCGCTCCGGCGGAAGGCGACGCAGGCACCGGCATGACCGCCACCAACGCCGTGGCTCCCCGGACGGGCAACGTCTCCGCGGGCACCTCCATCTTCTCCATGGTGGTTTTGGAGCGTCCTTTGAAGGCTGTCCACGAGGAGATCGACGTGGTCACCACGCCCACCGGCAAGGACGTGGCCATGGTTCACTGCAACAACTGCACCAATGACACCAACGCCTGGGTAGGCGTTTTGGGGGAGGCGGCCCGGCTTTTCGGTGCCGAGCCGACCACCGGAGATCTGTATACCCGGCTGTACCAAACGTCCCTGGAAGGGGATCCCGACTGCGGCGGCATACTGGTGTGCAATTACCTGGCCGGCGAAGGGGTTACCCACATGGACGCGGGCCGTCCTGTGGTGCTGCGCACCCCGGAAGCGAAATTCACCCTGGCGAACTTCTTCCGCGCCCAGCTCTACTCCACCATGTCCACCCTGAAAATCGGCATGGACATTCTGGCCCGGGAGCAGGTGGCCATCGACTCCCTCACCGGTCACGGGGGGCTGTTCAAGACCCCGTTGGTGGGGCAGAAGTACATGGCCGCCGCCTGCAACGCCCCTGTCACCTGCATGCAGACCGCCGGTGAAGGCGGCCCCTACGGCATGGCTCTGCTGGCGGCCTACATGCTCACCGGCGAAGCCGGGGAATCTCTGGAGCAGTTCCTCAGCGGCAAGGTTTTCCGGGATGCCCGGGGAACCACCGTGCCTCCCGACCCAGTCGATGTGGATGGCTTCAACGCCTATATCCGCAGCTATCGGCAGCTGCTGGAAGTGGAGCGCAAGGCCGTGGAAGTTATCTGAACGATGCAAGCAACCAACAATGCGCAAATATGAATTCTGGTTTGTAGTCGGCTCTCAGTTTCTGTACGGCCCCAAGGTGCTGGACACCGTGGCCGTCCGGGCGGCGGAAATGGCAAAGAAGCTCAGCCCCGGCGCTGCCCTATCCCCTGGTATACAAGCTCACCGCCAAGACCAGCGCCGAGATTACCCAGGTGGTTCGGCAGGCCAACTACGATGAAACCTGCGCCGGTGTCGTTACCTGGTGCCATACCTTCGCCCCAGCAAATGTGGATCAACGACCTGGCATGGAAGCTGAAGGGCATATAAGGAGAAAGTTATGCTGGAAGAATTGAAGCAAGCGGTTTATCAGGCCAATATGGAGCTGCCCCGGCGGGGTCTGGTAACCTATACCTGGGGCAACGTCTCCGGCATTGACCGGGAGAAGGGACTGTTCGTCATCAAGCCCAGCGGGGTGGAGTACGATGAACTGCGCCCGGAAGATCTGGTGGTCATGGATTTAGCCGGAAACAAAGTGGAAGGAAAGCTGAACCCCTCCTCCGACACCAAGACCCACCTGGAACTGTACAAGGCCTTCCCGGAGATGGGAGGCATTGTCCATACCCATTCCCCCATGGCGGTGGCCTGGGCCCAGGCGGGCCGGGACATCCCCGCCTACGGCACCACCCACGCCGACTATTTCTACGGGGACATTCCCTGCGCCCGGAGCCTGACGCCGGAAGAAATTGAAGAAGACTACGAAACCAACACCGGCAAGGTCATTGTGGAAACCTTCCACAGCCGGAACATCCGCCCCAAATTCGTTCCGGCGGTGGTCTGCCGGAACCACGGCCCCTTCACCTGGGGAAAAGACGCCGCCCAGGCGGTGTATCACGCCGTGGTGCTGGAGGAAGTGGCCAAAATGGCCTTCTTCACCGAGCTGCTGAACCCCAGCGCCGGGCCGGCTCCCCAGTGGATCCAGGATAAGCACTTTCTGCGCAAGCACGGCCCCAACGCCTATTACGGGCAAAAATAACGCGGATCGCGCGCTTCCCGGTTTGGGAAGCGCGCGGTTTAATTTTGCCTTTCTCTTTTCCCCGGGCTGTGGTATAATGGTCTGAGAAATGACGAAGAAAGCAGGTGGGGCTTTGGATCGGTGTGTAATCTTCTGCGCCGGGGAATTTGACGCTCCGGCGCGTCCTTTGGAGGCGGGGGACTATGTGATCGCCGCCGACGGAGGGCTGCGGCATACCCAGGCCTTGGGGATCGTCCCCCGGGAGATCCTGGGGGACTTTGACTCCCTGGGCTACACCCCGGACAGCGCCCTGGTTTATCCCGTGGAAAAGGACGATACCGACGCCCTGCTGGCGGTGCGCCGGGGTCTGGCTCTGGGATATCGGGAGTTCCTCCTCTACGGCAGTCTGGACGGCCCCCGGCTGGATCATACCGTGGCCAATTTCCAGACCCTGGCGTTCCTATGCGCCCGGGGCGCCTGGGGCTACCTGGTGGGCAGGGATACCCTGGTCACCGTGGTCAGGGACGGCGCCATTACTTTTCCCTCCGGCTGCCGGGGCGGGATCTCCCTGTTCTGCATCGGGCCTGACGCCCGGGGCGTCCATATCCGGGGCCTGGGCTACTCCCTGGAGGACGGGGTGCTGACCAGCGACTTCCCCCTGGGGGTCAGCAACCACTTCACCGGGCAGGAAGCGGTAATTCGGGTGGCCCGGGGCAGCCTGCTGGTGATCTGGGACAGGCAGGCGGGCTTTCCCCGGCGGGAGGAAACGCCATGCTGACCTACGATCTGAAAAAGGCGCCGGGGATCCCGCTGTACGAGGCCCTATACCGCTGCATCCGGGAGGACATCCTCAGCGGCGCCCTGGCTCCCGGGGAGAAGCTGCCTTCCAAGCGGGCCTTGGCCCAGAATCTGGAGGTAAGCAAGATCACCGTGGAGGCCGCCTATGACCAGCTTCTGGCGGAGGGCTACATCCGCTCCCGGGAAAAGGTGGGCTACTTTGTGGAGGCGGTGGAGCGCCGCCCCCGGATCCAGCTTCCCCAGCCCCGCGCCCCGGCCCGAGCCATCCCGGAACCGCTGCTGGATCTGACCGCCAACGGCACGGGACAATTCCCCTTCTCCGTATGGAGCCGCCTCCAGCGGGGCGTGATGCTGGATTACGGCCGGACGCTGCTGCAGCCCCTGCCCAACCGGGGCATCCCGGAGCTGCGTCAGGCCATCGGAGAGCACCTGCTGGCCTTCCGGGGCCTGCGGGTGGATCCGCAGAACATTTTGGTCGGCGCGGGCACGGATTTTCTGTATAATCTGCTGCTACAGCTGTTGGGCCGGGATCTGGTCTACGCCGTGGAGGAGCCGGGCTATGACAAGATCCGCAAGATCTACGCTGCCGGCGGCGTCAGCTGCGTCAGCGCCCCCATGGACAGCCGGGGGGTGATCCCCTCCGCCCTGGGGAAGGCCCAGGTGCTCCACATATCCCCCAGCCACCACTTCCCCACAGGCCTGGTCACCCCTCTGGATCGCCGCCGGGAGCTGCTGGCCTGGGCCGGTACGGACAAGTGGATCATTGAAGACGATTACGACAGCGAGTTCCGCTTCCATGCCCGCCCCATGCCCGCCATGGCCTCCCTGGACAGCCGGGGGCGGGTGATCTATATGAACACCTTTTCCAAAAGTCTGGCCCCTTCCATCCGAATCAGCTATATGGTGCTGCCCCCGGAGCTTATGGCCCGGTTCCAGCGGGATCTGGGATTCTACAGCTGCACCGTGGCCAGCTTCGAGCAGTACACCCTCGCCCGATTCCTGCGGGAGGGCTGCTTCGAAAAGCACATCAACCGCATGCGCCGCTTTTACAAAAACCGCCGCAACACCGTCATCGCCATGCTGGAAGCTTCGCCCCTGGCCCCCAGATTGGAGATCCTGGAGCAGGACGCGGGGCTGCACTTCCTGGTGCGGGTACAGACCCGGCTGTCCGACCAGGAACTGACGGGGCGCCTGGCAGACCTGGGCGTCCGGGTGAAGGCCCTGAGCGAATACTACCACGACAGCTCCGCCGACCGGCACTGCCTGGTGGTGAACTACTCCGGTGTCCAGGAATCCCAGCTGGAGCAGGCCCTGACCCTGCTGTGGGAGGCGCTTGGTTAATTATGTAAACTCCACGCCTCCGAAAGGGATATTTTACTTGCCTTTTTCCCATGGCGGGGCTATAATAAAATGGAGAAACATCACCGGAAGGAGGGGACGGATATGGCGCTGTCGCAGTCATCCTATCGCGGGTGCCTTCTGGGCCTGGCTGTAGGGGACGCTATGGGTTATACAGTGGACAGCCGCAGCTGGCAGGAGATCCGGGAGGACTACGGCCCCAACGGCTTGCTGGGCTATGACCTGGTCAACGGCTATGCCGACGTCACCTCCTACACCCAGCTGGCCGCCTTTACCTGCAACGGCCTGCTGTTCGGTCTGACCCGGGGGCAGATGTTGGGAAAAATGGCCCCCTTCATCAAGTATATTGAGCTGAGCAGCCGGGAATGGGCCGCCTCCCAGCGTCCCTGGGGCCGTCCCAGCCGGAGCTACTGCTGGCTGCTGCGCAGAAGCGACCTGTGCCGCCGCCACTGCATGGACACCCGGATGCTGGACACCCTGAGCCGCCAGGTGCTGGGCTCGCCGGAAGCGCCGGTGAACAACTTCAGCAGTCCCAGCGCCCTTACCTCCGCCATCGGCGTGGGGCTGTTTTATGACAAGGATCGGATCAGCCGGGGAGAGATCCTGCGCCTGGGAGCGGAGGCGGTGGCCCTGACCCACGGGAGCCCCACGGCCTTCCTCTCCGGAGCGGCGCTGGCCTGCATCATCAGCGGCCTGGTGGAGCATCCCACCGTCCCGCTGAAGCCTCTGGTGCTTCAGACGGTGGAGGTGATGAAGGAGCAGTTCGGCCATCAGTACAGCCAGGCCTACGACATCGCCACCGCCGTCCGCCACGCCATCACCTATGCCGAATCCCCGGGGCTGAATCAGGTGGAGGTCATGGAGCGCCTGGACTGTGACGACGCCGCCCGGGTGCTGGCCGGAGCCATCTACGCCTGCCTGGTCAGCCGGGGAGATTTTGACAGCGCCATGATCGCCGCGGTGAACCACTCCGGACGCAGCGCCGCTGTAGGCGCCATCACCGGAGCCATTCTGGGCCTGCGGCTGGGGGAGGAAGCCCTGCCGGATTTTTACATCGAGTGCCTGGAACCGGCCCAGACCCTTCAGGAGCTGGCGGACGATCTGACCACCGGCTGTCCCATGGAAATGGGGAACAAGCTGTTCGATCTGGACTGGGACTACAAATATCTTCACGGAGGCCAATGACCCAATGCCGTGCCTCCCGCGCCGCTGCCCGCCGCCGCGGGCAGCGACTGCGTTTGCCCCACACCGGGAAACCAATGAAGCTTTGATTCACTGGGCAAGCGTTTCTTTAAAAGAAAGAAAAGAGAGGAATTGCTATGAAGAACCTGCGAAAAATGCTGCTGTGCAGCCTGTTTGCCGCCCTGACCGCCATCTGCGCCTGGATCAGCGTCCCGGTGCTGGACATCGCCTTTACCATGCAGACCTTTGCCGTGTTCCTGACCCTGGGCGTTTTGGGCGGCAAATGGGGCAGCCTGAGCATCCTGATCTACCTGCTGCTGGGAGCGGTGGGCCTGCCGGTATTCTCCGGCTTCAAAGGGGGCATCGGCTCCCTGGTGGGGATCACCGGAGGCTACATCTGGGGCTTCCTCCTGTCCGGCCTGGTCTACTGGGCCTTGGAGAAGCCTGCCAAGTCCCTGGGCAAGGCAGCCGTGCCTGTGTCCATGGCCCTGGGGATGGCTGTGTGCTACCTGTGCGGCAGTCTGTGGTTCCAGGTCTACGCCGGCGGCGGGATCGGCCTGGTCGCGGTGGTGGTTAAGTGTGTGCTCCCCTACCTACTGCCTGACGGGGTGAAGATCGCCCTGGCCTACGCCATCTCCCGGCGGCTGCGCCGCTTTGCCTGAGGACGCGGCCCTCCGCGCATAAAAATGGGTTGTCTCAAAACAAACGTTTCGAGACAACCCATTTTTTATAATTCCTTGTACATGGCCGAGGCGTCGTCCTTGCGGACGGCCTCCGCCACCTGCAAAACCTCCACGGCCACCGTTCTGGTGCCCATGGCAATCTCGATCCGATCCCCTACCTTCACATCGTAGCTGGCCTTCACCACCCGACCGTTCACGCTGATGCGGCCGTTGTCACAGGCTTCGTTGGCTACGCTGCGGCGCTTAATCAGCCGGGATACCTTGAGAAACTTATCCAGACGCATAGCTTACTTGGCCACGTTGTCCTTCAGAGCCTTGCTGGGCTTGAACACCGGCACGCGGGTGGCAGGGATCTCAATGGTCTCCCGGGTGTGGGGGTTGCGGCCGGTGCGGGCGTCTCTGTGCTTGGTCTCAAAGGTGCCGAAGCCGGACAGCTGAACCTTCTCCCCCTTGACCAGGGCGGCGGTAATGGCGTCAAAAGCAGCGGAAAGCACCCGCTCAGTATCCTTCTTGGTCAGGCCGGCGCTTTCGGCGGCGGCGGTAATGAGTTCCGTCTTATTCATAGGTATTGTTTTTCTCCTCTCCTATAGTAGCAGCGCCCGGACGCTGCGGCTACCCGCAGTTGGGCTTATTGCGAAAAATCGAATCTAGATTAACATAACTACCGGAAAAATGCAAGCTATTTTTTCGGATTTTTATAATTTCAGGAGTTTTACCACCTTCTCGCCTTTGGGAAGCAGCAGGCAGTCTTCCCGGGTGATGGCCTTGAACTTCAAAGCCGCCGCCAGGTATACCGCCATGCCCAGGGCGATGGGCAGCGGGCACAGGATCAGATAGCTGGTGATGCCCAGGGCCTTCAGCCCCTCCAGGGCGCCCCAGACGAATAGCCCCATCACAGCGGCGGACAGGAAGGAGCGGGCCAGGTTCCGAAGCACCGCCGGAGGGTTCTTGAGCAGGGTCTTCATGGAGAACAGGTTCAGCACCGAGATGGCGGCATAGCACAGCAGGGTGCCGATGGGGGTGCCCACGATACCGATGTTGGGATTGCCGGTGAGGATATACACCGCCGCCAGCTTCAGCACGCCGCCGATCAGCATATTGATTACCGGACGAACCGCCCGGCCGTGGGCCTGCATAATGGCGGTGGTCACCAGCACCACCGCGTTGAAGGCGATGCTGATCCCCAGAATGGTCATCAGCTTGGTAGCAAGAACCAGATTCTCGCCGCTGTAGCCTCCCAGCAGAGCGGTCACCGGCTCGGCCATCAGCGCCAGTCCCAGGGCGCAGGGCATGGATACCAGACCGGTGACCCGGACGGCGGATTCCTCGGTGGCCTTGGCCCCCTGGTCGTTGCACAGGGTCAGCTGGGCGGTAATGGCGGGGATGATGCTGATGGTAATGGGGGTGATGAAGGCGCAGGGCATGTTAAAAATGGTCTGGGTCATGCCGTAAATGCCCCGCATGACATCCGCGGCGCTTTGACTGTAGCCCAGGGAGAGCAGCTGGCCCATATAGATCTTGGTTTCCAGCATGGTCAATATCTGCAAGCCCGCGGAGCCGACGGTGATAGGCACGGCGATGAGCAGCAGACCCTTGGCGGTCTCCCCGTAGGAACGGGGATCCTCTCCGGACAGGGGGAGCAGGGCAAAGCTTCTGTGGAACCGGCTGAACAGGTAGACCGACGACACCAGGCAGCTGGCAGTAACCCCCAGAATGGCGCCGCCGGCGGCCAGGGGGATGCTGCCTGTAACCTTCAGGAACGCAAGGGCCGCGGCGATGCCCACGATGAGCTTCACCACCGCCTCCAGCACCTGGGAGACGGAGGTCGGCAGCATATTGCCCTGGCCCTGGAAGAAGCCCCGGTAGGTGCTCATAACGCAGATCAGCAGGGCGCAGGGGCCGAGGCAGCCGATGGCCGCCCAGGCGTCAGGCTGGTTCTGGAAGGCGGCCAGCTCCCGGCAGAACACCGTCATCAGCAAGCCGCCGCTGATGCCCAGCCCCAGGAAGATCCCCCGGCAGGTTCGGTAGGTCCGGCGCACCTGGTTATAATGACCCAGGGAATTGGCCTGGGAGATCATCCGGCTCATGGCCACCGGCAGTCCGGCGGTGGAGATCATCAGAAGCACATTGTAGATCTCGTAGGCGGTATTGAAATAGCCGAACCCCCGCTCGCCGATGATGGCGTTGAGGGGAATTTTGTACAGGGCGCCGATGATCTTGACAATGGCCGTGGCTACGGCCAGCAGCGCGGTACCCTGGAGGAAATTCTGCTGGTTCTTGGTATCAGACATGGCTGCCTCCTTGCTGGGTCTGGGCAAACAGATGGGGGATGGCGTACTCCGTCAGCTCCGTCACCACTTCCTTCAGGTCGATGGTGGGGAAGGCGCCGTTTTGGTAGAGGATCCTGCCCCGAACCATGGTCATGGCCACGTCTCCGCCCTTGGCAGACCAGACCAGGGCGTTGAGCACATTGTGGCAGGGCATCAGGTGGGGAGCGGAGAAGTCCACCAGCACCACGTCCGCGTCCATTCCCGGGGCCAGCATGCCGCACTCCTTGGCCCGGCCCTGAGCCTGGGCGCCGGTGACGGTGGCCATAAGCAGGGCCGCCTGGGCGGGCAGGGCGGAGGGATCCTCCCCCGCCTGACGGGCGTTCATGGCGGCATAGCGCATGGTTTCGAACATGTCCAGATTGCCGCACTCCACCGCGCCGCCGGTACCCAGGGCCACGTTCATCCCCGCCTTCAGGCAGTCCGCCATGGGGGTTGCCGCCAGTCCGCTTTTGCTGGCGGCCAGGGGGGTAGCCACGGCGGTGACCTTCTTCTTCCCCAGTAGTTTACGCTCCTCAGGGGAAAGATATGTACAGCCCGCGGCGGTGGTGGGGACAGTGAACATCCCGTGGCAGCTGAGCAGTTCCCCGGGGCCCATACCGGTGCGATCCAGGCAGGAGTCAACTTCCCCCTGGGTCTGGGCCAGATGCAGCTGCATCCCCAGGCCCTTCTCCCAGGCGTAGCCCACCAGGCCCTCCCAGAGCTTATAGTTGCTGGTGTATTCGGCGTAGATCCCGGCGTCTATGCGGATCCGGCCGCCGTCGTAACCGTGCCATTTCTCCGTGACCTTCACCAGCTCCCGGCACTGCTCGTCGGTTTCAAAGTCAAAGTCCTCGTTCTGGTCGATGAAGCGGTAGCTGGACATGGCCAGATTGGCCTTGATCCCGGACTGGGCCACCGCCTGGGCCGTGGCGTCGGGGTAGTAGTACAGATCCGACACCGAGGTCACACCGAAGCGCAGGCACTCGGCAACGGCCAGCAGGGCCGCGGCCTTGGCCATCCGGGAATCCATGGCCGCCTCCTTTTGCAGCAGGGCCTGGAGGGCCTGGGTATTGCCCAGATCGTCCAGCAGGCTGCGCAGCACAGCGGTCGCCAGGTGGGTATGGCAGTTGATCAGACCGGGGATAGCCACCATGCCGGTGCCGTCGATGATGGTCTTGGGGGGCTGGGCAGGGGGATTTTTGGTAATGGAGAGGATCTTGCCCTTATCAATGGCGATATAGGCGCCGAAGATCACATCCATCTGGGGATTCATGGTCACCGCGGTGACGTTGGAGATCAAAGCATCCAAGCGGGTCATTCCTTTCCTGGGGCAAAAGGGGTCACATGCTGTCCATCAGGGCAAACAATTCCCGCTTCTGCTGTAAAACGGTGTCGAGCATCTGCATATACTGCTCCGGAAATTTGGGGTTGTGGAACCGGCGAAGGCTGCCATCAGGGAAATTCACCTTGTTCATCCCCCCGCCGCCGATAGACAGGATGGTATGAACCTCCTCCATCATGTAGATGTTATACAGGCAGTCCGTTCCCTCCCGGCTCCAGCCTACGTTTTCAAAGCTGCCGGACATGTACTTCTGGCGGTAGAGGTAGTAGGGCTTGTAGTCAAGGGCACGCAGCGTCCGGCCGGCATAGTCCACCATGTCAGCCACATCCCCGGCGGAAGCCAGGCCCTCCCGGCTCTGAAACAGGTCAGCCCCCTTCTTCAGCGCCAGGGTGTGGACGGTGATGTTGTCGGGGTTCAGCGCCGCCACCGTGTCCAGGGAGCGGCGGAAGCCCTGGGGGCTGTCCCCGGGCAGACCCGCGATAAGATCCATATTGATGGCGGCAAAGCCCGCCTCCCGGGCCTGGCTGTAGGCCCGGAGCACATCGTCGGCGGTGTGGTGACGGCCGCAGGCCCGGAGCACCCCGTCCTCCATGGTCTGGGGGTTGATACTCATGCGGTCGGCGCCGTGATCCCGGATGGCCCGGAGCTTTTCTAAGTCCAGGGTGTCCGGGCGGCCGCCCTCCACGGTAAATTCCAGGCACCGGGAAAGATCCAGCGTCCGGCCCACGGCCTCCAGCAGCCGGATCATCTGGGCCGTGGACAGGGTGGTGGGAGTCCCGCCGCCGATGTACACCGTGCGCGCCCGGCGTCCGGAATCCTTCAGCAGCTCTCCGGTAAGGGTCAGCTCCCGGATCAGGGCCTCCAGGTAAGGCTCCAGCAGCTGTGTCTGCTTGCCGATGGTGCGGCTGACGAAGCTGCAATAGGCGCAGCGGGTGGGGCAGAATGGGATGCCCACATACACCGACACGTCCCCAGGCTCCAACAGTCCCGCCGCCCGGACGGTGGCGGCGGAGCAGTCCACCGCCAGCTTCCGCCGGCTGGGGGTGACATAGTACACATCCTTCAAAAGCTTCTCCGCGGAAGCGGGGGTGCCCCCCTCCAGCATATGCCGGGTGGTGAGCTTGGTGGGCCGAACCCCGGCCAAGGCCCCCCAGGGAGGCGGCCCGGGGAGAAATTCCCGGGCCGCCAGATAATAGCTCTGCTGCAAGGCCCGCCGCCGCAGGCGCACGGTTTCCTCCCCGGCCCTTACCCGCCGCCGGCGGGTGACAGTCCTGCCGTCCAGGGTGATCCTGGTCACCGCGGTGAGCCAGGTCTTGCCCCGGTGCAGGGCGCTTACCGCCTCCCCGGGCGAATCCCCGGGGAACAGGGACATTTGCAGCTGCTCCACGGCATAACGGTCGTCGTGACCGATCAATTTCAAATCCATAGTCGTTATCTCATGTACGGGTTATATCGTTTTTCCACAGCCAGGGTGGTGGCCTCTCCATGGCCGGGGAAGACAGCCAGGTCTTCCTCTATGGCTGCCAGCCGGGCCAGGGATCCGCGGATGGTGTCCCAATCCCCACCGGGCAGGTCGGTACGGCCGCAGCTCCCGGCGAACAGGGTATCTCCGCTGAACAAGGCGTTCTCCACCTTCAGGCACACCGAGCCGGGGGTATGGCCCGGGGTGTGGAGCACGGCGATGTGCGTCCCTGCCAGGGTCAGGCAGTCCCCTTCCGTGTAGGTATGGGTGTAGTACAGCGGCCCTGCGGTCATCATAGGAGGCATGGACAGCTCCTCCGGACAGAGGTAGACCGGGCAGCCGGTCTGCCCGGCAATGGCCCGGACGGCGCCCACATGGTCAAAATGGCCGTGGGTGAGCAGGATGGCCTCCGGGGTCAGGCCCAGCCGGGCCAGCTCTGCCAGCACAGTCTCCGGCTCATAGCCCGGATCCACCAGACAGCAGGTTTTACTCCCTTCCCCATGGAAGATGTAGCAATTGGTCTGGTATGCTCCCAGAGACAGGGTATGGATGTTCGGCATAATTCTTCCTCCTCAGCCCCGCCGGGGGGCGTCCATGAGCTGGTCGGTGTCCAGCAGCAGCGTCACCGGCCCGTCGTTCACCGAGGCAACCTCCATGGAGGCGCCGAACCGGCCGTGCTGCGGCGGATATCCCAGCCGGGCGCAGTGCTCCAGAAATTCTTCATACAGCCGCTCCCCCAGCTCCGGCGGGGCGGCATCGGTGAAGCTGGGACGGCGGCCCTTGCGGCAGTTGCCGTAAAGGGTGAACTGGCTGACCACCAGCACTTCCCCCTGCACCGCCTCCAGCCCCAGGTTCATTTTGTCGTTTTCATCGGTGAAGATCCGAAGGCCAAGGGCTTTCTCCGCCAGATATTGGCACTCCCGGGAGGTGTCCCGGGGGCCAACCCCCAAAAGAATGAGAAAGCCCCTGCCGATCTTGCCCACCACTTCCCCGTCGATGGTCACAGAAGCGCGGGAAACTCTTGTCAATACAGCTCGCATGCAAACCCTCTCAATTCTGGCCCCGCCGGGAGCCGACCACATCCCGGACATTCAGCAGCTTTTTCCGGATGGATTCCAGCTCCGCCACGTCCCGAACCTGGAAGCGGACGGTGAAGGTACTCCGCCCGCCGGGCAGATCCTTGCCGTACAGCTCCTTCACCCGAACCCGGGCGGTGGTCATCACCGTAGCCACATCCAGCAGCAGACCGTCTCTGGTGATGCAGTCCAGCTCCAGGGTGGTATCGAAGGGCTGCTCATCCTGGGCAGCCCAGCGCACCCGTACCCACCGGGCGGCTTGCCGGGGATCGTTCCGGCTCTGGGCGTTGGGGCAGTCCGCCCGATGGACGCTGACGCCGAAGCCCTTGGTGATGAAGCCCACAATGGCGTCCCCGGGCACCGGAGTGCAGCATTTGGCAAACTTGATCATGCACGAATCAATGTCCTCTACAATGACGCCGTTGACGGCGTGGCGGTTGCGTATAACCGCTTCGCTGTCCGGCTTCATTCGCAGGGGGTTCTGGTTGAGCTTGTCCGTAGCCTGGGCCTTCACCGCCCGGGCGATGTCGTCCCGAACCCGGCCCACCGCCTTGGAGGCGGTGAGTCCGCCGTAGCCGATGGCGGCGTACATATCGTCCCAGGTATCGAAGGAGGACAGCTTCTTCAACACCTGGGCTTCCAGCTCCGGATCGGAAAGGGCGGACATGGGCAGGCCCACCCGCTTCATCTCCGCTTCGAAGGCGGCCTTGCCGTGGATGATGTTCTCCTCCCGCTTCTCCTTCTTGAACCACTGCTTGATCTTTGTCCGGGCCTGGTTGGACTTGCAGATGCTCAGCCAGTCCCGGCTGGGGCCTTTGGCGGACTTGGAGGTGAGGATTTCCACGATATCGCCGTTGTGCAGCTGGGCGTCGATGTTGGCGATGCGGTTGTTGATCTTGGCGCCGATCATGGCGTTGCCCACCCCGGAGTGGATGGCATAGGCGAAATCGATGGGGGTGGAGTCCGCCGGCAGGGAGACGATCCGACCCTTGGGTGTGTAGACGAACACCTCGTCGTCGAACATATCGATCTTCATGGACTGGACGAATTCTTCCGTATCGGAATCCTGCTGCGTCTCCAGCAGCCGCCGCACCCACTCGAAGTCCTTCTCGCTGCCGCCGCCGGAGCCTTGCTTATACTTCCAGTGGGCGGCGATGCCGTATTCCGCCGTCTCGTGCATTTCCCAGGTTCGGATCTGCACCTCGAAGGGGATGCCCTGGGAGCCGATGACGGTGGTGTGCAGAGACTGGTACATGTTGGGCTTGGGGGTGGAGATATAGTCCTTGAACCGGCCCGGCACCAGGTTGAACAGGTCGTGGACATGGCCCAGAACGTTGTAGCAGTCGGGAATGGAGTCCACGATCACCCGGAAGGCGTAGATGTCATACAGCTCGTCAATGGTCTTGCCCTGGGCCTGCATCTTGCGGTAAATGGAATAGACATGCTTGATCCGCCCGTAGGTATTGTTGCGGATGCCCATATTGGTCAGCCGCTGGGTGATCTTGCCCTGGATGGTGCGCATGAAGGTCTCGTCCTGCTCCTTATGGGCCCGCAGGTAGGTCATGATCTCATCGTACTCACCCGGGGCCAGGTACTGCATGGACAGGTCTTCCAGCTCCCATTTGATTTTCTGCATACCCAGGCGGTGGGCCAGGGGGGCGTAGATGTCCATGGTCTCCTGGCATTTGCTGATCTGCTTGGCGGGCGTCTGGTACTGCATGGTGCGCATGTTATGCAGCCGGTCGGCGATCTTGATCAGCACCACCCGGATGTCCTTGGACATGGCCATGAACATTTTCCGCAGGTTCTCCATCTGGGCCTGCTCGGAGGTGGAGAAGTTGGCCCGGGTCAGCTTGGTGACCCCTTCCACCAGCTGCGCCACCGTGCCGCCGAACAGCTTCTCGATTTCCTCGTGGGAGGCGTCGGTATCTTCGATGCAGTCGTGGAGCAGAGCGCCCAGAATGGCGTCCTGATCCAGGCCCATCTCCGCCACAACCTCCGCCACCGCCAGAGGGTGGATGATATAGGGGGAGCCGTCCTTGCGCTTCTGGAATTCATGCTTGACATTGGCATACTCCACCGCCCGGTCGATCAGAGCCATGTCGGCGTTGGGCATATGCTTTTGGATGGTCTGCCGCATGGATGCGTAGTGTTCTTCAAAAGTTTCCATGTGATTCAGCTCTCTTTCCTGGAGGGGCATATCGTGGCATTGAAAAACGTCACCGGGAGCCTTCCAGTCCATGCAGCAGCCGCTGCATGGTACGGCTCCGGTTCAGATCCGCCTTCCCCTCTCCGGGGGACAGGCAGATTCGGATGCATTTATGCTGCCGCTGGATCTGAACCAGGCCCACATCCTGAAAAATATCCAGGCAGGCCAGCAGCTGGCCCAGGCTCAGGGGCTTTTCTGTCCGGCGCACGATCTTGCGGCACAGACACAGAGGGGATTCCGGCGCCGTCGGCGCGGTCTCCGAGGCCAGATACCGCCACACCAGCGCCAGGGTCTGCCTGTCCGGCAGCAGCCGGGCCGCGTCGGCGGGGGTGAGCCGGTCTTCCTTCAGCGCCCGGTAGTCGGAGATTCCCGGCGAGCACGCAGCGTGGCAGCTGGGCCGGATGTCCACAATGTTCAGCTGGACGCTGCGTTCTCCCCGGAACTCGTTGACCTGGGGGGTAAAGGCCACGTCCACCTGATCCCCCTGACGAATGAAGAAGGACTCCGCCGTGGCGCAGAAGCAGATGGCTCCCAGGGTATGCCGTCCGCTCCGCAGCCGCAGGCGCATATGCCGTCCGCCCCCTACCATGGTAATGCGCTCAATGGTCAGATCCTTCAGCATCAGCAACGGCTTGGGGCAGCCGTTGCCGCAAGGCTCCAGGGCCGACAGCGCGTCGATATTGGGAATGGTCAGCAGCTCCGGCTGGACGGCGCAGTCCACGTCCAAAGCGGTGCGGGGAGCGCCGTCCTCGTAGTAGTCCGCGGCCAGAGCGCAGACCCGGCGGCGGAATTCCGGGATGTTGGCCCGGGTAATGGTAAACCCCGCCGCCAGCTCGTGGCCGCCGTAGCTTTCCAGCAGCGGCGACAGAGCGGTCAGGGAAGAAAACAGGTTAAAGCCTCCGTAGCTGCGGGAGCTGGCCTTGCCGTGGGCGCCGTCCAGGCAGATCAGGAAGGTGGGGCAGGCGTATTCCTCAGCGATGCGGCTGGCGACGATGCCAACCACGCCCTGATGCCAGGTCTCCCCGGCCAGGACGATGGCCTCCGGAGGCTGGCCATGGGGGAGCATGTCCACCGCCTGCTGGTAGATCTCCGACTCCACGCTTTGGCGCAGCCGGTTCAACTCGCACAGCTGCCGGGCCACCTCCGCCGCCCGCCGGGGATCCTCGGTAAGGAACAGCTCCACAGCCAGATCGATCTGGCCCATGCGCCCGGCGGCGTTGATCCGGGGGGCCAGCGTATAGCCAATGGTGCCGACGCTCAGACCGGCGATATCGCAGCCGCTTTCCGCCATCAGCGCCGCCAGTCCGGGGCGGCGGGTATGGGACAGGGCGGCAAGGCCCTTGGCCACAAAGGTGCGGTTCTCCCCCAGCAGGGGCATGACGTCGGCGACGGTGCCCAGGCAGACCAGATCGGCATAGCTCTCCAGCACCGTCTGCTGATCGCCGCAAAGGGCGGCGGCCAGCTTAAAGGCCACCCCCACGCCGGACAGATTCTTATGGGGATATCCCCCGTCAGGCCGGTGAGGATCCACCACCGCCACCGCCTCAGGCAGGCGTTCCTTGCACTCATGGTGGTCGGTGACCACCAGCTCCATTCCCAGCTCCCGGCACAGCCTCGCCTCGGCAATGGCGGTGATGCCGCAGTCCACGGTGACGATGAGATTCACGCCCTGGTCATGGAGATGGCCCAGGGCCATGGGGTTCAGGCCGTAGCCCTCCTCCAGCCGGCCGGGGATGTAGCAGACGCAGTCCCCGCCCCGGCGGCGCAGAAAGTCCGTCAGCAGACAGGTGGCGGTGATGCCATCGACGTCATAATCGCCGTAAACCGCGATCCGCTCCCCCCGCTCCAGGGCCAGCCTTATCCGCCGAACCGCCTTGTCCATATCCGTCATCAACAGCGGCTCGGCCAGGGGCGCGCCGCAGTCTAAGTATTTGTGGGCCTGCCCACTGTCCCGGATTCCCCGGGCTGCCAGCACCATTGCCGTCAGCGGGGAATAGCCGTCTACGGCCAGGGCATTGACGGCCCCCGGCTCCGGACGGCGCACATTCCATATACCGTATTTCACCTTTACACTCACCCAGCAATTACATTTTCTTTTTATTATAGCATAAAGGGAACGGAATGTACAATAGGCGGTATGGATTTTTGTAGGAAATGCGAGGCCGGTTCCGGTGTATTCCGGCCTTTTTCTGTGAAAACAGACGCTGTTTGCCGAATCGGGGACAGAGCGGCCTTCAAGAGGCCTCCCTGCCGGCCTCCGGCGCCAGCTGCGCCGCCGCCACCGCCAGCACCGGAGCCAGGAGCATCCCCCCTACCCCCCAGAGCTGATAGCCCAGGTACATGGCCATCAGCGTCACCAGGGGATCCAGGCCCAGATGCCGCCCCAGAAGCCTGGGCTCCAGCATCGACCGGGTCAGGGTGATGATCACATAGACCCCGGCCAGGCCCAGGGCCTTTACCCCCTCCCCTTGGAGCAGGCAGATGAGCGACCAGGGCAGCAGCACCGTCCCCGTCCCCAGCACCGGCAGCACATCCACCAGGCTGATCCCCGCCGCCCAGGCCGGGGCATAGGGGATCTTCAGCAGCCAAAGCCCTCCTAGCAAAATGGCGAAGGTCACCCCCATGAGCTTGCACTGGGCCATCAGCCATCCGATGACCGCCCGGCGCATCCGTTTCCCCGCGGCCAGCAGGGTTTTAAGCCGCTGGCCGGACAGCCGCCGCCGGAGCCATTGCCGGATCAGAGGCAGCTTCACCGAGATCATGAAGCCGGAGACCACCGCGGTGCCCAGGCCCAGGGCGCTGTCCGGGATGTGGCTGAGCAGATTCCCCGCCAGGCTCACCAGCCAGCTCAGCAGCCCATCCACCAGGGCCGCTCCGTCGGAGAACAGGGCGGACAGATTCTCCCGCAGCACCGGCTGAACGCTCTGGGGCATGCGGCCCGCCAACTCCAGCAGCCAGCTGTGGAGCAGCCGGGTTCCGGAGGCCGCAGCCCCCTCCAGATCCGGCAGGATCCCCGCCAGCATCCGCAGCTGCCGCACCAAGAAGGCGCAGATCAGCAGCAGCACCATGGCCAGGAAGCAGAAGGCCATACTCACCCCGATGCCCGCGCTGACCCCACGGGGCACCCGGGCCCGGCGATTCAGGAACGAAACCATAGGCTCCGCCGCCAGGGCCAGTCCCAGCCCCAGCAGGAAGGGGGAAAACAGCGGCAGAACATACCGCAGTCCCAGCCACACCCCCAAAAACAGGGCCAGGTACGAAAGGACGCGCTTGGGGCCGGTCTGCATAGAAAACCTCCGTTCGATTACAGGATAGGGGTTGCAATTTTCGAAAAATGTGGTACAATGCATAATGTGTAGACAAATGTTATTCAGGCGGGAACGTTTTCGTCTTTTTTTGAAGAACCACTGATAAAACCGGCAGAGGCATCCTGTATGGATTTCCCGCTTTTTGCAGCCGCCGGAGTGGCGCAAGCCGTTTCGGCATAAGCCGCGGCCGATGGATTCGGCGGTTCGTTAAACATGAGGAGGCAAGTCATGTCAACAAAACCGAAGTATTATATCGTGGAGGCGTCCGCCCTGCCGGAGGTGTTCCTGAAGGTGGCGGAGGCCAAGCGGCTGCTGTCCACCGGAGAGGCTGCCACGGTGAACGAAGCCACACGGATGACCGAAATCAGCCGCAGCGCCTTTTATAAATACCGGGACGCGGTATTGCCTTTTCAGAACATGATGACCGGCCGGATCGTCACCTTCCAGCTGCTGCTCCACGACGAGCCGGGGCTGCTGTCGGAGATCCTGAAGGTCTTTGCCCAGACCCATGCCAACATCATCACCATCAACTCCATTGTGCCCACCAACGGCACCGCGGTGGTGACCATCTCCGCCGAAACCATCGATCTGACCGTAACCCTGGAGGAACTGCTGAGCCGTCTGACCACCACCCCGGGGGTGGTCAAGGCCGAGGTTCTTGCCGGCTGAGTCAATTCCGCTCCATCTGCGAGCCGCCCCCTTCGGGCGGCTCGTTTTCACGTCTTCGGCACCATTCGGCCGGTGGTGACATAGGATAGGCCCGGAGGGATGCGAAATGCTGATGGTGCAAAAATACGGAGGAACCTCCCTTGGGGATCTGGAACGCATCCGCGCCGCCGCCCGGCGGACGGCGGGACTGGTTCGGCAGGGAAACCAGGTGGTGCTGGTGGTCTCCGCCCAGGCGGACACCACCGACGAGCTGATCGCCCAGGCGTCCAAAGTCAACCGCCGAGGCTCCGCCCGGGAAATGGACGCGTACCTTGCCGCCGGTGAGCAGATGTCCGCCGGACTTATGGCCATGGCCCTGGGGGCTATGGGCTATCCGGCGGTGAGCTTAAGCGGCTGGCAGGCGGGGATCCATACCGACGGCGTCCACGGCAACGCCCGGATCCTGGAGGTGGATACCGCCCGAATCCGCCGGGAGCTGGACGCCGGGAAAGTGGTGGTGGTGGCGGGCTTTCAGGGCGTCGACCCGGAGGGGGACGTCACTACCCTGGGCCGGGGCGGCTCGGATACCACGGCAGTGGCCCTGGCCGCCTGGCTGAAGGCGGATCGGTGCCAGATCTTTACCGATGTAGACGGGGTGTATGACCGGGATCCCAGGCTTTATCCCGACGCCACCCGATTCGGCCGGATCGGGTACGGGAAAATGCTGACCCTGGTGGAGCAGGGCGCCCAGGTGCTCCACGACCGCAGCGTGATCCTGGCCAGGGATCACGGCATCCAGGTGGAAGTCCTGTCTGCCTTTACCGGCGAGCCGGGAACCATCCTGGAGGATTTGGAATAATCCTACCCAAATCCGCCAAAGGATATTCCCGCCAGGAAAAAAAAGGATCCCCGGGCCGGATGGCGCCCGGGGAGGGCCGCCGGAAAACGGCGGAGGTTTTTTATTGATAGAAAAATGCCGGAAAGCAGCGGAAATATACCGTCTTTTTTGGGCAGAATTGAAAATTCTGCCGCATTTTCGGGAACATTGTTGACAAATGTGAATTTTTTGTATACCATGAACCCATAAAAATAGGATACTAGCCGATATAATTTCGGAAGGATGGCCCGAAAGTTTCTACCGTGACGCCGATCAGTCACGACTATTGGTGAAAAACGAAAATGCGCACATGGCCTGTGTGCATTGTTTTGTTTTGACGCGGCGTTATATGCGGTAGGCAGGCTGGAAACAGTCTGCCCTTTTTGCCACCGAAAGGAGACGTTTACATGAGGCTCATGGAAGAAAAGATCCTGCAGGAGGGGCAGGTGCTCCCCGGCGGGATTCTGAAGGTGGGCAGCTTCCTGAATCAGCAGATCGACACCCGGTTCCTGGCCCAGATGGGTCGGGAGATCGCCCGGCTCTACGCCGGCGAAGGGGTGAGCAAGATCATGACCATCGAGGCCTCCGGCATCGCCATTGCCGCCGCCGCGGGGATGGCCATGCAGGTGCCTATGGTCTTCGCCAAAAAGCACAAGACCAGCAATGTTGACGGGGCGGTCTATTCCTCCACCGTTCATTCCTTCACCCACAATACGGACTACCACATTGTGGTCAGCCGGAACTATCTGCGCCCCGGTGACCGGATCCTGCTGGTGGACGATTTCCTTGCCAACGGACATGCCCTGCGGGGTCTGATGGAGCTGATCCGCCAGGCCGGCGCGGAACTGGTGGGCGTGGCCGCCGCCATAGAGAAGGGCTTCCAGGGCGGCGGCGACGGTCTGCGGACCCAGGGCGTCCGGGTGGAGTCCCTGGCCATCATCGACCGGATGGACGATAACGGGATCCTGTTCCGCCGCCAATGAATTGTGTATCCTTAAAATTTACATACAAAAAGGAGAAAAAGAAAATGAAAAAGCTCACTGCCATTGTTCTGACCCTGGCGCTGTGCCTGAGCCTGTTCGCCGCCTGCGGCGCCGGTTCCGACGCCCCCGCCGCTACCCAGGGAGAGGGCGAGACCACCCCTGTCCAGACGGACGGCGCTGCCGCTGCCGACATCAAGGTTGGGTTCATCTTCCTGCATGACGAGAACTCCACCTACGACCTGAACTTCATGAACGCCGCCGAGGAGGCCTGCGCCGCCCTGGGCCTGACCCAGGAGCAGTACGTGTTCCGCACCAACATCCCCGAGGGCCAGGAGTGCTATGACGCCGCCTGCGAGCTGGTAGACGACGGCTGCACCGTGATCTTCGCCGACAGCTTCGGCCACGAGGACTACATGATCCAGGCCGCCAAGGAGTTCCCCGAGGTTCAGTTCTGCCACGCCACCGGCACCAAGGCCCACACCGAGGGCCTGAGCAACTACCACAACGCCTTCGCCTCCATCTATGAGGGCCGCTACCTGGCCGGTGTGGCCGCCGGTATGAAGCTCAACGAGATGATCGAGGCCGGTCAGTTCACCGCCGAGGAGGCCAAGATGGGCTATGTAGGCGCGTTCACCTACGCGGAAGTGATCTCCGGCTACACCGCCTTCTACCTGGGCGCCAAGAGCGTCTGCCCCAGCGTGACCATGGAAGTGACCTTCACCGGCTCCTGGTATGACGAGACCGCCGAGAAGGAAGCCGCCAACAAGCTGATTTCCAACGGCTGCAAGCTCATCAGCCAGCACGCCGACTCCATGGGCGCTCCCACCGCCTGCGAAACCGCCGGCGTGCCCAACGTCTCCTACAACGGCTCCACCATCTCCGCCTGCCCCAACACCTTCATCGTCTCCTCCCGGATCAACTGGGCGCCCTACTAC